>VGVA01000038.1 GCA_016874115.1 Gammaproteobacteria bacterium
ACAAGGCCTATGACGCTGACGGGGTGTTGGGCGAGATTGAAAAGGCGGGGGCAAAAGCCGTTATCCCGCCTAAAAGCAACCGTAAGCAGCAACGGGAGTATGACAAGGAGCAGTACAAGAACCGCAACCTGGTGGAGCGGTTCTTTTGCCGGATCAAGCAATTTCGGCGCATTGCGACGCGCTATGAAAAGCTGGCCTCTCGCTATTCCGCTTTCATTGCTCTCGCTGCCAGCTTTATTTGGCTAGTTTAAATGTCAACAGACTCTAGTTTAAATGTCAACAGACTCTAGTTTAATCTTCGTTTACCGGCTTTCGCAGTATTAAACGATACCGGCATAGAGTATGTAAAAATTTAGCGCCAATCAATAAGTAAGGTTACTTAGAATGATACGCTTAACGGCTTAAACGAAGCTGTAAGTCGAACGGATGATAAAGTAGAATTATTAATAAAAACTTATGCAAAAAGACGGCATTAACTATCCGACAAGGTTAGCACGACTTCCGTAGCGGTGTTGTGATTAATTTTAAAACCACGCATTTCCAGAACCCCTTTGGTATTTAAGGAAATAATCAGATACAACGCATCGTTGTACGCAGCTTCATCTAGATCGTAAACGGATGGCTCCGCCGGGGCAGACGGGTGAGAATGATAAATCGCAAACAACTCCTCATTCTTAGCCCGCATTGCGGCCATCGCATCGATTTGCTGTTTGGCGTCGAGCAAAAACCGCCGCTGCGGTTGATCTGCGGCATTCGCTACCGGATAACAAGTGCAGGGCACACCATTAACGGCTCCGATCAGACCACACACTTCGGCATCGGGCGATAACTGCGCCAGATGCAGCAGTTCGTTGGTCAGCTTGCGCGGAATTTGGTACACAATATTGCTTAAAGTAACTTGGGTCATAATGCCTGCGATTTATTAATGATCGTTTTCTTTGCCGAAGAATACTGCATTGTAAAAGCTTTTTTAATCCGGCGGTAGGTATTGCCCCGAAGTGACGCGCGCTTGTCCCGCTAAGTCGTTTATGGTTTGCACATAGCTGAAATTCAATGATTTCAGCAGTTCTTGCGCAGCCAAGCCTTGATCGTAGCCGTGCTCAAAGACTATAAAACCGCCTTTATTCAACCTGTTACTAGCGGATTTGGCAATAATTCGAATGTCTTTTAAGCCGTCCGCGCCGGAAGTTAATGCGGTTTGCGGCTCAAATCGCAAATCGCCTTGTTGAAGATGCGGGTCGTCAGCGGCGATGTAGGGCGGATTGCTGATAATCACGTCGAAAAGTCCGGGCGGTATTTGCTTAAGCCAATTACTTTGATAAAAGCGGATGCGATCGACGCCGTGGCGGGCAGCGTTCATTTTCGCCACCTGTAAGGCGGCGGCGCTGATATCGACCGCTACCAAGTTCGCCTGTGGCCGTTCAGCGGCTAACGTAACGGCGATAATGCCTGAGCCGGTACCCAGATCGACAATATTAACCGATTGATTAAAGGGTATTAATTCCAGGCAGTGCTCAATTAATAGCTCTGTTTCCGGTCTGGGAATCAATACATCCGGCGTGACGATAAATTCTCGCGACCAAAACTCACGGCTGCCGGTCAGATAAGCAATCGGCTGGCCTTGCCGTCTTCGATTAATGAGGGTATCGAACGCGGCGTAGTGCGCAATATCCAATTCACGTTCCGGCCAAGTGCGCAGAAAGCTGCGGTCTTTGCCTAAAACTGTGCAAAGCAGAATTTCCGCATCCAATTGCGGCGTACCGGATGTACTGCCGAGCCGTGCAATGGCTTCGGTTAAGGCGGATTGAAGGGTAATCGAATGATTAGTATGCATTAATGGCTTTGATTAATGGATCGACAGCTCGTTTTGCTGTATTGGCAATGCAATACGAAGCCGATATACACCCTGCAAGAGATGTTACCGCTGCTATTCATCCCCCAACTGCGTCAACAATTCCGCCTGATGTTCGCTGATTAATGGCTGGATTACCTGTTCAAGGCCGCCCGCCATAATGTCGTCCAGCTTGTATAACGTCAGATTAATCCGGTGATCGGTCAGGCGGCCTTGCGGATAATTGTAGGTGCGGATGCGTTCGGAACGGTCACCGCTGCCCACTTGCAGCTTGCGGCTGGCGGATTGTTCAGCCTGTTGCTTTTCCTGCTCCGCCGCCAACAAACGGGAAGCCAGCACCGCCATGGCGCGGGCGCGGTTTTTGTGTTGCGAGCGTTCATCCTGGCATTCGACGACAACGCCCGACGGAATATGAGTGATGCGGATAGCGGATTCGGTGCGGTTGACGTGCTGGCCGCCTGCGCCGGAGGCGCGGTAGGTGTCAATTTTAAGGTCTGCCGGATTAATGTCGATAGCGTCGGTTTCTTCTACTTCCGGCATAATTGCGACCGTGCAGGCCGAGGTGTGAATGCGGCCTTGCGATTCGGTATCGGGTACGCGCTGGACGCGATGCGTACCTGATTCGAATTTCAATTGCGAATACACGTCGCGCCCGGACACGCGCAGAATAACTTCCTTGTAACCGCCGTGTTCGCCGGGATTTTCGCTGATAATTTCGGTCTGCCAGCCCTTACGTTCCGCAAAACGCTGGTACATGCGCGCCAGATCGCCCGAGAAAATCGCCGCCTCGTCACCGCCGGTACCGGCGCGGACTTCCAGAAAAATATTGCGGGTGTCATTAGGGTCTTTGGGTAGCAGCAGTATCTGCAATTCTTGTTCAATTTGTTCGATTAATGCATCCGCTTCAATAATTTCTTCTTTAGCCAGTTCGCGCAATTCTGGGTCGTTGTCATTCGCCATCTCTTGCGCGGCAGCTTTTTGCGCTAAGGCGTCGGCGCGTTTTTTGTAACATTCAACTACTGGGGTTAATTGAGCGTACTCCTGGCTTAAGCTTCTGAATTTATTTTGATTATTCTGGATCTCCGGCTCAGACAGCAACGCCGCGATTTCATCGTGGCGTTCGCTTAAGTGTTCCAGTTTGTGTTCAATGGAAGGTTTCATTGTGAAGGATGTTTAGAGAAAATGCGGTATTTTAGCAAAAAATTGAAAGGCGAAAGGCGAAAGGCGAAAGGCGAAAGGCGAAAGGCGAAAGGCGAAAGGCGAAAGGCGAAAGGCGAAAGGCGAAAGGCGAAAGTCTGTCCTGAGCGTAGCCGAAGGAGCGAAAGGTAAAAACCCGTAATATGTGCTAAATGTAAAAGCCATTAATAAACGATGCACATTAAGCGAAAAAAATTTACGTCATGAATGCGCTTCGCTTCGGGTAGCACATCCTGCTTTAATTTTTGCCTTGCGGTTTTGGCCGTACGCTTATTTTTTCAACTTAAAAAGTTCGTGCGCCGCTGCGATTAAATCATGCCGCTCATTGGCGGCGGCGTCGCGGATCTGTGCGCTGGGTGTGTGAATTAATTTGTTGGTCAGGTTATGCGCAAGACGGGTCAGAGCTTCTTCCGGAGCGGCGCCGTTTTTAATTTGCGCCAGCGCTTTTTGCAAGGCGTCATCGCGCATCTGTTCGGCCTGAAAACGATAATCGCGGATGGTGTTGTGTACGTTTTGGCCGCGCAACCAGGCTAAAAAATAATTCACTTGCGTGTCGATAATTTCTTCCGCCTGCAAGGCGGCGCGGCGGCGTGAGTCCAGGTTTTGATTAATGGTGTGTTGCAGATCGTCCACGGTGTAAAGATAGACGTCGGGAAGCTGCTCAACCTCGGGTTCGATATCGCGCGGTACGGCCAGATCGACCATAAACATCGGTTTGTTGCGGCGTTTTTTCAGGGCGCTTTCCACGCTGCCTTTACCTAAAATGGGCAGTTGGCTGGCGGTTGAGGAAATAACGATATCGGCTTCAGCCAGATAACTCGGTAGTTCGGCCAGAGTAATGGCGATGCCGTTAAATTGCTCCGCCAATAGCTGTGCTTTGGCTTGCGTACGGTTGGCGATGATCATCCCGCCAATGCCTTGCTGTTTCAAATGCCGGGCGGTCAGTTCGATGGTTTCGCCCGCGCCGATTAATACCGCCGTCTGTGCTTGCAATTTGTCGAATATTTGTTGCGCCAGTTGAACTGCCGCAAAAGCCACGGATACCGGGCTGGAGCCTATCGCTGTGTCGGTGCGGACTTTTTTGGCGGCGGAAAAGGTCTGTTGAAACAATTTGCCCAGTTGCCTGCCCAGGGTGCCGGCGTCGCAGGCTGCCTGGTAGGCAGTTTTCATTTGCCCCAGTATTTGCGGTTCGCCCAGAATCATGGAGTCAAGCCCGCATGCCACTCTAAACATGTGCCGTATTAATTGGCTGTCGTAATGCGTGTACAGATAAGGCCGTAAGCTGTCGGGATTCAGGTTTTTAGCGTTGGCGACCCATTCGATCAAGCTCTGCTCGTCTGTCGTGTCCGCCGTGCAATACAGTTCGGTGCGGTTGCAGGTCGAAAGAATGGCGACCTCGCTGATGTCTCTGACTTGCCGTAAATCTTTTAACGCCAATGTCAACGAATCGGCGGGGAAGGCAAGTCGTTCGCGGATCGCAAGGGGGGCGGTATGATGATTAACGCCGACGGCCAGTAATGTCATGGATAAGACTAACTAAAACAATCCGCTAATTGTAACAGAATTGTCCGCAACGATAAGTTAACGCGTATATATCGGTTGATTCACATCGGTTTTTCTTGCCGTTTTCGTGATTAATGTAAATGGGATTTACGGTTTAAATGCTTTCAGCTTAATTAAAGTTCAATAAAAAGCCGGTACATTAATAGGCAAATGCGGTATTAATGATTAGCAATGTTAGTTGCTTAGCTGTCTATGAATAGGTTAATGGTAAAAAACGATCATTAATGAATGGCATTAGCGTATAACCGGTTTCCATGGCTATCGTAATCAGCCGTTGTCTCAAGCATTTTAATTAACGCTCAGATTTCCGGATACAATAGGCGCTTATAAATTAACAGTCTGAACCAATTGTATTTTCTGGTAATCTATGCAGGATATTAATGAACTCAAGATAGGATTATCTGTGTCAATTATTCGCTTGTTTCCCGTTTTGCCGGTTATTTTTCTTTTGCATGGATGCGCCACCGCCCCAGAACAGCCGTCACCGGCCAAAGCTGCTGTAAAACCCGCCAAAATCGCTCTGTCGGATGCCAGGAAAAAACAGGCGGAAGATAAAAATTCGATAGATCCGGACGTGCTGTTTATGTTGATGACGGCGGAAATTGCTGGACAGCGAGGCCAATACGATGTTGCCCTGGAGGGTTACCTGGAAGCGGCCAAGCGCGTACACGACCCACGGCTGACCGAGCGGGCGGCCATGATCGCCATGTACATGAAAGACGGTAACCTCATGAATGAGGCGGTTTCTTTGTGGTTGAAGCAAGATCCGGACAATCTTTCCGCCCGCAAAATAGCGGCATTAACGGCGTTGCGTTCAGAAAACAAACAACGCGCCATCGCCCAGCTAAATGCCTTGTTTAAGTTGGATCCCGACGGCTTTGAGAAAACCTTGTTTGAGCTGGCGGGAGCGTTACAAAAAGACATATCTGTGCCGTTTCTTTACGATGTTATGGAAGGACTGGCGCAAAAACAGCCTAATCAGGCTTCGGTCTATTTCATCCAGGCCTTGTTGGCGTCGGACATGAAAAACAAGACGTTGGCGGAACAGAAGGTTGCGCAAGCCATCCGTTTACAGCCGGATTGGGACAAGGCGTTATTGTTGCAAGCGCAACTGGCGATCTATGCGGAAGATTATCGTCGCGCCGAAAATTTATTGAAAAACAATGTGTTGAAATACCCTGATAACAGCAAGTACAAACAAATGCTGGCGCAGGTATTAATAAAAGAAGCAAAGTACGAGGAAGCCGGCGAGATTTACGAAAAACTCATTAACAGCGATCCGAACGATTATGACAGCCAGTTTTTTTTAGGGCTGGCGCACATGCAACTGGATCGGGCCGAAAAAGCGGAAGACATTTTCAATCAATTGCTCAATCAAAAGGAGTGGAGTAACCAAGCCGGTTTTTATTTGGGAAAAATTGAAGAAAAACGGGAAAACACAGAAAAAGCGCTGTCCTGGTTCGATAAAGTCGCCGATGGGCCGTTTCAATTTGAAGCGGGCGTAACATCAATCGCGCTGCTCGCTAAAACCAAGCAGTATGTCCGGGCGGAACAGCGTTTGCAAGAATTGCAAAAACAATTTCCCAAACAAAAACCGCGTATCGTGCTGGTGCAGGCGGAATTGTACAGCCAGCAGAAACAGTACGGAAAAGCGTATGAGTTTTTAACCAAAGAACTGAACAACGCTCCTGATCAGGAAGAATTGCTGTATTCCCGGGCATTAATGGCGGATCGCTTGGGAAAACTCGACGTCATGGAGACCGATCTAAGAAAAATTTTGGCAAAATCGCCCGATAATGTCGAAGCGCTCAATGCGCTGGGTTATAGTCTTGCCGATAAAACCACCCGTTACGCCGAGGCGGAAATATATTTGTTGCATGCCTTGCGTATTAAGCCGCAAGAGCCTGTTATTCTCGACAGTTACGGTTGGTTAAAATATAAAATGGGCAATCATCAGGTTGCGCTGGATTATCTTCAAAGGGCATACGACAAACAGCCGGAAAACGAAATTGCCGCGCATCTGGCTGAAGTGCTGTGGGTGATGGGCAGGCAGGAAGATGCCAGAAAATTGTACGAAAAAGCGGTAGAGAAAGCGCCCGGCGATCAGTATTTACTCAATTTCAAAAATAAATTTCTAATTTATTCAACTCATTAATCGTGTTGGTTTCATTAATAATACGGCTGGCGACAGCCGGTTTAACGTTGCTGCTGGCTGCCTGTGTAACCGAGCCGGCAGTCCTGGACGGCAAATATTCATATACCGGCAATACTCGTCTCTATAACTTACAGACTTGGTCTTTGTCGGGTCGGCTGGCGATTTCCGCGCCCAATGATTCCTGGTCGGCCAACATAGAGTGGCGGCATCAACCCAATCTGGAAAAAATAAAATTGTCAGGGCCTTTAGGGCAGGGTGCGGTTTTAATCGAATTAACCGGCAATGCCGTAAAAATAGACCGCGGCGGCGGTAACGTGCAAACGTCAAACCAGCCGGAGCAGTTCATTAATCAGCAGTTAGGCATGTCCGTGCCGCTGCAATCTTTGCGTTACTGGGCGCTCGGCGTACCGGAATCTAATCGCGCCTACCAGGCCACCAGCGACGGCTTTGTACAAAACGGCTGGCTTATTGCCTATAAAGCCATGCAACAGGTCAATGCAGAAATCCTGCCGCATAAGCTCTCGGTTTCCGATACCCGGGTAAAGCTGAAATTAATCATCGATCAATGGGGCTTGCATGGAAAGTCAAGCTAACCGGTTATGGTCAACAAGCTGGCCTGCGCCAGCTAAACTGAATTTGATGTTGCGCATCACCGGGCAAAGACCGGACGGTTATCATTTATTGCAGACGGTGTTCCAGTTTGTAGAGCTTTGCGACTGGATACGCTTTCATCCGGCCTCCGATGGCGATGTGCGGCTCATGCAGCCTATCCCGGGGGTTCCTGAAGCGGACGATTTGACGGTCAGGGCGGCAAGATTACTGCAAGCCGAGACCGGTTGTGCGCAAGGCGTAACGATCGAGGTCGAAAAAAACCTGCCGATGGGCGGCGGTTTAGGCGGCGGCAGCTCTGATGCGGCGACGACATTAATTGCCCTGAATACGCTTTGGAATCTGCAATTGCCGAAAGCAAAACTGATTAACTTAGGGTTAAGGCTGGGCGCCGATGTGCCTGTCTTTATTTTCGGCCATGCCGCCTGGGGCGAGGGCGTTGGCGAGCAATTGCAGGCAATTACGATTCCGGAACAATGGCTTGTCATTCTCAAGCCCGATTGCCATGTCAATACAAAAGAGATTTTTTCAGCTAAAGATTTGACACGAAATAGCAAATCGATCAGAATGTCCGATTTTATAGCGGGTGATCGCCGAAATGATTGTCTGGCGACCGTGTCCCTGCAGTATCCGCTGGTACAGGAAGCGCTGAACGATCTGGCGCAGTATGCGGAAGCTAGGCTGACGGGAACTGGCGCATGCGTATTCGCGGAGTTCGAGTCGCACGATCAGGCTGTTGAAGCGCGCCGGCAACTAAAGCACAAATGGACGGCTTATCTGACCAGAGGGGTTAACCGGTCGCCTTTGTTTGCTGAAGATTAATACAGTAACTGATCGATTTTAAAAAATTAATGGGTCGTCGCCAAGCGGTAAGGCACGGGGTTTTGATCCCCGCATACCTAGGTTCGAATCCTAGCGACCCAGCCAACTTTCTGCATGGCTAAGCAACAATTAGGAGTGCCTGGATGAATGACACCGCGATGATGGTGTTTTCCGGAAATGCTAACTTGGCCCTGTCCGAGGGTATCGTTAGAAAACTCAATATGCGCCTTGGAATGGCGACAGTTGGGCGGTTTAGCGATGGTGAAGTAGCGGTTGAAATTGAAGAAAACGTACGCGGTAAGGATGTTTTCGTAATACAACCGACCTGTTCGCCAACCAATGAAAATTTAATGGAATTGCTAGTGATGATGGATGCCCTGAAACGGGCGTCGGCGGCAAGAATCACAGCGGTTATTCCTTATTACGGTTATGCCAGGCAAGACCGGCGCACCCGTTCGGCGCGGGTGCCGATAACCGCCAAACTGGTCGCCCAGATGATCGAGCAGGCCGGTGCGAATAGTGTATTAACGGTGGATTTGCATGCCGATCCCATACAGGGATTTTTCGATATACCGGTCGATAATGTCTATTCGTCGCCTTTATTACTGGGTGATTTATGGCGGCAGCAGTACAAGGATTTGATAGTGGTGTCGCCCGATGTCGGCGGCGTGGTGCGCGCACGGGCTCTAGCGAAACGTTTGGACGACGCGGATCTTGCGATTATCGATAAGCGCAGACCCAAAGCGAATGTATCGGAAATTATGCACATTATCGGCGAAGTAGAAGGCCGTACCTGTGTATTAATTGACGATTTGGTCGACACTGCCGGAACCTTGTGTCACGCGGCCAAAGCGTTAAAAGCGCAGGGTGCGTTAAAGGTTGTGGCGTATTGTACGCATGCAGTGTTGTCGGGTTCGGCAGTTGCCAATATTAATGCATCCATGCTGGATGAGATGGTGGTTACCGATACCATTCCATTAAAAGAAGGTGCGGCAAAATCGCCGAAAATCAGGCAGTTAACGGTTGCCGAAATGCTGGCTGAAACAATAAGGCGGATAGCGGCGGGCGAATCGGTCAGCTCGTTATATGTCGATTAATTAATAAGTTAATAAAGTTGTAAGTGTTGCGTATTAGGCGCGGGGTAAAAAATGTCGAATGTATTTGAATTTATTGCAGAAAGCCGTAGCCGTTCTGGCAGCAGCGCGGCTCGTGCGGTGCGCCGCGAAGGCAAAGTTCCTGCAGTTATTTACGGAGGTCACGCTGAGCCGGGTTTGTTGGCGCTAGGCCATAACGATGTCGTCAAACATCTTGAGCACGAAGCGGTGTATTCGCATGTGCTGGATGTCAAAGTAGACGGCAAAGTGCAGAAAGCGATTCTCAAAGGCGTACAACGCCATCCTGCCAAATTTCAAATTATGCATTTGGATTTTTTGCGGGTCAGCATGAATGAAGTGATTAAAGTCCATGTGCCTTTGCACTTTATTAATGAAAGCACCTCTATCGGTGGCAAAAAAGGCGGTATTGCGACTCATTCAATGGTGGATATAGAGGTAAGCTGCTTGCCGGCCGATTTACCGGAATATATAGAAGTGGATTTGGCGAAGCTGGATGTTGGTGAAACTTTCCATTTATCCAATTTAGTGTTGCCTAAAGGCGTCGATGTGCCGGCGTTACATCAAGGTCCGGAGCATGATCTGCCGGTTATTTCCATGATGGCGCCGAAAACGGCTGCCGAATCGGCTGATACCGGTTCAGCAGAAGCCGCTAAGGACGAGTAAAAACGTCCATATGGAAAGCGATTTGCAGCGATGATAAAGCTGATTGTCGGGCTTGGCAATCCAGGTGCACAATATGAAAAAACCCGGCATAACGCCGGGTTTTTGTTTTTAGATGCGTTGGCGCAGGCGCGTTCATGTTCGTGGTCGAATAAAACCGAATTTCAGGGATTAATGGCCGAATACGCCTTGAGCGGGCATAAACTATTAATGCTTAAGCCGCAGACCTACATGAATCGTAGCGGCCAATCGGTGGGGAAGATCGCGCGCTATTACAAAATACTGCCGCAAGAAATTCTGGTTGTGCATGACGAATTGGATTTTCCGGCAGGCGTCATCAAATTAAAAAAAGACGGCGGTTTAGCGGGTAACAACGGTTTGAAAGATATCGCCGCGCATTTGAATACCCGGGATTTTTGTCGCTTGCGGCTCGGTATCGGTCGGCCTCAGGCGGATGCGAATGTCGCCGATTATGTGTTGTCGACGCCATCCGCGCAGGATCGGCAGCTTATTGCTTCAGCCATCGAACGCGGCGTGGCTGAGATCGATCAGATTCTGGGTGGCGATATTGGTCTGGCAATGAACAAGCTGAATGCCGGTTGATTGCTATTTAGCCGGGCGATTAGGCAAAGTGAGCCGGATATAGATGTCGAGTGACTTGTTTTAGAAAGAAACTCAGATCATTAATAATCGACTAACTTTTTAAAAAATAAAAAGAAAATCAAATAACCGGTTACTTGGCAGGTACTGAATGGATATCGTATAGTTGACAGCTTAAGCGCTATCAAAGATAATGCACAGTTTACGTAAATTGGAGAGGTTCCCGAGCGGCCAAAGGGATCAGACTGTAAATCTGCCGGCTCTGCCTTCGGAGGTTCGAATCCTCCCCTCTCCACCATTCATGCATAAATTAATCCGCGGGTGTAGTTCAATGGTAGAACTCCAGCCTTCCAAGCTGATCACGTGGGTTCGATTCCCATCACCCGCTCCAAAAATTTAGTAAAGCCCATATAGCTCAGTAGGTAGAGCACTTCCTTGGTAAGGAAGAGGTCACCGGTTCAAATCCGGTTATGGGCTCCATTTGACTGTTTCGCACCGTCCCACAACGTCCTATAAACACATTAAAAACAAGCAACTTAGCCTGTTTATCCGTCCTAGGCAGTCCCACAACGTCCCTTGACAGCCCGCATTTAACAGGGGTAACATTTTGGGGTAACAGCACTACACAAAATATTGTTACCCCCAAATGCTAACAGACACCGCATGTAAGAACGCACACAGAAGCGAGAAAGCCAAGCTAGGCAAGGCTTTCAAGCTGGCAGACGAAAAAGGCTTGTTCCTTCTGGTGAAACCCGGCGTAAAGGGTTGGGCTAAGTGGTGGCGTTTTAAATACCGTTTTGGGGGTAACGAAAAGGGCTTGTCTTTTGGCACTTACCCCGAAATTTCCCTAGACCAAGCAAGGCAACGGCGGGACGATGCACGTAAGCTGATAGCCGATGGCATAGACCCTGGCGAGAACAGGAAGGCCGTTAAAAAATCAAAGGCCAATAGCGACGGCAACAGCTTTGAAGTCATTGCCCGTGAGTGGCACGAGGTAAAATCAGAAGACAAAAGCCCACGGCCTATGCGGCTATTAAACTACATTATCCCCTGGCTGGGCAGAAAGCCAATTGCAGAGATCAAGCCTAAAGACATCCTGGCTTGCCTAAAGCGCATTGAAGAACGCGGCACGATAGAAACTGCACACCGTACCTTAAGGCTATGTGGGCAAGTGTTCCGCTATGCCGTGTCGTCAGGGCGGGTTGAAAGCGATATTACCCGCGATTTACGCGGCGCATTGAAGACGGTTAAGGGCGGCAACTTTGCCTCACTGACAAACCCCAAGCAGGTTGCGCCCTTGCTAAGGGCAATCGACGACTATAGCGGCTCTTATGTTGTCAAATCAGCCTTGCAGCTTGCCCCCTTGGTTTTCGTGCGGCCTGGGGAATTACGGGCGGCGGAATGGGAACACATAGATCTAGAAAATAAAGAATGGCGGTATTTTGTCACTAAGACCCAAGTTGAACACATCGTCCCCCTATCGAGGCAAGCGGTTGAGATAATCACCAACCTGTACCCGCTTACGGGCAACGGGCGTTATGTTTTCCCAAGCGCACGGACACCCAACGGCTCACGGGCAATGTCAGACGTGGCGTTATTGGCGGCACTTAGGCGCATGGGGTTTGACAAGTCCGAAATGACCGCCCACGGCTTTAGGGCAATGGCGCGGACTATCCTGGATGAAGTGCTGGGCTTTCGCGTGGACTTTATCGAGCATCAACTCGCCCATGCCGTTAAAGACCCCAACGGACGCGCCTACAACAGAACCGCGCACCTGCAAGAGCGCCATAAAATGATGCAGTCTTGGGCTGATTACCTGGATGGTATTAAGGCTGGCGC
Source organism: Gammaproteobacteria bacterium (assembly GCA_016874115.1). Classification (GTDB taxonomy): domain Bacteria; phylum Pseudomonadota; class Gammaproteobacteria; order Methylococcales; family Methylomonadaceae; genus Methyloglobulus. Next base: position 12,413 of record VGVA01000038.1, read on the forward strand.
GGCGATATTGCCGTTCAAAAAACAAGGTTAATATTCTTTGCTATAAAATATTCGCTAAAACTACTTTAAACTCGCTAAAACTAGCTTAAACTCGAAAAAACTCGTTTATCCTACTATTTTCCGCATTTTGCCACGAAATTATTTTATTAGTAGGGGTATGGCTAAAAAACGGTTTTTTCCGTTAAATGCAATTCTGGTGCGATATTGCCGATATTTTAATTGACAAGCTAAAAAACGCTTGTGATAATTAAATGAAGTTCTTGATTTGTTCTGGACTTAATAAAAAGCCCCTGTAACGGTGTTGGAGCACTGTTTCAGGGGCTTGATTTATTTAACAATCATCAATGACATTGATGAGGGCAGTAACAAAATTGTGTCAGAAAGCAATTTTTTTAGCGTTACTAAAAACTATTTTCTCTGGTAACAGGTTACCAAGTCAAGCGTTTTTATATAGCCAAAAACTGTTACTGCCTTTCAGAACGTGTCATTGATAAACCTATTTTAGGAGTATTAATGCACGACAAAACCCTTATTCTTAGACCTAAATCAGTTTGCGCGGAGCTAGGCATATCCATTTCTACATTCTGGCGACTGGTTAAATCCGGCAAATTAAAGACAGTCAAACTTTCAGATCGGTGTACTGGCATTAGGCGCGATTGTCTTACTGCTTATATCGACCAGGACAAATAAAAAAGCCCCGTAACCGTAACTGGCCGGGGCTTTTTGCAATCAGTAACCAAAAACAACCAGGATAATTATATCCTTTTGGTGGCTTGGTTGCACCTATAGCACGGCTATTAATCCATAGGAAAATAGTCATGACAGAACCATTACCCACGTCAGCCAAAGCGCAGCGTGAGCGGTTATTCGCTTATCTATTAGCGCACCATCAAATTAATACAGCCGATTGCCGTAGCAAGCTGGATATATTACACCCACCGGCACGCGTACTTGAGTTAAGGCGGCAAGGCCACCGAATCTACACCCATTGGGAAACCATCGACACCGGCAAAGCCAAACACCGTATTGGCCGCTATGTACTGTTTAGTGAGGGCGGCGAATGATTACTACTCAGGCGGAAATTATTGGATTATTTAGCGATGCTATTGCCGACCACGGGTTCAAGGTAACTGGCGACATTGTAGCCGATGGTGCGTTACACCGTTGCAACCTGGACGGCCACAGCAAAGATACAAGGAATGGCGCTTATGTCCTGCATTTGGACGGCAAGCGTCCGGCTGGCTGGTTTATGGACTACAAGACTGGCTCAACGCTTAAATGGGCTATGCCGCGCGGTAAGGATGACGCCAAGCATGATAAACAAGCCCAGGACGAGATTAACCGGCAAATACAGTACGCCAAAGAGGTAAGGGCTAAGGAGATAGCCGATCTGCACAGGAAATCGGCTGAACGTGCGCGCCATATTTGGCACAGGGCGACGCCAATAACAGAGACAGGCAATCAACCTTACTTGGCGAAAAAACGCGTCCAGGCGCACGGTGTACGGTTAAACGTTAGCGCGCTGGTAATCCCACTACAGGACGAAACAGGCGCAATAGTTAACCTTCAATTTATCCTTCCGGATGGCACAAAACGTTTCTTGTCGGGCGGGCGCAAAAAGGGCTGTTATTTCATTATTGGCGAACCTACAGAAACGATCCTGATATGTGAGGGTTACGCTACCGGCGCGACTCTGCATGAGCAAACCGGCAAACAGGTAATCATTGCTTTTGATGCCGGTAATTTAAACCCCGTAGCGCAGGCCATGCGCGCCATGCATTCAGGTGAAATTATCATTTGCGGCGATAACGACAGTCACGGCAAAGGCCAACAGGCAGCTAATGAAGCGGCGCTATCCGTTGGCGCTAAGGTATTGATACCGCCTGTTAGTGGCGATTGGAACGATTACTTTACGAGTAAGGCGGTGGCACATGGATGATGATTTTTTGAAGGGCGCGGCTGATCCGCAGGGAACTGCCGGCGCGCCAAATGGTGATGGCGATGCATGGCCGAACCCAAAACCTTTACCGGCTGATTTGCCGCCTGTTAAGCCGTTCGATTATGTTTTATTACCGGAAACCCTACAGCCCTGGGCGCGTGATATCTGTGAGCGTGTCCAGTGTGCGCCGGATTATGTAGGTGTGGCAGTTATGGCAGGCTTAGGTTCTATCATTGGCCGCAAAGTGGGTATTAGGCCGCAAGCTAAAACCGATTGGACAGTAACAACAAACCAATGGGGGCTGGTAATCGGGCGTCCAGGCGTTTTAAAAAGCCCTGCAATGGAAGCCGCATTATCACCATTGAAACGGCTGGCGGCGGAAGCGGTAAACACTCATGATGGGGAAATGGCCGATTATAAGGCGCGCTCAACCCTGTTCAAGCTACAGCAGGAAAGCGCGGCGGCTGAGGTTAAGAATAAGCTTAAAAAGGGCGGTGCTTCAGAAGCTGAACTGCTAGGCTCACTTAAGTTGGATGAACCAGAAATACCCGCATTGCGGCGGTATATTGCCAATGACACCACGGCGGCAGCATTGGGCGAAATGCACCGGCAAAACCCGAACGGATTATTGGTGTTTCGTGACGAGCTGGTATCGTTGCTTAAATCATTGGATCGGGAAGATAACGCCGAAGCCAGAGGGTTTTATTTAACGTCCTGGAATGGCGATAGCCCTTACACCTTCGACCGGATAGCCCGTGGCTTTAATCTGCATATACCCGCCGTTTGTCTGTCATTATTGGGTTCCACACAACCCGGCAGGATTGCCGATTATATCCGGCAAGCCGTGCGCGGCGGATCGGGTGATGATGGTTTGATTCAGCGTTTCGGCTTGTTAGTCTGGCCGGATAACGATGGCGCTTGGCAAGATGTTGACCGATGGCCGGACAGTGCCGCCAAGCAGCAAGCCAACCGTATTTTTACCGCGCTAGACCTGTTAAAGCCGGAAACCATTGGCGCACAACAAGACACAGGCTACAGCAATGAACCGGACGGCTTGCCTTATTTGCGGTTCGATACCGATGCTATGGGTTTGTTTTTGGAATGGCGCACGGATTTAGAGAACAAATTACGCAGCGGTGAGCTTCACCCGGCGATGGAATCTCACCTTGCCAAATACCGTAAACTGGTTCCGGGCTTGGCGTTAATTTTACATCTAGCAAATGAAGGCCAGGGTTTTGTATCAGAGCAGGCCGCCTTGCAGGCGTTAGCATGGGCGGAATATTTAGAAAGTCACGCACAGCGGGCTTATGCCAGCATTACCACGGCAGAACTGGCGGCGGCCAAGGCGATAATCAGGCGCATAAGAAAAGGTGATTTGCCAAAGTGCTTTAGTAGTCGCGACGTTTGGCGGCCATGCTGGGCGAATCTATCAGACCGCGAGCAAGTAGCCGATGCCTTGCAGTTGCTTGTTGAATTGGATTGGTTATCAGCGCGAACAGTGGAAACCCCAGGCAGGAAGGCCACTGTTTACGAAGCTAATCCGAAGGGGTTTAACCTATGAATTATCTTGACAGGTTGAAAGCCCAAAATTCTGAAAAACAAGCAAGTAGGGTACTGCCAAAACTGTCAAAAGCCCCTTTTAGCAGTTATGACAGTAGCCAGTCTGTTCATATTTCTGAAAATGAGCCAAAACAAGAAGCGGTTAATGATGATAGCGGCATGAGTTACTTGCAGCGATTAAAAGCCGCCGATTCAGAAAAACAAGCTATCAAGGTACTGCCAAAACTGCCAAAAGGGGCTTTTGGCAGTAAAGACAGTAGGCAGTCTGTTCATATTTCTGAAAATGAGCCAAAACAAGAAGCGGTTAATGATGATGGTTCGATAACCGAAACCGAACGCGCCTATCTTGCCGGATGGTTATCCCACATTGGCGAAACTGATCCGGAAATGATTAGCGAATTCTGGCACAACATACGCCATAAGCAAGGCGCAAAGAATTATTTCTTAAACCGGGCAATGTCCGAAGCGTCGCCGGACTATCGGCGGCATTGCCATGAGTGCCAGCACTTCACCAAACAAAGCCGGTATTGCACTAAGCTTAAGTCGCGGCAGATTGACGATATACCCAGGCATTGTGATGAATTTATAGTGGAGTTATATCTATGAGGGCAGATTTTTTAGCACCAAACTTCAAAACAATTGGTTCTTTTATTATGTCTACAGCACATGGTATTGAGCCTACACCGGAAATAAAAACCAAGTTTGGCGGGTTTGATTCCTTAATCGGGAAAATGCAAAAAATAGTTGATATCGAGCATTGGCGGGTACTGACCTATAAAGCAATTGTGGTTGATACCAATGCCGACGATGCTCGGCGAATGGCATTCAAACGATGCCGGAATAAATTAGTAGAGTATGGTCTTACAGTTGAATATGCCGTTTATGCATGGCGTATTTTTGAATGAAGGCGGACGGACACCGGACACACTTCTATGGAAGTGTTCGTATGTTCGCCAGCCTGTTCCCCGCTAAGACTGGTTAAAAATCACTGAAATTTACAGAGATAAAACACTATGCCAACACCAAAATTCAAACCTGGCCAATCGGGTAATCCGGCAGGCCGCCCCAAAGACAAAACTCCGGCGACAATGCTCAGGAAGTCGATAGCCGAGGATATACCGGAGATTATCACCACACTGGTCAGGTTGGCCAAGGAAGGCGATGTGCAGGCTGCCAAGGTGCTAATGGACAGGATATGCCCATCACTGAGGCCGCAGGCTTTGCCGGTCAACATCGAAACTGGCGCCACCTTGCCGGAGACGGGCGGTAACGTGGTGAATGCAACGCTAAACGGCAGTATCGCTCCGGACATTGGCTCAATGCTGATTAGGGCGCTTGCAGAGCAAAGTAAGTTGATTGAATTGCAGGAAATGGCCGACCGCTTGCATCGCCTTGAAACCCTGTTGGAGTCCAGAGCATGAAGCCTGCCCAAGTGAATAAACTTTATTCCAAGCTGACCCCGCACGAACAAGCAGCTTTGGTTATTGAGGCAGCTTCTAGAGGCGATACAGCCGGTTTGGAAGCGATTGTCGAGCAAGTCGAGCGCAGGCAATACATAACCTGCCATGC
>VGVA01000039.1 GCA_016874115.1 Gammaproteobacteria bacterium
TACCGAGACCGCGCCGATGCTGAAAACAGTTTTGACGAACTCAAAAACCATTGGGGCTGGGGTGGCTTCACCACCCAAGACCTGAAACGTTGCCGGTTCATGGCCAGGATCACCGCATTGGTTTATAACTGGTGGAGTCTATTCGTCCGGCTCGCCGACCCCGACCGACATACCGAAGCCATTACCAGTCGCCCCTTGATGCTCTATGGCATCGGCAAGCAGACGCGTCACGCGGGACAAACCCGACTAACCGTCAGCAGTACCCACTCCGAGGCGGTAAAAGTTGAACAGTGCTATCGCCGGATTGCCGCATTCTTCAAAGAACTTTGGGCAACTGCGGAGCAGTTCAATGCCCAACAGCGTTGGTGCCGGATATTAAGTTTGGCGCTAGTAAAGTATCTTCGAGGTCGGCAATTACATCCACCAGATTGCCTTCCCGCACCTGCATAAGAGGCAAACTGATCTTTTTAGGTTGAATATTTATTCCTCCATTAGGTGCGCAATTGGTTCTGCGTACTTTGCTAATGTGAAATCGTAGACATCAAGCAATAAGCTGATAAACTGCGTCCTGCTACGAATAATCCTTAATTAATAACAAAACAATAATAAAATTTCACTGTAACACATGAAGAAAGCCATCGTATTAACCGGCATCACCACCACCGGAACCCCACATTTAGGCAATTATGTCGGCGCCATCAGGCCGGCCATAGAAGCCAGTAAAGATCAGCACGTCAAACCTTTTTATTTTCTGGCCGATTATCATGCGCTCATTAAATGCCATGAGCCTGAGCGGGTAAAACGCTCCAGCTTGGAAGTTGCCGCTACATGGCTGGCCTTGGGGCTGGATACCGATAATGCGGTGTTTTACCGGCAATCGGACATTCCGGAAATTATGGAATTAACGTGGCTGCTCACCTGTGTGACCGCCAAAGGCTTGATGAATCGCGCCCACGCGTACAAGGCGGCGGTTGCCGAGAACGAGCAGGGCGGCGAGAGCGATCCCGATAAAGGCATTACGATGGGTTTATTCAGTTATCCGGTATTAATGGCGGCGGATATTTTGATGTTTAATGCCGATAAAGTACCGGTAGGGCGGGATCAGGTGCAGCATATTGAAATGGCAAGAGACATCGCCGGGCGTTTCAATCATATTTTCGGCCAGCATTTTACGTTGCCTGAGGCTGTGCTTGACGAAAAAGGCGCAACTTTATTGGGCTTGGACGGTCGGAAGATGAGCAAAAGCTATGACAATACCATTCCCTTATTTGAGCCGGAAAACCGTTTGAAGAAATTGATTAATAAGATTAAAACTAACTCGCTGGAACCCGGCGAGCCGAAAGATTCGGAAACTTGTACCTTATTCAGCCTGTATAAATCTTTCGCTACTTCTGCTGAAGTTGAGGAAATTCGCCAAAAATATGCCGAAGGCATCGGCTGGGGCGAGATGAAGCGCATCCTGTTCGAATACATTAATGAGCAGATTGCGCCGGCGCGGTCTAAATATGACGAATTAATGGCAAAGCCGGATCATATCGAAGAACAATTGCAGGAAGGCGCGAAGAAGGCGCGGGCGATCAGTACGCCATTTCTGCAGGAACTGCGGCAGGCAGTGGGAATCAGCCGGATAAGTGCGTGAGCATCTACTTAAAAGTTAAATTCAGCGACTGGCTGCGGAAGTCTTTGCTGTTTATCCGTATTGCGCCCTGGGCGTGGTTCGGCTACTGCGTTTTCGTCGGACTGATTTTGTGTATCGGCCGGATTTCCTACGCGCTGGGTATTGTGGGTGCGGTGGTCTCGCTGTTTGTTGGTGTCGGTGTGGCGAAATATATCGATCTTAAACGCTTTTCGGATCGGCCTGTCGGGCTGCTGTGGGCCATCAAAAAAAGCCTGCCGTTGGCGATTATCGCCGGGCTGGCGATTATGATCTGCTGGTTTACCTTTGCGGCGATAGCTAATATCCTGAGCGGGCAATGGGAAATGATCAGCTATTTCTTCTTCGATTGGCAATATACGGCGGAAAATTTAAACCGCCGCGACAGCCGGGAACTGGCGATATGGCTGTTTGGCTACGCTAATATTACCTTGATCTTTACCCTATTAATGCTGACGACATTCGCCAGTTGGTACAGCTATCCATTAATGCTGTTGAAAGATTACGGCTGGAGCCGGGCTAAAGAAATCGGACGGCAAGAATCCGATAAACATAAGGAAGCCCTTTATAAAACCGTTGCCTTTTTGATTTTTGAAGCTATTTTGTGTACGGAAATTACACCGTGGTTAACGCCGGTTCTCTACATGTTGACGTCGACGATGATGTTTGTGTCGTACAAACGGTTTTTCGAGAAATCTTAAAATCGGTGTTAGTAAATATTAATGACCTGATTGTCCTGAAAAAACACCAAGTAATTCATCAAGATATTTTTGGGGAAGTTGCACGGTTAATTGTATTTGAACTCCAAAATTCTGATCAATAATTTCGCCATCCAGTTTTTTCAATAGTTGTTCCAACTGCGGCATTTGCTTGTAATCCAGCGTTAGCTGCTGTTCGCTTAATTCCACAAAAGGATTAAGTTCTGCAATTTCAATAACCTGTTTGGCGGCATTGCCGTAGGCGCGCGTTAAACCGCCAGCGCCTAGTTTTATCCCGCCAAAATATCGGACGACGGCGAGCAGAACATTAATCAATGCCTTGCCTTCAATATGTTGAAAAATAGGCTTGCCCGCCGTACCGCCGGGTTCACCGGCATCGTGGTAGCGGCTTAGATAGCCGTTACCGGTTTTAATCCGGTAGGCAAACGCAATATGGTTGGCATGAGGATGATTCTGGTGCAGTTGTTTGAGGGCGTTCTGAATGTCAGATTCGCTTGCGCAAGGTATTAATACCCCGATAAAGCGGGATTTCTTAATGTTTTCTTCATACGAATAAGTTTGGCGAATGCTTTGCACGGCAAAATCAGGACAGTTCAAGTCATGGGTAAGGCTAGGACGGAAGCTGAGAGTACCGCCAAGGAGAGTGATTGGCGAAAAACTGCTTACACTAGCTGACCCAGGCCGAAAGCGCCGAGGTAAGTCACGATAAAATAAAATAACGCCAGCACCATGCTGGCCGCCAGGTTGACCACCAGTGTGAGTTTAAGGATGTAAGTGACGATAGCGAAATACCAGACGAATAGAATAAACATGATGTAATAACTGATCACGTCTTCGCTTACCGTTAGCCAAACCATTACCGGCACGACAAAGACGGATACAATATTGGCGGAAAATATAAACGCCGTACACACCTGGATGAAAGCATACATGGTGTTGTTCAGCATCAGCATCAGCGAAATAAACGACAGCATCAAGATGATCTGAAAACTGATTTCATACAAAGATTCGAACGGGTCGTCGATCATATTGGCTTGCAGTAAATAACCGACTATGAAATAAATTAACAGGTTTTTTCTAAACAGGCTTCCCGATCTGGGTAGTTCCAATGGATCGCTGTTCAGCCAGCAGACCGCCAGATATTCTCTTATAATATCCATGACCGGTTAGTTCTGGTTGCAGATAGAGAAGCCATATGCATTATTAATCAGGATTTCGCCGGTTACCGCTGAGCGTACTGAAGTTATCGTTTAACGATTGCACCAGTTCTTTCGTTTTCTCGGAAAGTTGATGCAGTTTGGCGCGGGCTTTCTTGTTCCATCCCATCGGTTCTTCAAAATTCAGTAACATACGCGAAAAGGTCAAGTTCGATTCGAACAATTCGCCCAGATTTTCCATGAGATGCAATTCCTTTTGCCGGTTGTTGAGCCGGTTAACAATGAATTTCGACTGCAATTTGCTCATAATTAAATGCAACGGCAACATAATGGAAAGAATGACCAGCACAATAATCGTGCCGGTAATCGGATCGAACAAAAGATCGATGACCACGCCCAATTGTATTTCCACTAGCACAGCCAGCATGGCAATAGCGCCAAGGATGAGCAGACTGGTTAAATTAACCCGGTCTTTCCAGACTTTGAGCGCATCTTTTATTTCCGGAATCACTACATTTTCTATGTTGTGAATGCTTTTATCCAGGGCGTGCAGCAACCGGTACGAACGGTCGTTCTCGACATTGGCCAAGCGCAGATCGATTTCCTTGAATTGCGGCGGCTGTTGCGTGTTGGCGCTATGCTCCAGGTTAGGCAATAGAATAAATTGTCCGGTATTCAAGCCTAAATCAGCCAGCCTGCGCTGCCAGGAAGAAATAATTTCACTGTGATTGGTCGGGTAAAACGTCGCAGCCGGCGCATCGATCAGATAGATTAATTTATTGGTGTCCTGGTGCAGGGTAATTTGTTCGATTAATGTGGTGGTTAATGAACTTTGAGTTTCAAATACATCGCAAAAGACCAGCACCAGATCGGAATTTTCAATAATGTGCGTCGTCAGCATCTCGATTATCGGCGTAGCCGACGTAGCGCTCATATTGGGCGCATCGATGAATAATTTGTTTTTCAGCCGGTCGCTGTTGACGGTTTTCAACTCCAGGTAAGAATTAATGCGCTGACCTTCACCCTGTTGTAATTGATCGACTTTCTGGCTGATTTGATAAAACGGATAACGGTTGTCGACATCCATGGCAGTACCCGGCAGGGTGGCCATCGTGCTTTGGTTATTCTGCTGAAGAACGGTGAATTTATGGCTGGATGCCTGGATACCGGCCAACACTTGATCGGTGCCCAGATAGCTATTAATAAACCTGGATTTAGCGGTCGAGTTGCCGCCGATCAGGCTGACGATAGGCCACCACGAATATTTGCTGGCAGTGGTTTCGTCGTTCTCAAGCAAACCCAGATCGTATTCGACTTGATCCAGTTCATGAAAGATTTTGGTTGCATTAAGTAACACCGGATTATCGTTGGTAAATTGCTTTTCCAGGTTCAGGAGATATTTGCTCACTGATTTATCAGCCATGGACGTAGACCTCATTTTTTAACGTTTTATAGGTATGAAGCGAATTTAAAGTATACACCCAGATTAATTTTACAGGGTGTTGAAAATCAATCGCATTGGCAATAAGCGATTAATAAGTTAATCGAACATTGCAGCAGCGGATGACGATTTAAAGAATCGTTTGGTATTTTCTGCTGTCAAACGGTTTAATTAATGGATTGCAAAGACCAGCAGTACGGAATGTTTCGGCGATAGCAAGGAGCCGCCGCCGGTTTTTGTAAGCTTTTCGCCTATTGGCAAAGCGTGTTGTTGCATTCCATAATATGCGTATTAATAAAATAAATGGATATTTACCATTGGCTAACTCCAATCGCTATTTCATCGTTGCTTTGTTAGTGAATTTTGCATTAATCCAGGGTTGTTCGCTACGCTACAGCCCGGATAATCAAAACCTGGACGAATTCCAACAAAGGGTAGAAGCCGCATTTCGTTTGCAGAATCAGATGACCAGCGAAATAATGCTAATTCAATCGGACGGCACGGATAAAGTCGAACACCGTCCCATCATTCATGCGGAACAGTTAATGGAAAACAGTTGCCGCTATCTTAATGAATACGCCACCCTCGATTTGGATGGGCAAAGCAAAAGCTTTAAATTACTGCGGCAGGTGGAAAATTCCGTTTTGGAATGCGAGCAGGCTGCGCAAAAAGTGCAGAATTTACTTAAAGCACATCAGCGTTGAGAGGTGATCGGCGTTAAAATGGTGTTCTGCGGCGCTTTACTGGTATCCAGATCCGGATAATCCAGCGTGTAGTGTAATCCCCTGCTTTCCTTGCGCAACTGCGCGCAGCGGATGATTAACTCGGCGACAATAACCAGGTTCCGTAATTCCAGCAGGTCGCCGGTTACGCGGAAATTGCCGTAATATTCATTAATTTCCTGCTTTAAGAGTTCCATCCTGTGCAAAGCACGCTCCAACCGTTTGTTGGTGCGGACGATACCGACATAGTCCCACATGAAGCGGCGCAGTTCATCCCAGTTGTGCGATACCACGACTTCTTCATCAGAATCGCTAACCTGCGATTCGTCCCAATCCCGGATGGTTGGGGGCGTAGCGATGGTGCCGATATTGTGCAAAATATCTTCCTTGGCGCGGTCGGCGAATACCAGACATTCCAGCAATGAATTGCTCGCCATCCGGTTAGCGCCGTGCAGACCGGTGCAGGCCACTTCGCCGATAGCGTACAGGTTATTAATGTCAGTACGGGCAAAGCTGTCGGTAATGACGCCGCCGCAGGTGTAGTGGGCTGCGGGCACGACCGGTATCGGTTGCCGGGTAATGTCGATGTCGAATTTCAGACATTTTTCGTAAATAGTGGGGAAATGTTCCTTAATGAATTCGGCGGGTTTATGGCTGATATCCAGGTAAACGCAGTCGATACCGCTTTTTTTGATTTCGTGGTCGATCGCGCGGGCGACGATGTCGCGCGGCGCCAGCTCGCCTCTGGGATCGAAATTGTGCATAAACGGAGTGCCGTCTGGCAGAATCAGCCGACCGCCTTCGCCTCTTACCGCTTCCGTGATAAGGAATGAGCCGGCATGAGGATGATACAAACATGTCGGGTGAAACTGCATGAACTCCATATTGCTAACGCGGCAGCCGACGCGCCAGGCCAGGGCAATGCCGTCGCCGGTAGCACTTTGCGGATTGGTGCTGTACAAATACACTTTGCTGGCACCGCCCGTCGCCAGCACCACCACGCGGGCGGTAAAGGTCTTTACCTGTTGCGCTTTGGTATCCAATACATACGCGCCGACGGCCCGTTTCGCGGCGGTTCTGTCGGTTTCCGATGCGTGTGAGGTGATTAACTCCACTACATTGTGGTGTTCGAACAGCGTGATGCCCGGATGTTGCCGGGCGCGTTCGATTAATGATAACGACACCGCTTTGCCGGTGGCGTCGGCGGCATGCACCACGCGGCGGTGCGAATGTCCGCCTTCCCGCGTCAAATGCAATTTGGTTTCGCCGGATTTAACGGTTTCCTCAGTGAAGGCGACGCCTTGTTCGCGCAGCCAATTAATGGAATTTTTACCGTAAGTAACCGCTAATCTGACGATTTCCGGATCGCAAAGGCCGACGCCGGCATTCAACGTATCTTCGATATGCGATTCGAGGGAGTCTTCAACGTCGAAAACGGCGGAAATGCCGCCTTGGGCGTAATACGTACTGCCTTCCGTTAATGCGAACTTCGATAACACGGCAATACTGATATCATGCTCCGCTAATTTCAGCGCCAAACTCAGACCGGCGCCGCCGCTGCCGATAATTAAAACATCAACCATGTTATTGCGCCATCCGGGCATGATAAGATGAAAAACAAAAAAGCGTAGCCATTAATGAATCACTGTCCCTGCTCGATTAAAGAAATTAGCTTAGCGGCCTAAGTTAGTGGATAATAGCCTTTTTTTTAATGATAGCAATTTTTTACTAACAGCGAACTTTTACGCTTTCCATTTGTCACACTACTATATTGAAAGCCTTAGTGAATGAGCAAACCAGAAAAATCGATCAACTTGACGGAGAACTGGTGGCGCGCGTTCAGCGGGGCGATAAATCCGCTTACGATATTTTAGTATTACGGTATCAGCACAAGATTATTCAGCTGGTAAATCGTTATGTTAAGGATCGCAGCGAGGCGCAGGATGTGGCGCAGGAAGCGTTTATTAAGGCTTATCGGGCGTTAGGCAGTTTTCGCGGCGATTCCGCTTTCTATACGTGGCTGTACCGGATAGCGATAAATACCGCAAAAAACTACCTGGTTTCGCGGGCCAGACGGAATACCGACTATCAACTGGATGTTCAGGATGCGGAAGCTATTGAAAATGCGCCACAATTGCAAGGTTTGGATACCCCGGAACGGCAATTGCTGGGTGATGAAATCGCCAGAACCATCCAAGCTGCAATAGAACATTTGCCTGAGGAAATGCGAGTGGCTATTATGTTGCGCGAATTTGAAGGCATGAGCTACGAAGAAATCGCCGAAGCGATGGACTGCCCGGTGGGAACGGTTCGCTCGCGTATTTTCCGTGCGCGTGAGGCAATCGACAGTAAATTAAACCCTTTGCTTGATTAATGGTGCAATTAATGCAAGACAATATGAATGAAAAAATTTCCAGATTAATCGACGGCGATCTGGATCATGCCGAAACGCTGCAGTTATTGAAAAAAATACAGACGGATGAGTCGCTTAGATTAAAATTGTGGCGTTATCAAACAATTAGCCAGACGTTGAAGTCGGATGTCAATTGTCACGCCGGTAGCGATTTTTCCCGCAAAGTGTTTCAAGATATACAACAAGAACCGCCTCATTTTCTTCCTCAAATCAGTCAAGCGAAAACCCTTCCGCAAACCCCTAAGACCCAGCAACAGCACGGACGAATGTGGCTGGCGGTGGCTGCATCAACGGTTGCCGCCGCCGTGTTGGTGGCTCAGGCCATCCGAAACGAACAAAATACCGGCAATATCCAAAGCATCACCGCAATGGCTTCACCGCAACTGGCGCTGCCAGCCTCTTATCCTTCATCGACAAACAGCAAACCCGTTAACCGCCGTCCTTTAAACACTCAGTTTAATGAGTATCTGCAAGCACATAACAGCAGCGTTTACATTAATGGTGAGGCCGAGTTTCAACCTTATGCCAGAGTGGCTTCGTTCGGGCGGGAATAAGCGTGGTACATGTCGTTCTATTGTTTTTGTTGTTGTCAGCAGGATCGGTTTTTGCTGAAGAGAAGCTATTAACGGCCAAAGAAATTCTGCAAAACATGGTTAAAGCCATGGCCGAGTCTGATTATCAAGGCACCGTGGTGTTTTTGAAAAACGACAAGCTGGAAGCGATGAAATATTTTCACACCGCAAGCAATAACAAGGAACAGGAACGGTTGCTGTCTTTAAATTCGCCGCCGCGAGAAATCGTTAGAAATTCCGATGAAATCAAATGCTTATATAAGTTAACGCGGCAGGTTATTATCGATCACCGGCCATACGAGCATTCCTTTATTGTGGATGCCCCCAAAAATCTGGATGAATTGGACGCCAGTTACCGTTTCGACGTCGTCGGCGAAGAAGATGTGGCTATGTTGCCGGCTTTTGTTGTCGCCATCGAGCCGAAAGACGATTTTCGCTACGTCAGGAAAATATGGGTCGCCAAACAACAATTTTTACCATTAAAAGCCGTGGTATTCGGTCCGAATGGGCTGGTGTTGGAGCAAGTCATTTTTACGGAAATCCAGGTTAATAAACAAACTCAGCCGGTTAATACCATAGCGGCGGCCAAATCTTTGCTCGACAGCCCTGAAACGCCCATCGCTGCTGAGACGGCGCAGGCGGCTTTTGAGTTGACGGCATTGCCGAAAGGTTTCAAGGAAATTTTTTTCAGCAGAAAACCGCTCCGGAAAACATCCGGTCAGCCGGTCGATCACTTACTTTTAAGCGACGGTTTTGCTTCCGTGTCGGTGTATCTGGAAGCTAAACAAGACAACGCAGCGGCGGACTCCGGCGTACCCGAAGGTATGCATACCGTAGGGGCCGTTAATTCAATCAGCCGAAATCTGGCGGATGCCCAATTAACCGTGCTGGGGGAAGTACCTGCTTCTACCGTCAAATTTATTGCTGAAAACGTCAAACTGCGAAACGCAACAGCACCTTGACAAATACCAGCTTCCGCCTTTCTCTTTGTTCGGAGAAATTTCCCACAATTGCAATCTTGCTCTATGCTTTTCAGCAGTCTTGAAAGCGATTGCTATTGTCTCTAAGATTGGTTTTTAATTGATTAATGATGAATAACGCGCATGTAATGGAGGTATTATGCTCAATAAGGTAGTTTTCTGTCTTTTTCTGTTGGCGGCAGGCAGTCAGACCGCACTCGCCCAGTTGCCGGATTTTACCGAGATGGTAAAAACTAACGGGATTGCGGTTGTTAATATCAGCACCACCCAGAAAGCGCGTCCGTTACCGAAGGGAATGCCTAAAAATCAGCAAATACCCGAAGGCATCCCCCCGGAGATGGAGGAGTTATTCAAACATTTCTTTAATGATCCCAATGGCGGCGATTTCGGGGCGCCCGAAGATGCCCAATCCCTGGGATCCGGGTTCATTATTTCCGGCGACGGCTACGTCTTAACCAATCACCATGTGGTTAAAGATGCGGATGAAATCGTCGTTAAATTAACCGATCGCCGCGAACTGGTGGCGAAATTGATCGGTTCCGATGCCCGCACCGATGTCGCTGTTTTGAAAGTTCAGGCCAGCGGGTTGCCCGTGGTGAATATCGGCTCGCCCAATGATCTGAAAGTCGGAGAGTGGGTGCTGGCGATCGGTTCTCCATTCGGCTTTGAGCAATCCGTAACCGCCGGTATCGTCAGCGCAAAAGGCCGCAGCCTGCCGGGCGGTAATTACGTGCCGTTCATTCAGACCGACGTTGCCATTAATCCGGGCAATTCCGGCGGGCCGCTATTTAATATGGACGGCAAAGTGGTCGGTATTAACTCGCAAATTTACAGCCGTACCGGCGGGTTCATGGGGCTTTCGTTCGCCATTCCCATTGATGTGGCGATGAATGTGGTGAATCAGATTAAAAAGGGCGGTAAAGCGGAACACGGCTGGTTGGGCGTACAAATTCAGGATGTTACGCGCCAACTGGCTGAGTCGTTCGGCATGAAACGTCCGCACGGTGCGCTGGTCGCCAAAGTAATTCCCGACAGTCCGGCAGACAAAGCCGGTTTGCAAATTGGCGATGTCATTACCGAATTTAACGGACGTCCGATTGAAACCTCTGCCGATTTACCGCCCATGGTGGGCATGACGCCCATTAATGAGGAAGCAAAATTAACCGTCATCCGTCAAGGCGAAACCGAAACGGTAGCGTTTAAAATCGGTTTGTTGCCTGATGAAGACGCCAAAACCCCGGTTTATAAAAGCGAAGCCAAGCCCAACAATAAATTGGGCATTAAAGTCGCAAACATCACCGATGAACAGCGGGAAGCGCTGGATAATGTCAAAAACGGTGTGCTGGTGCAGGATGTGGAAAGCGGCATCGCCGCAGATGCGGGTATTCAGCCGGGCGATGTTATCTTGCGCATCCAGAATAATGTCATCCGTAATGTGAGCGATTTTGATAAAATAGTCAAAAACTTACCTGTCGGGAAATCGGTGGCGGTATTGATACAGCGCCGTGGCAGCCCGGTCTTTTTGGCTTTAAAAATTGATAAATAATTCGTGGAATTAAAACAAATAAGAAATTTTTCCATCATTGCACACATAGATCATGGTAAATCGACGCTGGCAGATCGCTTCATTCAACTATGCGGGGGCTTGTCTGAACGTGAAATGTCCGCGCAAGTGCTTGATTCAATGGATATCGAACGCGAGCGTGGCATTACCATTAAAGCGCAAAGCGTTACCTTGGATTATAAAGCCCAGGATGGCTTAACGTACCAGCTTAACTTTATCGACACGCCCGGCCATGTCGATTTTTCGTACGAAGTATCCCGTTCGTTAGCGGCCTGCGAAGGGGCGCTGCTGGTAGTGGATGCGGCGCAAGGCGTTGAAGCGCAGAGTGTGGCCAACTGCTATACGGCGATCGAACAGGGCCTGGAAGTGGTGCCAGTCCTCAACAAAATCGATCTGCCGTCCGCGGAGCCGGAACGGGTACAGGAAGAAATTGAGGAAGTCATCGGCATTCCTGCCGATGACGCCTTATTAATCAGCGCTAAAACCGGTGTGGGCGTTAAGGATGTGCTCGAGCAGTTGGTTACTAAAGTTCCGCCGCCGAAAGGCAATCCGCAAGGACCGTTACAAGCATTAATCATCGACTCCTGGTTCGACAGTTACTTGGGCGTGGTGTCTCTAGTCAGGATTGTGCACGGTAGTATCCGCAAAAAACAAAAGATTACCATCATGTCGACGGGAAAATCGTTTCCGGTGGATGCGGTCGGCGTATTTACACCCAAACGTCTGGAAAAAGACCATCTCGGTACCGGCGAGGTCGGCTATATGGTTGCCGGTATTAAAGATATTTTCGGTGCGCCGGTGGGCGATACCATTACTTGGACCGATAATCCGGCGCCGGAACCTTTAACGGGCTTCCAAAAAGTGCAGCCGCGCGTTTTTGCCGGCCTGTATCCGGTCAGCTCCGACAATTACGAAGATTTACGGGAAGCGCTCAATAAATTGAACCTGAACGATGCGGCGCTGGTGTTCGAGCCGGAAACGTCCCAAGCTTTGGGATTCGGCTTTCGCTGCGGATTTTTGGGTATGCTGCATATGGAAATCGTGCAGGAACGGCTGGAGCGGGAATACGATGTCGATTTAATTACCACGGCGCCAACGGTGGTTTATGAAGTCATCACCCAAAACGATAAGGTATTAATGATCGATAATCCGGCTAAATTGCCGGATATCGGCACCATTAAATGTATCCGCGAGCCCATAATTAGGGCGAATATTTTAGTTCCCAATACCTATTTGGGCGCGGTTATTTCCTTGTGTATCGAAAAAAGAGGCATACAAAAAGACATGCAGTATGTGGGCCGACAGGTTTCCTTGCATTTTGAATTGCCCATGAGCGAAGTTGTGCTGGATTTTTTCGATCGGCTAAAATCAGTCAGCCGCGGTTTTGCGTCGTTCGAATACGAATTTTTACGCTTCCAGGAAGCGCCGTTGGTCAAGCTTGACGTATTAATTAATTCCGATAAAGTCGATGCCTTATCGATTATCGTTCATCGCGATCTCAGCCAAAGCCGGGGCAGGGATCTGGTCGAAAAAATGCAGGATTTGATTCCTAAGCAGATGTATGAGGTTGCGATACAAGCAGCCATTGGCTCCAAGATTATCGCTCGCTCGACAGTTAAGGCGTTACGTAAAAACGTAACCGCAAAATGTTACGGCGGCGATATTACCCGTAAGAAAAAACTGCTGGAAAAACAGAAAGCGGGCAAAAAACGCATGAAGCAAGTCGGTAATATCGAGATTCCGCAGGAAGCATTTTTGGCGGTTCTGCAATTAAATAAAGAATAAACAGACACTTTCGGCGCTGGATTTTTTAATATGGATTATGATTTTTCGTTTTTTCTTTTTGTTTTCAGTCTGGTCACAGGGCTTGTTTGGGGCGGCTATCTGCTGTATCTGAAAGCCAACGACAGGCAGTTTGACGAAAAGAATGAGCCCATTCTTGTCGAATATGCGCGCTCGTTTTTTCCGATTGTCTTTATTGTTTTCCTGTTGCGCTCGTTTCTGGCGGAGCCTTTCCGTATTCCGTCGGCTTCCATGATGCCGACCTTGTTAATCGGCGATTTCTTGCTGGTTAACAAGTTTACCTACGGCATCCGCTTGCCGGTCATTAATAAAAAGATTGTTGCTCTTAACGAGCCTGAGCGAGGCGATGTGGTCGTGTTTCGTTTTCCTAAAGATCCGACGGTGGACTACATCAAACGGGTAATCGGGTTGCCGGGCGACAAGGTGTCGTATTACAACAAAAAACTGTACATTAATGACAAGCCGGCGAATCAAACGCTAATGGGTTCGTATCAAGGCGTCGGCCAGGGTCAGGATATGACCGGTAGCGATTTACTGGAAGAAAATTTGGCCTCCGTCGATCACAATATATTAATCCGTAGGGAAGCACCGACAGTTGAAGGATCGTATGTCATACCGCCAGGCCAGTATTTTGTCATGGGCGATAACCGCGATAACAGTAACGACAGCCGTTATTGGGGGACGGTTCCGGAGGAAAATCTGGTCGGCAAAGCGTTCTTTATCTGGATGAACTGGGACTTGGAACATAACGGCGTTGATTTTGGGCGTATTGGCACAGCCATAAAATAAACTACACTTTGAGTTATTAATCATACATTCGGCCGTTTATTTGCTATCCGAGGGAGCCACAATGCAAAAAAAATATGAAATATCAACAGGGCTATACCTTTATAACCCTCGTCCTTATTTTAGGTTTGATTGGCATTTTCTGTTTTTTATTGTTTAAAATCGGGCCGATCTACATGGATCACAGTAAGGTGTTAGGCGCACTGTCCGCCGTGGAAAAACTTCCTAATCTGCAGGAATTGAGCGAAAGCGACATCAGATCCGGTTTGGATAAGCGCTTTAATCTCAATTATGTAAGCGATATCAAAGCGCAGGATATCACTGTCATTAAACGCGGCAGTTACGTAAAAATTGAGGCGAATTACGAAGTCGTTAAAAAACTCATCGGTAATTTGAGCGCCCTGGTGAATTTTCACGACGTCGTTGAGGTCGGCCGCGAGTGATCCGAAAGCCTGAGGTCTTGGCAAAGAAACTGGGCTTAACATTTAATCAGCCTCAACTCTTGGTCACCGCATTAACGCATCGCAGCGCCGGGGCCAACAACAATGAACGGCTGGAATTTCTAGGTGACGCCATTTTAGGGTTTGTGGTTGCTCAGCATCTTTTCGACGCTCATCCGACTGCCGATGAAGGTACTTTAAGCAGGCTCAGGGCCAGTCTCGTTAATGAGACCTCATTGGCGGATATGGCGCGCAAACACCAACTGGGCGACTATCTTTTATTGGGTTCCGGCGAATTGAAAAGCGGCGGATTCCGCCGCGATTCCATTTTGTCCGATGCGCTGGAAGCTATTATCGGCGCTTTATATAAAGATCAGGGCATAGAGGTGTGCCAGCAATGGGTTGGCCGTTTATTTGCGGACGACTTCAAAAATTTATCTATTAATAACTGGCAAAAAGATCCGAAAACGCAGCTGCAGGAGTTAATGCAGGCGAAAAAACTGGAGCTTCCCGATTACAGCCTGGTGGATATGGCCGGTTTGCCGCACGAACAGGTGTTTACGGTCAATTGCCGTATTTCCTTATTTCCGGAAAACACCGTTGGCGTAGGCGTTTCAAGAAAAAAAGCCGAGCAGGCGGCGGCGGAATTAATGCTCGCGAAAATTCAAAACAACCAATTATGAATTGCGGTTATGTTGCTTTGATTGGTCGGCCAAATGTCGGCAAATCGACCTTGATGAATCATCTGCTCAAGCAAAAACTCAGTATTACCTCAAGAAAGCCGCAAACTACCCGTCACCGGATTCTAGGCATTAATACCTCAGAGCAGGGTCAAATTATCTATCTAGACACGCCGGGAATGCACAAAAGCGGGCAACGGGCGTTAAACCGCTACCTCAATCGTACCGCAGAAACGACGCTGGTCGGCGCCGATGCCGTCGTCTGGTTGCTGGACGGTTTGCAGTGGCAAGAATATGACAAGGTCATCCTTAAAAAACTGCAAGAGGCAAAATTACCGGTTATTTTGGCTATTAATAAAGTCGATAAAATCAAAGACAAGGCAGCCATACTCACGTTTTTTGAGGAAGCCAAACAGCTTTATCCTTTTGCGGCATTCATTCCGGTATCGGCTCTGAACGGAACTAATCTGGATGAGCTGGAAAACACTCTCTATCCGTTGTTGCCGGAAAACGGATTAATCTATCCTGAAGATCAGGTAACAGACCGCCCCGAGCGGTTTTTCTGTGCGGAGATCGTACGGGAAAAACTGACTCGTCGCTTAGGCGCGGAATTGCCTTACGAATTAACGGTTGAAGTCGAACGATACGAAGAGCAACCTGATATCACCAAAATATACATTCTGATCTGGGTGGAAAAAGAATCGCAAAAAAATATCGTCATCGGAGCGGACGGCGACAATCTTAAAAAATGTGGCACGGAAGCACGCCTGGATATTGAAAAACTGATTGGCCGGAAAGCTTTTTTAAAGCTGTGGGTTAAAGTCAAAAAAGGCTGGTCGGATAACGAACGCGCGCTGCACAGCCTGGGTTTTAATGAGTGAAAATACCGTACTTTCGCAACCCGCGTTTATCCTGCATCAGCAAAACTACCGGGAAACCAGCTTAATTATCGATGCTTTAACCCGTGATTACGGCAGAGTTTCATTAATAGCCAAAGGAGTGCGTCAAGCCAAATCGAAAACAGCAGGAATTTTGCGGCCTTTTACCTGTTTATCGCTGTCCTTTTCGGGCAAGAGTAATCTAAAAACGATCACACAGGCAGAAATCATGGGCTTGCCTTGCGAATTAAAAGGGGTGGCCTTATATAGCGGTTTTTACGTGAATGAATTACTATGGCGCCTTTTGCATAAAGACGATCCGCATTCTGATGTATTTACTGCTTACCAGCGCTGTATATTGCAATTGACGGCAACGGAATTGTACGAATGCGTTCTTAGAACATTCGAACTGAATTTGCTGGACTATATCGGCTATGGCTTAAATTTAAGTTATGATGTACATCATGAAAAGCCCATTAATTCAGAGAAAAATTATACGTTTAACAAAGACATAGGGTTAGTCGAAGATAAGACTGGGCAATTTTCCGGCATGGCGCTGCTAGCTATGGCGCAACGGAATTTCGATCAGCCACAGGTTTTAAACGAGGCAAAACAGTTAATGCGGCAAGTGATCGACAGCCATTTGCAAGGCAAGCAACTCAAGAGCAGGGCTGTTATACATAGCATTATTAAACGATTGTAAAGGCATGACACAAAAACCACTGTTACTCGGCGTCAACATCGACCATATCGCCACTATCCGGCAAGCCAGGGGAACACGCTATCCCGAAGTCATTCAGGCGGCATTAATAGCCGAACAACATGGTGCGGACAGTATTACCGCTCATCTCAGGGAAGACCGCCGCCACATCCAGGATCGGGACATCTTTTTGTTGCAAGACATGTTGCACACGCGGCTTAATTTGGAAATGGCGGTTACCGACGAAATGATTGATATTGCCGTTAAGGTTAAGCCTTCGGCGTGTTGTTTGGTGCCGGAAAAACGAGCAGAACTGACCACAGAGGGCGGCCTGGAAGTAGCTGGGAATTTGCCCACAATGAAAGATGCCTGTGCAAAATTGGCGGCAGCTGGTGTAGAAGTTTCGTTATTTATTGCCCCGGATGTGATGCAGATTGACGCTGCCAAAGCGGCTGGCGCGCCGGTTGTGGAATTACACACCGGCTGTTATGCCGACGCCGTAACCGTAGAAGAGCGGAACGCCGAACTGGCGAAAATACGAGAGGCTGCATATTATGCCGATAGCATCGGTTTACAAGTTAATGCCGGACACGGCTTGCATTACCATAATGTACAGGCGATCTGCCGCATTCTTCAGATTGTCGAATTTAATATCGGCCATGCCATTGTTGCGCAAGCTCTTTTTTCCGGATTAGGCAATGCGGTCAAGGATTTGAAACAGATTATGCAATATGCACGAATGCAGCAGGAAAACGATTGCCCGCCATGAAACTGGATTTTTTTCAATTAACTTCCCCCGGCGACCGTCGGGTTAATCAAGATTACATGATTAATCCTTAAAAGAGCATCTTAAGGTTGCAAAAAATTGTTAACTGTTTGAAATTAAGCGGCAAGGAGGCGCTTATGGCAGAACAGATCATTCACCCTTTGGGTGAACCCGAACCGAAGGCATTAATT
>VGVA01000040.1 GCA_016874115.1 Gammaproteobacteria bacterium
AGCAACCTATAACCTGCGACGACTTTGCAGCCTGAAAACCTGCGGAATTTTGGCCTTTTAACGACCAAGCTGCGCCTGAAATGCACCAAAAAGGGCATTTCAGGATAAAAACCACTGAAAAGTGGGCAATTTTTTGCCCTGATGCATGGGGATCAAGATTCCTATATGTCGTTGGTCAAAGCAACGGCTGATTTTCAAAGTAAATCGAGGTGCCCTAATGTATACCCAACATATTATCCAACGCCTTCTTAGCTAAGCGCGCATCATCCTTATCCACCACAATTTGATTCACGACATGGCCATTAACCAGATTATCCATCACCCAGGCTAAGTGTTGCGGGTCGGTGCGGAACATGGTGGAACACATGCACAGGGTGGACGACATGAAGTGAACGTTTTTGCCGTCTTTTTTGCATTCTTCGTGCAGGCGGTTGACGAGGTTGAGTTCGGTCGCCACCAGCCAGCGGGTGTTGGGTTCGGCCTCGCGGATGGTTTTGAGAATGGCGGTAGTGGAGCCGATATGGTCGGCTTTTTCACACACTTCAAACGGCGCTTCGGGGTGGGCAATAACAATCGTTTCTGGGTACTTCGCCTTAAAATTGTCGATCTGTTCCGGCTTGAACATCTGGTGCACTGAGCAAAAACCGCCCCACAAAAAGATTTTGGCGTTACGAATTTGTTCCTCCGTTAATCCGCCCATCGGCTTGTTGAAATCCCAGAGGCACAATTGTTCCAGCGGGATGCCCATGCGATAACCTGTGTTGCGTCCTAAATGCTGATCTGGGAAAAATAAGACTTTAGGACGATTATTAAAGCTCCATTCCAAAATTTTGAGGGCGTTGGATGACGTGCAAACAATGCCTTCGTGTTCACCGCAAAAGGCTTTCAAATCAGCTGCAGAATTAATATAAGTAACAGGCGTGACGTCATTGTCGACATCAATCACTTGGCCTAATTCTCTCCAGCATTTTCTTACCTTGATAAGATTTGCCATGTCCGCCATCGAGCATCCGGCGGCGAGGTCAGGCAGGATGGTAATTTGCTCAGGCCGGGTCAAGATGTTGGACACCTCCGCCATAAAGTGAACGCCACAAAACACGATGTATTGGGCTTCGGCAGCGGCGGCATCACGCGACAATTTTAGCGAGTCGCCAACGAAATCGGCATGTTTAAACACTTCGTCGCGTTGATAATGATGGCCCAAAATGACGCAGTTCTTGCCCAGTTTTTGCTTTGCCGAAATGATAAGGGCATCGCATTCTTCATCGTTGAGCAAGGCGTAATCTTGAAACGGTTTTACGGTTGATGACATTAATGAACCTGACTTTAAATTAAAAAAGAGGATAAAAGACCTGATTCGGTGGTATTAACGAATGATTATAAAGCAATCGCACATTACCCCCAAAATTACCGACGCCGCTACGTTAAGAAATTTCGGGTTTGTCAAACCCAGTGGTACGCCTTATGACCTTAGCGATATTATTTGTCGCCGTATAGCTACGGGTTTTCTATAGCCTTACGATTAACAAGCAAGTTGTGAGGATTTTTAGAAAAAACTGTGTGATATCACGCAGTATATGAGTGATGCCGTGCTGTTAAAGCTGCTTTCGCGGCATGTGTGATATCACGCAGTATATGAGTGATATCACACAGTTTTCGTCGGCAATTGCGGCAAAGAAAGCGCAAGCCGTACATTTCGATTAATTTAACTGTGTTATTTGCCGCAGTTTATTACGTTTTGTTCAGTGTTTTTCCTGTTAACGCTTCATTTTCTTTGAAGGAGTACATGGAAGCGAGCGAAGCCGAGCGATGTACGACGACCCCTGCGTAGCCGTAGAGGCCGGGCGTTTTGACGGAGTTGGAGTGCAAGCGTAGTGCGTAGTCAAAATGCAAGGCCATACGACACGGCGTCAAGTCATTCGCGCAAGGTCAAAATACGAAGCAAGGCGGAAGCCGATGTTTTGTGTTTTGGGCTGTAGCGGGACGAACGCAGGCCGCCGAAGGCAAACTCGCCACGTCATTTTTCGCTGCTGAAATCGGATTGGACCCCATTACAGCTTTCGCGAAAAATAGTGGCGCGCTGGATTACACCGGTTTTGTCCGCTGGCGGCAAAAGCAGAAAGCCAAAAATTCCGCACACGGCAGTAACTCAATAACCACTCAATCGCTCAATTCAAATTAATAAACACAATTACCTACCGTTTTGTATTAATGCGCTTCCAGCCAATTCATCTCAACCTCTGAAAAGCCAGCAATAGCTCTAAGTTCCCGATTAAACGGACCTTTAGGTTTTCCGCCGCGGTAGTATTGCTTGATTAATTGTTGATAATGGCTGTCTGGATCTATGTCCTGCTGCCTGCAAAGCGTGTTAAACCAATAAGATCCGCGTTCCACGTGGGTTATTTCGTCAGTTAATATGCGGTTTAAGATGGCGACGGCGGCTTGATCGCCCATGGCGGCGAATTTATTAATGATTCCCGGCGTCACATCCAGCCCGCGCGCTTCCATGCAGCGCGGCACCATTGCCAGCCGCGCCAGTAAATGGTCGGCCGTTTCCACCGCATGATCCCACAAGCCGCCGTGCGCAGGCAAATCGCCGTAATTTACGTTCATACGCTGCAAATGTTGCTGGATTAATTCGAAATGTTGCGCTTCTTCATCGGCAATCGTCAGCCAATCCTGATAAAATTGCACAGGCAAGCCGCGAAAACGGTAGAGTAAATCCCAAGCCAGCGAGATCGCCATAAACTCGACATGAGCTATGGCATGAAAAAAGGCGATAACGCCTTCATGCGTACCCAGGCCGCGATTAGGCATGTGCCGCGGCGACATTAATACCGGCCTGGCGGGAAATCGTACAGCACTAATCGGCTGTACGGGAGTATTGCTGGAAAAATCCAGGCTACCGGAAGTCATTAATGCCTTAGCCTGATGGCTTAATGCGAGTTTTTCCGCAACTTCGGCGGACTGCAAACAAGCTTCCGCCATCTCAAAGAGATTTTTCATGCCAATTTATTCACATTCATAGCAAACGAACATTATTAATCACCGTCTTAACGATTATTGTACGACGATTCCATGCTTAAAATAGTTGATCTTCTAGCCTTGCTTTTTTATTGCGGTTTTATTTACCACTTGTCCGATCAGCCCTCGCTGCCCGTACCTCAGTTATTCGAACATCAAGACAAAGTGCACCATTTACTGGCCTATTTTACGATGGGCGTACTGGCCTGGCGCGGCTTTCGTCATTATATTACCGCAGCCCCATTATTAATGGCCGCCAGCGTTGCTTTTTGCAGCCTGTACGGTATATCCGATGAATGGCATCAGTCCTTTGTCGATGGCCGGACGGCGGATGCCTTGGACTGGCTGGCCGATACCATCGGCGCAACGATTGCTGCAGTGATACTGTCCTGTTTCTCCTCTTATCCGAAACCGAATTAACGTCATTGTGGAAAAAACTTTTCGCATTCATAGCCAATTTCAACCGGCAGGCGATCAGCCCACGGCTATTAATCAATTAATCGAAGGTTTGAATGACGGAGAATTGCATCAAACGCTACTGGGCGTAACCGGTTCCGGGAAAACCTTCACCATCGCCAATGTCATCAACCAAGTGCAGCGTCCCGCCATGATTATGGCCCCCAACAAGACCTTGGCTGCGCAATTGTACGGCGAGATGAAGGAGTTTTTTCCCGAAAATAGTGTGGAATATTTCGTTTCCTACTACGATTATTATCAGCCGGAAGCCTACGTACCGTCATCCGATACCTATATCGACAAGGACGCCTCGCTCAACGAACACATCGAGCAAATGCGCCTGTCGGCGACCAAAGCATTAATCGAACGGCGCGATACGATTGTCGTCGCCACGGTATCCGCTATCTACGGCCTGGGCGAACCGGCGTCTTATTTCCAGATGGTGCTGCACCTTGTGCAAGGCGATTTGATTAATCAACGCGACATCGTCCGCCGTCTAGCGGAAATGCAGTACACCCGCAACGACATGGAATTACGGCGCGCCACTTACCGGGTACGGGGCGAAGTGATTGATATTTATCCTGCCGAATCCGAGCAGGAAGCCTTACGGATTGAGTTGTTTGACGATGAAATCGAACGTTTGTCGTTATTCGACCCATTAACCGGCGAGATATTAAACCGGATTGCCCGCTATACCGTCTATCCGAAAACACACTACGTGACGCCGCACGAACAATTGTTGTCCGCTGTCGAAAACATCAAAATCGAACTGAAAGAAAGATTAAATTATCTCTATTCGGTTCATAAACTGGTGGAAGCACAGCGGCTGGAACAACGGACATTATTCGACATAGAAATGATTTTGGAAGTCGGCTATTGCTCCGGCATCGAGAATTATTCGCGGCATCTGTCCGGCGGCAAACCGGGCGAACCGCCGCCGACCATGTTCGATTACTTAAGCGACGACGCCATTGTCATTATCGACGAAAGCCACGTGACCATACCGCAGATCGGCGCGATGTACAAAGGCGACCGCTCGCGCAAGGAAACTCTGGTGGAATACGGTTTCCGATTGCCTTCCGCGCTGGACAACCGGCCGTTAATGTTCGACGAATTCGAGGCTAAATCGCCGCAGCGCATTTATGTGTCGGCTACGCCCGGCCCGTATGAAAAGGCTCATTGCAGCGTGTTTGTGGAGCAGGTGGTCAGACCGACCGGATTAATCGACCCGACGGTTGAAATTCGCCCAGCCACCTCCCAGGTCGAAGATTTGCTGTCGGAAATTAATAAACGAATTGCCGTTAATGAACGTGTGCTGGTCACTACCTTGACCAAACGCATGGCGGAAGACTTAACCGAATACCTGTTCGATCATAACATCAAAGTACGTTACCTGCATTCCGACGTGGAAACCGTGGAGCGCGTAGAAATTATCCGCGATTTACGGCTGGGAGCTTTCGACGTGTTGGTCGGCATTAACTTATTGCGTGAAGGTCTGGATATTCCTGAGGTATCTTTAGTGGCAGTGTTGGATGCCGACAAAGAAGGTTTTCTGCGTTCGGAAGTCTCGCTGGTGCAAACCATTGGCCGCGCCGCCCGTAATCTGCATGGCAAGGCGATTTTATACGGGGATAAAGTCACCCGTTCCATGCAAGCGGCCATCGACGAAACTGACCGCCGCCGCGCAAAACAGCAACAGTTTAACCAAACCCATAACATCGTCCCCATCGGCATCCGAAAATCGGTTAGCGATGTGCTGCAAGTCGCGATTCCCGGCGCGGGCTGGTCCAGCCACAGCCATAAATACAGTTCTACCGGCCAAAGTTACGGCAAGGTAGCAGAACAACCAAGCAACTATCAGGCGCTCTCGCCCAAGCAGTTAAGCAAGAAATTAAAACAGTTGGAAGAAAGCATGTATCGCCATGCCAAAAACCTGGAATTCGAGCAGGCGGCAAAAATCAGGGATGAAATCAAAGCCTTACAAGAACAGGCAATGGTTTAATCGTAATAAAAAAGCGCTTGGAAAGAAAAAAGTGCGTCCCTGCACGGCATTAATGGGGTATTTTGCAATAGCCCTTAATGGTGGAGATTAATCAAAATTCCCGCTCCATCCGCTGATCTGGTCTTACCGACTTCCGGCTCTTGCGACATAATAACGTTACCTTGTAACTCCAAGCCATTGTTTTTTATTGTTTTGTTAATGTCAGACAGCGCTGATTGCGCAGTTGCGACGAGCGCCGGCGCTTCCTGAAAACTGATATCGCGTCTGGGTACCGATAAATCGAGTTTTTTGGGGTGATTTTCTGCCTCTGCCGCCTGCGTTTTCGACATGCCCGGCAATTTGGCCGTCGATTGTTTAAACCCGGTCAGAATAAAACTTGCGCCGATCAGGCAAAATACCGGTAAAGCGCGCTTTCCGTTCATCTTGGCACTCCTTCTTTGCACAGAATCATTAATTTTATACGCATCTGAAATATATTTATAAGCAATAACAATGTGTTGTCATTAATTTATAAAG
This sequence comes from Gammaproteobacteria bacterium, assembly GCA_016874115.1. Classification (GTDB taxonomy): domain Bacteria; phylum Pseudomonadota; class Gammaproteobacteria; order Methylococcales; family Methylomonadaceae; genus Methyloglobulus. Next base: position 5,999 of record VGVA01000040.1, read on the forward strand.
TAATTTATCGATTTGTTTTGATTGTAGCAGATATTTTTAATCTGTCAGTAAAAAAATGATTTATTAATAAAGCGCGTGTAATTTCCTGCATTAATGGCGCCGCGGCACAGTGGTTGCTCATCGTATTGTAAAATAACCGGCAGCTTAGTTAGCCGTGTAAATGGTAATAGCACTTGAATTATTGTCGTTTTTTCTTGCTGCGCACCGGTTTTGCTTTTTTAGCTTTATTAATATTCTGCTTTGCGGCTTTTTTCAACATCAGATCGAAATCTATTTTTTTATCGTCCAGACTGACACGCGCCACCTTGACCATCACGCGATCGCCGATGCGGAATTTAGCGCCGGTACGTTCGCCGATTAATTGATGGCTCGCCGGATCGAAGTGGTAATAATCCTGTCCCAGATTACTGATATGCACTAGACCTTCCACATAAATTTCCGCCAGTTCGACAAAAAATCCGAACGATGTTACGGCGGAGATAATACCGGGAAGAACATCGCCGATTTTATCCATCATGTATTCGCATTTGAGCCAACTGACTACATCGCGGGTGGCGTCGTCCGCGCGGCGTTCGTTGGCCGAACAATGCTCGCCCAAGGTTACCATGTCGGGCAGACCGTAATAGAAGGTTTCCGGGCTTTTGCCTTGCAGACAATGCCTGATTGCCCGATGTATTAATAAATCGGGGTAGCGGCGTATGGGCGAGGTAAAATGCGCATAGGCATCCAGCGCCAAGCCGAAATGCCCTTTCAATTCAGGGCTATATACTGCCTGCGACATGGAACGCAACAACATTGTCTGAATTAAATGACTGTCGGGCCGGTCATGGGCAGCATTAACCAACTGCATATAATCCAACAGCGTGGGTTTATTGCCGCCGCCCATCGATAAACCCAACTCGCCCAAAAAAGCTTTTAAACCCAACAGTTTTTCATCGCTCGGTCCGTCATGGATGCGCAGCAGTTTAGGCATCTTCTTGGCATTTAAATATTTCGCCGCCGCCGTATTGGCGGCAATCATGAATTCTTCGATTAACCGATGCGCATCGTTTCTTTCCGTCAGAATAATTTTTTCTATTTTGCGGTTAGCGCCGAACATAATACGTGTTTCCTGCGTATCGAAATCCATGGCGCCGCGTTGCTCCCGGCTGATCCGCATGACTTTGAAAAGCGCGTACAATTGTTGAAGATGCGACAGTAGCAGCTGACATTTGGCCATTAATGCGCTGTCGTTTTCCACCAGAATTTTCGTTACTTCCGTATACGTCAAGCGCGCGTGAGAACGCATGACAGCGTCGAAAAACCGGGAACGCAATATTTTTCCGCTGTGGTCGATAATCAGCTCGCAGACCATGCACAGGCGGTCTACCTCCGGTTTTAACGAACACAGGCCGTTCGACAATATTTCCGGCAGCATGGGAATGACTTGTTCAGGAAAGTAGACCGAAGTCCCGCGTTTTTGCGCTTCTTTATCCAGCTCGGTATTAATCATGACGTAATGAGAAACGTCGGCAATCGCCACCAATAATTTCCAGCCTTTGGGCGTTTTTTGGCAAAACACAGCGTCGTCAAAATCTCTGGCGTCTTCGCCATCGATGGTCACCAATGGCACTTTGCGCAGATCGGTGCGCCCTTGTTTGGCCGCTTCCGGCACTTCCTCAGTTAATGGCTTGATTTCTTCCAGAAGTTCGTCCGGCCATTGGTGCGGCAAGCCATGAGAGCGAATGGCCATTTCTATCTCCATCCCCGGCGCGAGATGGTCGCCCAAAACCTCGATAACCCGCCCTATAGGTTGACGTTGCTTGGTGGGTTGCTCGGTAATTTCAACAACCACAATTTGCCCTTGTTTAGCTTTGGCGGCACCGCCTTTTTGTATTAATACCGTTTGCGAAATGGTTTTTTGATCCGGCAACACATAAGCAAAGCCGTCTTCTTTATAAAATCTGCCGACGACCTGGTGGGTATTGCGTTCCAGAATTTCAACAACCGCCCCTTCCCTTCTACCTTTGCGGGCAATGCCGACAATGCGCACCATTGCCCTGTCGTTATGGAACAGCAAGTCCATCTGGCGGGCTGATAAGAACAAATCGTCCGAGCCATCGTCCGGCTTCAGAAAACCGAAGCCGTCGGAATGACCCAGCACACGACCGACAATCAAATCTTTGTTGTTGACCAAACAGTATTGTTGCGCCCGGTTGAACAGCAATTGCCCGTCGCGTTCCATAGCGCGCAAGCGGCGGCGTAGCGCTTCGTACTGGTCTTCCTGGGTAATAGCCAAAGCGTCGGCGATTTCATCACGACGTAAGGGTTTACCGGCATACGCCAATAATTGCTGAATATGTTCGCGGCTGGCGATCGGTTGGTCGTACTTTGCCTGCTCCCGTTGCCGGTAAGGATCTTTGCTGCGATTAAATGACGATTTTTCTTTTTTATTTTTGCTCATGACCATTAACAAGCCATCGTATTAATAACGCTCAGTCAGCGTAAAGAAAGGCTAATCCGCCTGCTCTGCCCGGTTCATTAATGAATTAATCGATGAACTGAGCAGACATCCATTTGACATTAGCCGAGATGACGAGTATATTTCGCGCTCACTTTGCGCACTGCTCCTCTCGCCGAGGTGGTGAAATTGGTAGACACGCTAGCTTCAGGTGCTAGTGGGGGAAACTCCGTGAAGGTTCAAGTCCTTTCCTCGGCACCACAATAATCAAAAAACCTCATTACTGCCGTACCGTTACAGGCATTAATGCCTACGTGAAAGTGTATCTTAGCACGTTACTGGGCGCTCAGCTTAACTCCAGAACATCTTGCATATCGTATAAGCCGGTTTGTTTGCTGTTTAACCATAATGCAGCGCGAACCGCGCCATTGGCGAAAGTCATGCGACTAGATGCTTTGTGCGTAATTTCCACACGTTCGCCTTCATCGGCAAACATAACGGTATGCTCGCCCACACAATCACCGGCGCGGATCGTGGAAAAACCGATGGTTTTGCGGTCGCGCTCGCCGGTGATGCCTTCACGTCCATAAATCGCACAGTCTTTCAGGTCGCGGCCCAATGTTTTTGCTACTACCTCACCCATGCGCAAGGCGGTGCCGGAAGGCGAATCGACTTTGTGGCGGTGATGCGCTTCGATAATCTCAATGTCGGTGTAGTCGCCCATGACTTTGGCTGCCATCTCCAACAATTTTAATGTCAGATTGACGCCTATACTCATATTCGGCGCCATTACAATAGCGATATCCTGAGCGGCTTCCTTGATCTGCGCTTTTTGCGCATCGCTAAAGCCGGTGGTGCCGATCACCATTTTTTTACCGTTCCGACGGCAAAATTCCAGATACATTAATGACGCTTCAGGCCGGGTAAAGTCGATCAGGACATCGAAATCATTAACGACAGCCGGTAGATTATCCACCACTTTAACCCCACTGGCAGCAGCACCGATTAATTCGCCGGTATCTTTACCCATAATCGGGCTGTCCGTCCGGTCGATGGCCGCCATTAATGCCGTGTCCGGTGTATTTGCGATTGCCTGCATTAATGTCAAGCCCATGCGCCCTGATGCGCCAGTTACTGCAATTCGGTTCATAGCTTATCCTGCCAGCTTATCAAAAAAATTTTTTACGCCGTCCGTCCACGAACTTTCCTGCGGACTGTGTTGTTTACCGCCGCCGGTTAACGAGTCATCCAGTTGTTCGACAAGTGCTTTTTGTTCTCGCGTTAAATTAACCGGCGTTTCCACAGTGACTTTACAGATTAAATCGCCTTGTGCGCCGCCACGAACCGGTTTAACACCTTTACCGCGCAGCCTGAACAGCTTGCCGGTTTGCGTTTCCGCAGGAATTTTTAACAGCACCTTGCCGTGCAAGGTCGGCACCGAAATTTCGTCGCCTAAACAAGCGGTGGCAAAACTGACCGGTACTTCACAGTACAAATTGGCGCCATCGCGGGTAAAAATCGAATGATCTTTAACATGAATCTGCACATATAAATCGCCGGCCGGCGCACCGCGTTCCCCGGCTTCGCCCTCGCCCGCCAAACGGATACGGTCGCCGGTATCGACGCCAGCAGGAATTTTCGCCGATAAGGTCTTGGTTTCTTCCACCCGGCCTGCGCCCCGGCACACACCGCACGGATCTTTAATTTGCTTGCCGGTACCGTGACAGGTGGGACACGTTTGCTGTATGGAGAAAAAGCCCTGCTGCATCCGGACTTGGCCGTGGCCGTGACAGGTTGAACAGATGATTGGCGACGAGCCTTTTTTCGCACCGGTGCTGTCGCATTCTTTGCAACCGACCAGTACAGGTACACGGATTTTCGCTTCCGTACCGGCAACGGCTTCTTCCAGCGTTAACTCGAGGTTATAGCGAATATCGGCTCCGCGTTGCGGACCGCCGCGCTGACGCCCACCGCCGAAAATATCGCCGAAGACATCGCCGAATACGTCGCTAAAGCTTTCCGCCGTAAAACCGCCGCGACCGCCGCCCATACCCATGCTACCGTCGACACCGGCATGGCCGAATTGATCGTACGCCGAACGCTTTTTGGGATCGGATAGCACTTCATAGGCTTCTTTAATTTCTTTAAATTTAGCTTCAGCGGTTGCCGGATCGTCTTTATTTCTGTCTGGATGGTATTTCATCGCCAAGCTGCGGTAACTTTTTTTAATTTCCGCGTCGCTGGCATTGCGTTCAACACCCAAAAGCCGGTAATAATCTTCTTTCGCCATAAATTAATGAACCGCCATCGAGGGCGGTTGTTGTTTTTATCCCAAGAGCAGCAAACGGCGCTTACGGTTAAGCTGCCGCTTGCTCGTTCATTAATTGCGTATTAAAACACGCTTATTTCCTGTCGTCGTCCTTCACTTCCTCAAACTCGGCGTCAACCGCATCATCCGATTTTCCGGATGCCGAACCGGAACTGCCGCTTTCAGCCGTGCTATCACCTGCTTTCTGCGCATATATCCGCTCTGCCAGTTTACCGGAAACTTCCGCCAAGTTGTTTGTTTTAGCTTCGATATCGTCCTTATTATCGCCTTTAACCGCTTCTTGCAAGGCTTCAATGGCCGATTCTATCGACGATTTTTCATCCGCCGCAACTTGGTCGCCTAATTCCTTCAGCGATTTTTCCGTCGCATAGATCATCGAATCCGCATGGTTGCGCGCATTAATGAGATCCTTCAATTTACGGTCTTCATCGGCATGCGCTTCCGCGTCTTTAACCATGCGTTGCACTTCGTCATCCGACAATCCGCTGGACGCTTTAATAACAATCGACTGCTTCTTACCGGTCGCTTTGTCTTTGGCAGATACGTTCAAAATACCGTTGGCGTCTATGTCGAACGATACTTCAATCTGCGGAATACCGCGCGGTGCAGGCGGAATATCGGCCAAGTCGAAACGTCCCAACGACTTGTTGGCCGAGGCTATTTCACGCTCGCCCTGCAAAACATGGATAGTAACCGCCGTCTGGCTGTTTTCTGCTGTCGAAAACACTTTCGATTCATTGGTCGGAATCGTGGTGTTCTTTTCTATTAATTTGGTCATAACGCCGCCCAACGTCTCAATTCCTAAAGACAACGGCGTCACATCCAGCAATAATACGTCTTTCACATCGCCCGCCAATACGCCCGCCTGAATGGCTGCGCCTAAAGCGACCGCCTCATCCGGGTTGACGTCTTTGCGCGGTTCTTGACCGAAGATAGATTTCACAATTTCCTGTACTTTCGGCATACGGGTTTGTCCACCGACCAAGATTACATCGTGAATGTCTTTTGCTGCCAATCCCGAATCTTTCAACGCGGTTTCGCACGGCCCTTTAGTTCTAAGGATAAGATCTTCAACCAAGGCTTCCAATTTAGCGCGGGTCAGCTTGACATTTAAGTGTTTCGGCCCCGTTGCATCTGCTGTGATATACGGCAAATTAATATCGGTTTGCTGCGTAGAAGACAATTCGATCTTGGCTTTTTCCGCCGCTTCTTTCAGCCGCTGCAAGGCCAATGGATCGTTATGCAAATCCACACCAGACTCTTTTTTGAATTCAGTGACCAAATATTCGATAACGCGCGCATCGAAATCTTCGCCGCCCAGGAAGGTATCGCCGTTGGTGGACAACACTTCAAACTGGTGTTCGCCGTCGATTTCCGCAATTTCGATAATGGAAATATCGAATGTGCCGCCGCCTAAGTCGTACACGGCAATTTTGGTGTCGCCTTTGGGTTTATCCATGCCGAAAGCCAGCGCTGCCGCCGTCGGCTCATTAATGATCCGCTTGACGTCCAGACCGGCAATCCGGCCCGCATCTTTGGTCGCCTGACGCTGAGAGTCGTTAAAATAGGCAGGCACGGTAATGACCGCTTCATTCACTTCTTCGCCTAAATACGCTTCCGCGTCTTTTTTCAGCTTCATTAATACGCGCGCAGAGATTTCCGGCGCCGCCATTTTTTTGCCGTTGACTTCAACCCAGGCATCGCCGTTTTCCGCCGCTACAATGTTGTACGGTACCATTTTGATGTCTTTTTGCACAACATCGTCTTTAAAACGGCGACCGATCAACCGTTTGATTGCAAATAAGGTATTTTTAGGATTGGTTACGGCCTGCCGTTTAGCAGATTGGCCGACCAGCACTTCGTTATCGTTGGTAAAAGCCACGATTGAGGGCGTAGTCCGCGCGCCTTCGCTGTTTTCGATGACCTTAGCCGTCCCGTTTTCGAGTACGGCGACGCACGAGTTGGTAGTGCCCAGGTCGATACCGATAATTTTTGCCATTGTTTACTCCAGACTTGAAAGAGGTAAAAAGAATAAGTTAATGCGAATATGGGGCTTATTTTACGGAGTTCAAGCCTTGCCGCCGTTTTCTTGCTTATTTTCCGCCGCCGATGTGCTGGACGGTTGTGCGGCGTCCTGTTTGGGCGGACTTTTTTCCGGTTGCGCCGGGGCTTTCGCCACGATCACCATGGCCGGACGCAGCAAACGGCCGTTCAACATATAACCTTTCTGGAACACATTAATGACGGTATTGGGCGCAGCGTCTTTTACTTCCTGCATGACCATAGCCTGATGTTGCTCCGCGTTGAACGGTTGCCCGAGCGGATTAATGATTTCTACGTTGAATTTAGTCAGTGCGGCCGTGAATTGTTTCAGGGTCAATTCGCTGCCTTCACGGAACTTAAGGACTTCTTCGCTATCGCCGGTAGCCGCCTGCAAGCCCAATTCCAGACTATCTATGACCGGTAACAGTTCTTTGGCAAAGCCGGTAAGGGCAAATTTATGGGTATCTTCCAGATCTTTTTGAGCGCGGCGCTTCATATTTTCCATATCGGCCTGCACTCTGAGCGCTTTCTCCCAGTAGTCCTGGGCTTTCTGTTCCGCGACGGCCAATTCCTGTTTAAGCTCGTCAATCAGCATCTCTGCCGCCGGGGGCTGTTGTAAAGACGCCTCTTCTGTCGGCGGATCTGTCTTTTTATCTGTCTGATTAATGGAATTCTCGTCCGATGCGGTAGAATCCTGTTCTGCCTGTTCTTTACTCATGCTTAACTGTCTTTGTAGGTTGGGTATCGAAAAAAGATTTTTTTTACGATGATGGGGATATTGTTTTAGGATTCAAGGCCGCACCCAGCAATTTTGCCGTTATATCGACGAAAGGTATGATTTTTTCATACGCCATGCGCGTCGGTCCGATAACCCCCAACACCCCGACAACCTCATTGCTGATGGAATAGGACGATGTAACCAGGCTGCATTGTTCAAAAGCTTGATAACCGGATTCTTCGCCGATATAGATCTGTACGCCATCCGCTTTCATGCATTGATCCAACAAGTGTAAGACCGATTGTTTTTGACTGAATGCATCGAACAGCTTGCGTAAGTATTCCCGGTTAGCCAATTCGTTAAAACCCATCAGATTGGCTTCGCCTGCCAGCACGTAGTCTTCTTTTTTATCGCTTTGCTCTAATGCAAGCTGGGCGATCTTGATGGCGTCCAGCATACCCTGGTTTAAATCCTGCTGGGCTTTTTTCAACTCGGCCAGAACGGCTTCCCGAACAGATGCCAGGCTTTTACCGGCATAAATTGCATTAATATAGTTTGCAGCCTGCTGTAATTCGCTGGCACTTAATTTTTTGTCGGTTTGGATGATTTTATTGTGGACTTCCTGCTCGTTCGTAACAAATATCGCCAAAACGCGGGTATTGGAAAGCGGCAAAAATTCGATATGGCGGAAATATAACGTTTCGCGCTTGGGCAAGGTAACAATTCCCGCCATTTGAGTCAGTTCCGCTAATAAACGGGAGGCCGCATTAATGACATCGCTGGCGTTTTCTTTGTCGGACAGCCTTTCCTGGATTCTATCTAACTCTTTGGATTCTAATGGTTTATACGTTAATAAACTATCGACAAACATACGGTAACCGCTGACTGTCGGCACTCGCCCCGCCGAGGTATGCGGCGAGTGCACCAAACCCATATCTTCCAAATCCGCCATGACATTGCGGATCGTGGCCGGACTCAGATTTAATTCCGATCCTTTCGATAATAGCCTGGAACCCACAGGTTGGCCTTCGCTGATGTAGCGTTCCACCAGGGTTTTTAAAAGTTGCAGCGATCGTTCGTTTAATAGTTGGTTTTGCGCCATTATTTCCTCGCCCTTATCTAGCACTCTATCTAATAGAGTGCTAAAACGTGAAATTATCAGCACTGTTGATACTTGTCAATGTTCTTTGTTATTAACGGGCTAAACGCCGGCAACACGATTAATAAATACGCCCATTTTTTCTTATATCGTCTAACGAATAGTTTTGGCGTATAGTGCAAGCAGCGCCATTAATACAAACGATTTCTATGAACAATGAACCTAACATACCGGTTTTCAAGCGCTTACTAAATGGAAAGCCGATGGATATCATCCTGTATCTTCTGTTTGTCCTGGCTATCGTCACGTTAATCGATCTGTACAGCGATATTAACGAACATGAAGACAATTGGGCCGAGTTCAAACAAGAACATCATTGCAGTCTAAAGAAAACGCCAGCCGGAAATGTGCAGTCGGCTTGGCAATGCGACGACGGTAAAACCTATTACCGGTGGCGGCAAGTGCAAAAATAAAGGCAAGCGGTAAAACTACCGGCTTGCCTTCGTATTGCAATATAAGTTGTTAATTCTGCTTATTTCTTTTTACAGCATTCTTCTATCTTAGCCGCAACCTGAGTAGACCACAGCCCCAGGAAAGTGCCTAACACGATAGAAATGGTAATCACCAGCAACGGATTGCTCATGGTTAACCCCAGCAGGGTTTCTTTGTTTAATTTATCGGGCGTTTGCAGCAAATAGGCGAATGTCAGCGAATAACCGATCACGCTGCATGGAATGGTAGCCAATTGCGGAATATTGGCGGCCAGACAAAGCACAATGACGGATAGCATTACCGTAAATGCCGCCATGAACGGAAACCCAAGCAGAGTATTCGGTGATATTTCGGTCAGCATGACAGCAGTGCCCCACGCCATAAACACGCCGAAAAGACTGCAAGTAATATTTTTGCAGATGGCTTCTTTATTAGCGCCCAACAAGAAAAAAACCGCCCAGGGTATTGTTGCAGCCCAAATAAAATAAAGCCCGCTCGTCAATGGCAGTACTGCAAAAAACGTTGCTATCCCCGCCAAAGCACCAATACTTAAAGAAAGTGCTGTCAATTTATCCACGTAATTTCTCCGAAACTCACCTCATTAATGAATTGCGCCAAGCATGCATTGAGGTGGTTTCATGCTACCCGGCAACGTTAATTATTAGCACGAACCTTAAATGATCCGTTGTACCGAATATAGCAGATTATTAACAGGGAGTTAAATAAAGTTTGCAGAGTAAAACGCATTGCAGCGAATATCGCCGGAACAAAATTCTAACCGATACAGAACAAAAACCCGGTATCCGCCGGGTTAAGTATTGAATGAATTGGGATAACGATCGGTTTAGCTTGCTGGCACTGATTTTCTGCGGTTGACGCCTACTAAGCCGACCAGAGCGGTACTAAACAACCAGGCTGCCGGAGAAACCGGCACTTGGCTAACCGGCGCCGTGTAGTTGGCTAATGATGTGTGCAAGGTATAATCTTGTCCGGCGTTTAAAGTCGTTTGACCTAACGCAGAATATCTGCCTACCGATAAATAATATAAACCCGGCGTGGTTAATACACGACTTAAAAACGAGTCGAAACCATTGGAAGAACCAACATCCAATACGTTACCGTCGTCATTCTGGGCAATTTCCACACCATTAACGTCGTATAATTTAACCCAGGAATCCAAATCAGGCATACCGAAATCGATGTCGAAATAGGCCTGTACATTTGCTGCGCTGGTGGTAAACGAATACCAATCCAGACTGCCGCTCGTGCCGGTTGCAGCATTTACCGATGCGTGGAAAAACGAGGTCGAAATATTGGTGCTTGGATTTCCGATATTGGCGTCGAACGCTTTATCGAATTTACCGTCCAGGTTCAGCGCAGACGCTCTTGCGCTGTTGGCGGAACTATCTGTGACCGATACATAAGCCGCTTCCGCGGAACCTACGCCCAACGCGGCGGCGCTCAAGACTAAAGCACACAATTTTTTATTCATTTCAAGCCTCTAAAAATTAAAGTAACAACCATTAATGAGCAGTACATCCTTGTATTCCCATCCCTGTTCCCTTTTGGACAATGGCATTTTATTGCCAGTGTATCCTTGCTGTTCCCTACTTAGTTCCAATGTCCGTTTATCTGCATCGTTTAACCTTAAAAGAGCATCTTAAGGTTGCAAAAAATTGTTAACTGTTTGAAATTAAGCGGCAAGGAGGCGCTTATGGCAGAACAGATCATTCACCCTTTGGGTGAACCCGAACCGAAGGCATTAATTCCGTATGCTGAACCTGTCAGGGTAGAAACATTTGGCGGCAGGATCCATGTGGAATGGGATCCACAAGCATCGGTGACGGCGATGGGGCAATTGCCCTTTTTCATAGA
>VGVA01000041.1 GCA_016874115.1 Gammaproteobacteria bacterium
CAAGCCATTGATATGGGCATAGCGTTTGTGCCCTGACAACACTGAAAGCAATAGCGTCCCCAGCACATTGCGTTTTCTCGGGGCGTTGGGGCTAACCCAGCGTAAAGGGCATCGTGACACCCAATCTCCAAACAATCCGCTGATGTGCAAAAATTCTATGAAAAAGGGCAATTGCCCCATCGCCGTCACCGATGCTTGTGGATCCCATTCCACATGGATCCTGCCGCCAAATGTTTCTACCCTGACAGGTTCAGCATACGGAATTAATGCCTTCGGTTCGGGTTCACCCAAAGGGTGAATGATCTGTTCTGCCATAAGTGCCTCCTTGCCGCTTAATTTCAAACAGTTAACAATTTTTTGCAACCTTAAGATGCTCTTTTAAGGTTAATTACTCGAATTTTTCCGGACAATCGTTACGAACGGTATAATTATTTCTGTTTATTGGCTTTCAGATACTGCACAAACATGGCGCTTAAAATTTTCCGCACGAAACATGTTCAATCGTTTGACGACGGCGAAACCAGTTTGCACCGCTGTTTATCGGCGTGGGACCTTACTTTTCTCGGCATCGGCGCCATCATCGGTACCGGTATTTTCGTTCTGACCGGTATTGCCGCCTCTACCCAGGCAGGCCCGGCCGTAATCCTGTCTTTCGTCATTGCCGGCACCGCTTGCGTGTTTGCCGCGCTGTCCTATGCGGAACTTTCCTCTGCCATAGGCGGCTGCGGCAGTGCGTACGGCTATACCTACGCCGCTTTCGGCGAGATGTTCGCCTTCATTATCGGCTGGAATTTGTTGCTGGAGTACGGTATTTCGGTCGCCGCCGTCGCTAACGGCTGGTCTGGTTATTTCTGCAACGCTTTGATTGCCATCGATCTGCCCTTGCCTGATGTCTTGACCAAAGCGCCCAAAATGGGCGGCATTATTAATCTTCCCGCCAGCATTATCATTTTGCTGTTAATGCTGTTATTAATCATTGGCGTTAAACAAAGCGCCAAGGCGAATAATGCGATGGTTTGCGTTAAATTAATCACCATCGCTATTTTTATCGGCGTTGCAGCATTTAACGTGAACACCGATCATTGGCATCCCTTCATGCCTTTCGGCTGGTTTGAAACTCTACCGAACGGCAAAACAACCGGCGTACTGGCGGGCGCATCGCTGGTGTTTTTCGCGTATGTCGGTTTCGATGCGGTATCCACCGCGGCGGAAGAAGCACAAAATCCACAGCACGACCTGCCTTTCGGCATCATAACCTCTTTGGCGTTTTGTACGGTGACCTATATTATCGTTGCCGGGCTGCTGACCGGCGTAGTGCCGTATACCGAACTGAATGTATCGTCTCCGGTTGCCCATGCGCTGAATTTACTCGGCTTCAGCTGGGCCTCGGCGCTGATATCGACTGGCGTTATTGCCGGCTTAACCACCGTCATGTTGGTATTGTATTACGGCTTAACCCGGATTATTTTCGCCATGTCGCGGGACGGCTTGCTGTCCGCGTTTTTCAGCAAAATTAATGCTAACACGCAAACACCTGTGCGTGTCATCGTGATTTGCGGCGTTATTATGTCATTAATCGCGGGATTAATGCCGCTGGGCGATCTGGCGGAACTCGTGAACATCGGCACCTTGTCTGCTTTCGCCTTTGTTTGCCTGGGCGTGATTATTTTACGGATTACCCAGCCTGAGATGCCCAGACCGTTCAAATCTCCGTTCAGCCCCTTGTTTCCGGTGCTGGGCATGCTTTCGTGCAGCGGCTTGATGTTTTTTCTACCGGCCCTGACTTGGCTCCGTTTTTTGATGTGGATGTTTATCGGCCTGATTGTGTACTTTACTTATTCTATTAATAACAGCAACTTGGAAACCGATAAATGAACAAGCGCGTCATTAATAATTAATGCCTTTGGCTTGGCGGTAACTTTACGGCAAATTAAAGACCCGCAGGCGCCGCACTCCGCACATAAAGCAAAGCGCCTGTATCGGTGTAGATTTCACCATGCTTGCTTCCTTTAACAGCAACCTGATAATCACCGGCCTGCAGTAAAATATCGCCGAGAAAAAGCTCGCCGTCCAACATCATGCATTCTTCATCCGCCGGATGCGTATGTCCTGCCAGTACTGCTCCAGGCGACATCCGGTAAAATTGTGAAACAAAAGCACCATCCGTCCACAACTCGGATCGGAACAGGCCGGGCTGGATTTCATCCCACTGACACCCGTTAATAGTAACGGAGCGGCTATAAAGTTCGTTTTTGGGTAAAAAACCACCCAGCACTTCTTTAACCATAGCAACGGTTTCGCCGACCGAACTGCCGCGCAAAAACGCCACGCCGCCGTTTTTCGACGAAATCTTACCGTACCGACTGCCCGGCGGCGACACGTGGTAATCGAATTGCTGCAATTCGATATCGTCGACTTGCAAACTGCCGGACAGTACCACACCCTCCTCCAGATGCATGTGCTTATGCACAGGCAACGATGCGCCGGGAGCAAACTCGATTAATACCGAATTGCCTGAAAGACTTTGCCATAACGGCTTGTAGCGAATGCCAGATGTTAACGTTTGCCAGACTCCGCTGCGAGCGCGGACAGTAAACAGACCCGCCTGTCCGGCAAGGCTGGATTGCAAACGTTGCGCCAATTTCCGGTCGACTGCGGTCAAATTAATTCCAGCAGTTGATTCGTCGCGCAAACACTTGGAAAGCAAGGCAAAAACCTCAGCGTCCTGGTCGTCTTGATCGAAAGCCTTTGCATGAGTTGTAGTTATCTTCGGTTTTTCCATAACATTAATCCTTAATTGTAAGCATCGTGCGCAAGCGTCCCAACGAGCGCCGCAAATGCGATTTCACCGTTCCTAACGGCAATTGGGTATAGTCCGCTATTTCCTCATGGCTTAAGCCTTTGAAATAAGCTAACGCCAATAACTGCCGCGGTAAAGCATCAAGACCTGCCAACGCAGCGTACAGAGCCTCATTTTGTTCCACCATCGACAACAGATCGGGTAGGCTATCGTTGTCTGGCGTATCGACAGGGTTGTCGATTTCGTTGCCGCTTAATTCAGCAAACGGCGGAATGCGCCTTCTAGCGTCCAACGCCCGGCTGCGGGCGATAGTTAATATCTATGCCAACGCCGTTCCGCGACCCGGATCGAAGCGCGGCGCTTGACGCCAGATCTGAAAAAACACATCCTCCAGCACTTCTTCCGCCAATGGAGGATTACCGGTTATCCGCACAGCCGTGCTGTACACCCGTGCAGACAGTGCCTTGAACAGTGCCAACAAGGCGGCCTGATCTTGCTCGACGATGCGATTAATGTATGCCTGCAACGTTTTCTCGGCTTCGTTTTCGACCGGCTCGGCAGGCGTCGCCGTTGGTAAATTCAGAACTTTAACCCCTCGCAATGCGTCAGTACGGATACCGTTAGATAAAACCTTCGACGTCATAACGTCCAGTTAATACCTTGCCAGTTATCGGCTTTGTTGTAAAAATAAAATGCATTTCATGTCATTAATACGCTTAATCGATTAATGTTGGATGCAACCTTAACAAAAATAACCGTAAACAGTGCGATTAATGAAAAGTAAGCCGGGATTACCATCAATATTTGGAATGATGCATCAAAGCAATAATAACCTGCAAAATCAAGCTGTTCCGTTGGTATTAATAAGCCGCAGCCTGAAAACTTCGGCGAATAACAGGCAATGAACGGCACGATTACCGCTATCTTTTCTGCTCCGACTAAACACGGCGAGCAAGTTTCAGCCGAAGCCGTCCAGGTTAAAGCCGGAAAAGGTATTATCGGCGACCGCTTTTTCGGTTTCCGCAAAAGCCAGAAAGGCCGCAATTTGACGTTAATCGAAGCGGAAACTATGTCTGCATTCAACAGCGCCTTTCGGTTGGCCGTTCCGCTCCACGCTACCCGGCGCAATATCGTTACCAAAGACATTCGTTTGCCTGAGTTAATCGGAAAGCAATTCCGTATCGGCAATGTGTTATGCGAGGGCATCGAGCTATGCGAGCCGTGCGTGGTGATGGCGAGGCAGTTTCCGGAAGGAAAATTATCTCAAGCGGAGATAATCCGCGCCTTTATTAATAAAGGCGGAATCCGCGCAGCTGTATTAACTGATGGAATTATCCGCCTTGAAGATGAGATTTGCTTGGCTTAAGCAGCAATCGCAAGTTGGTTCTTTGGGAAATTCCTACTTTAGTTATCCAACTGTCGCATTACCATGCGCTGTTCCGGCACCGGATAACCCGCACTGGCAAATTCTTTGGCGATTAATTGGTTAGTATCGAAATAAACCTGCCAGTAATGGTCGTTATGGCAAAAAGGTCTGACTGCCAGTAGAGTGCCGCTGGCGTTAAAATCCAGAATTTCCACCTGCGGCGCAGGCTCTCCAATCACATTGGGAATCTGCCGCAAACCGGCTTTCAAACGGGCAATGGCGTCGTTCGCATCGACACTGTGCGCCAGTTGCGCAGTGCGCTCAACCCGCCGGTAAGGATTGTTGGTAAAGTTTTGAATGTTATCGGAAAAAATCTTATTGTTGCCGACCAGTGTTAAAATATTATCCGACGTATTAATGGCGCTGGCGAATAAGCCGATTTCCTGCGCTTTACCCGTCACACCGGCAACGGAAACCATATCGCCCACCTTAAACGGTCGCAGCACGATTAAAAACAAACCGGCGGCAAAATTGGCCAGCAAACCCGCCCAGGCCGCACCGATGGCAATACCCATCGCCGCGATCAGCGCGGCAAACGATGATGTTTCTATGCCGAAATAACCCAGCAACGCAATCATCAAGATGATATTCAAGCCGACGGAAATGGCGGAGTTAATGTAATTAATCAGCGTCTTGTCGAAATGCTGCCGATTAAAGGCGGCATCCATCATACGCAGCGCCACTTTAATCAACCAGCGCCCGATGATGAACAGAAACAGCGCGCCGATAATTTTCAACCCCACGCTGGTCAATTGCGGAAGAATGTTATGACCTGTTTTAGTGATATTATCGATATATTGCTCAGGATTCATAAGTCTCTGTTAGTTAAGTTATTATTAATGACACAGTCTTGAACGCGGTATAAATTAGCAAAGTCGATGCCCTGCGTAAACATTAATATCAGGGCATTTTGTTTTATTTATAACTTATTAATCTTCTCTCTCTGAGTTTGCAGATTCGCCAACGCCGCCTTCATGTCTGCCAGTTTCGCTTTCTCTTTCTCGATCACGTCGGCAGGCGCTTTATCGACAAAGGCCGGATTGTTCAACTTGCCTTCCACACGCGGCAGGTCGGCAGTTATCCGGTTGATTTCCTTGTCCAGCCGCGCCAATTCGGCGACTTTGTCGATTAATCCCGCCATCGGTATTAATAATTTAAGGCTGCCTACCAAGGCGATGGCGGATTCCGGCGCGGTTTCGTCGGTTTGCAAAGGCGTAACCGCTTCCAGCCGCGCCAGTTTTTGTAGGTAGAAACGGTTGCGTTCCAGATAGGTTAAATCTTGATCGCTTGCGTCTTGCAACAACACCGGCAACGGTTTGCCCGGTGCTATGTTCATCTCGCCGCGAATCCGGCGTACACCGAGGATGAAGTTCATCATCCAGGTTATTTCCATTTCCGCTTCCTGATTAATAAGCTTTTCATCTGTCGTTGGATAAGGTTGTAGCATGATGGTTTTGCCCTTATTCCCGATCAGGGGCGCAACAGTCTGCCAGATTTCCTCGGTAATAAACGGCATAATGGGATGGGTTAATTGCAATATTGTACCTAATACGGTTAATAACGTGTGCCGTGCACCGACTTGAATCATTTCATCTTCTGACTGCAAAGACACTTTAGAAAGCTCTATGTACCAATCGCAAAACTCGTTCCAGGTGAACTCGTAAATGGCTTGCGCGGCATGGTCGAAGCGGTAATTGTCCAGTGCGATTCGAGTTTCTCCAATGACGTG
This sequence comes from Gammaproteobacteria bacterium, assembly GCA_016874115.1. GTDB lineage: Bacteria > Pseudomonadota > Gammaproteobacteria > Methylococcales > Methylomonadaceae > Methyloglobulus. Next base: position 5,956 of record VGVA01000041.1, read on the forward strand.
ATTCAAACGCGAAAAAATCCACTGCTCAATTTGAGTTTGCTTGAACATGGTTCCTGCAAAACCGCAATCCTTGTCGACGGTATTCATTAATACAAAATTCGCCGCATTCCAGATTTTGTTGCAGAAATTGCGGTAGCCCTCAACCCGGCCCATATCGAATTTAATATCACGCCCGGTGGAAGCCAGCGAAGCGAAAGTAAAGCGCAAGGCGTCCGTGCCGTATGACAGGATGCCATCCGGAAATTCCTTGCGGGTGCGCTTTTCAATCTTTTCCGCCATCTGCGGCTGCATCAGGCCACTGGTGCGTTTGGCGACCAGTTTGTCTAAAGTAATTCCATCGATAATGTCGAGCGGATCGAGCACGTTGCCTTTGGATTTGGACATTTTCTGGCCTTCGGCATCGCGCACCAGGCCATGCACGTACACGGTCTTGAACGGCACCTGCGGGCTGCCGTCTTCATGCTTCATGAAGTGCATGGTCATCATTATCATCCGCGCCACCCAGAAAAAGATGATATCGAAACCCGTAACTAAGACATCGGTGGGGTGAAAGGTCTTAAGTTCCAACGTTTGTTCCGGCCAGCCAAGCGTGGAAAACGTCCAAAGCGCCGAGGAAAACCAGGTGTCCAATACGTCTTCGTCCTGACGGAGTTCGGTTTCCGCCGCCAGCCCGTATTTGCCACGCACTTCCGCTTCGTTGCGCCCGACATAGACATTACCGTGGTTATCGTACCAGGCCGGAATGCGGTGTCCCCACCACAATTGGCGGCTTATGCACCAGTCCTGGATGTCGCGCATCCAGGAAAAATACAGGTTTTCGTACTGTTGCGGCACGAACTTAATGTCGCCGTTTTCCACGGCTTTAATCGCTGGTTTCGCTAGTTCCTTGGCGTTGACGTACCATTGGTCGGTGAGCCAAGGCTCGATAACCACGCCGGAACGGTCGCCGCGCGGTACTTTCAAGGTGTGTGGCTCGATTTTTTCCAGCAAACCTAAGCTTTCGATTTCCGCGACGATTTTTTTACGTGCATCGAAACGATCCAAGCCGGCATAAGCGGCAGGTGCTTTTTCACCGTGCGTTCCGGCGTAACCCTCAAAGGTCAGTACAGTAAATTCGCCGATGACTTTGGCGTCGCGATCGAATACATTAATCAACGGCAAATTGTGGCGCTTGCCGACTTCATAATCGTTGAAGTCGTGCGCGGGCGTGATCTTGACACAGCCGGTGCCGAATTCGGGATCGACGTAGTCGTCGGCGATTACCGGAATTTCGCGGTTAACAATGGGCAGCTTTACCTTCTTGCCGATGAGATGTCGATAGCGTTCATCATTCGGGTTAACCGCCACTGCGCTGTCGCCCAACATGGTTTCCGGGCGGGTGGTCGCAACCACGAGATACCCGCTTCCGTCTGATAAGGGATAACGGAAATGCCACATCGAGCCTTGTTCTTCCTCGCTGACGACTTCCAGGTCGGAAATCGCGGTGTGCAGCTTCGGATCCCAATTGACTAAACGCTTGCCCCGATAAATCAAGCCGTCATCGTACAAGCGCACGAAGGCTTCTTGCACGGCTTTCGACAATCCTTCGTCCATCGTGAAACGCTCGCGCGTCCAATCCACCGAGGAACCCAAACGCCGCAACTGCCGGGTAATCGTACCGCCGGATTCGGCTTTCCATTCCCACACCTTGTTCAGAAAAGTGTCGCGGCCTAAATCGTGACGGGTTTGGTTTTGCGCCGCCAATTGCCGCTCGACCACCATTTGCGTCGCAATCCCGGCATGGTCGGTACCGACTTGCCACAAGGTATTTCTGCCTTGCATCCGATGGTAACGAATTAAGGTATCCATGATGGTATTGTTAAAGCCGTGCCCCATGTGCAAACTACCGGTCACATTCGGCGGCGGAATCATGATGCAATAAGGCTGGCCTTCCCCTGCCGGCTTGAAATAGCCCATGGCTTCCCAATGTTGATACAGGCGTTGTTCGATCTCGTGCGGGTTGTAGGTTTTTTCCATAAATCTTGTTATTCTTCGGTCACTTGAGCTTGGTATTAATAAATATTGTAACAGCTAACCATTAATGAAATTAACCGAACACACCTTATTTTTTCCGGTCTTACGCTTGGCGACCAACGGTCCTGCGGCATTAATGTCCATTCACCGGCGATATGGGGATTTAGTCGCCGTGCGTTTCTTTAATAAAAAGTTTCTGTTTATTACCAAACCCGAGTGTATTGAACAGGTGTTCAGCCAGGAAGCGAAAGGCAACGCCAACCGCGATGCCTTGCACGAAGCCAAAAAAAGCATGATCGGCGACGGCCTTGCCAGCAGCACAGGCGAGACCTGGACTAACCAACGCCGCATCATGCAGCCGTTTTTCAACAAGGATACTGTTACGGTCTGGCAGGACGTGATTCTGGCGGAAACGAATCAGACTGTTGAGCGGCTTAAAGCCGAGACGTCCGGTGCAATCAATATCACGCAAGCAATGAAATCCCTGGTGCAAGGCATTATTGCCAGAATCCTGTTCGAGCAATCCGTTAATGATGACGAAAAACACGCATTAATGGCGAATGTCGACGCCATTATTAAAGGCGCGGTGCCCGTATTAATGGCGGATTTACTGGGTAAAGGCTGGCTGAAGCATTTGTTTTTCCTGCAAAACGCGCGTTACAAACGCGCGGTTAGCGAATTCTCCCGTTTTGTCACGCAGGCCGTTGCATCCGATAAGCAGGCCAAAGGACTCATCGCGCAATTGAGTCTCGCACAGGATAAACAATCCGGCTACACCATGCCGGAGCATTTACTGAAAGACGAAGCCATTACCTTGTTTCTGGCGGGCCAGGATACGACGATTAATACCCTAGTGTGGTTTTTTACCTGTTGGGTCGCCATCCCGACGTTCATGAGCGCGTTTCCGCCGAGATTGCCACGTTCAGGTACGAGCCTTTGACGGCAGATTTACTACACAAGCACACCTACACCAAAGCGGCGCTCCAGGAGACCTTACGGCGATACCCGGCGGGAATCGGAGTATCCCGAAATTTATCGGTGGACAGCATTAACCTCGACGGCCATGAGATTAATCAAGATACGACGTTGTTTGTCAGCTTGTACGCCACGCATCACGATCCGGCGTTATGGGCGAAGCCCGACAATTTTTATCCCGAGCACTTCATCGGCTCCGAACAAACGACCAACCGTCACCGTTTTGCCTTTCTTCCTTTCGGCGGCGGCATTCATAACTGTATCGGCAGGCATTTGGCGGAGTTGGAAATGATGTCGATTATCGTCAGCCTGTTGCGTGTGCTCAGGATAACAACGGACATGACGGTTAAAACCGCCGTCAGCATCACCTTAAAACCCGACCGGGATGTCATGGTTAAGCTGACGCGCAACGATTAATAGCATTGCGAGCCTGGCTGGCTTAAATTTTATGTGTGGTAATGTCGATTTCCGCCTGCTGATACTGGCGATACCGGCTTCTACCGGCAGCTTTGCAGTCCTCGCTGCTATCCAATATTTCCAGAATGCGTTCGGCCTGCTGATAAGTTTGCGGGCAATGTGATGATAGATTAATTACAGTCTTCTGCCAGCCTTCAGGCGGCTGGTCGCTGCCGATTAATATCACATTCTGTTCTGCTGACATATCGCCAGTAAATAGTTGATGCGGAATAAAACTCCCTGCCCTGAATGTCCACAGCAGATCGTCGATTTGCCTGCTTTGCTCCGGGTTATCGGTCAACACATAGGGAAAAACGCCGCTGCGATACGCTTTTTCGATTAATTTACAGGCAAACTGGTAACGCTCCGCTAGCGAATCAGTCGTGAGCACATAAAAACCGACTTCCGGCACAGCACGGCCTATGCGTTTGCTGTACGGTTAATCAAATACTGACATAACAACGGCACCGGACGTCCGGTTGCGCCTTTGTTATTGCCGCTGCGCCAGGCCGTACCGGCGATATCCAGATGCGCCCAGCGGAAATTTTTGGCAAAGTGCGACAGGAAACAAGCTGCGGTAATGGTACCGGCATCCTTGCCGCCGATGTTAGCAAGATCAGCAAAATTCGATTTAAGTTGCTCCTGATATTCTTCCCAAAGCGGCAAGCGCCAAACGGTGTCGCAAGCTTCGTCGCCAGCGTTGATTAAATCATTACACAGCTTATCATCATTGCCCAACAAGCCGCTAGGTACACGGCCTAAAGCCACCAGGCAAGCGCCGGTTAATGTCGCCATATCTATCACGACATCCGGTTTATATCGTTCGGCATAAGTCATCGTATCGCACAGGATTAACCGGCCTTCCGCATCGGTATTCAGAATTTCGATGGTCTTGCCGGACATGCTGGTGACGATATCGCCGGGCTTGTTAGCGTCGCCGTCCGGCAGGTTTTCCGATGCTGGCACCAGACCGACAATATTAATGGGTAACTGCATCTTGACCGCAGCTATTAATGTTCCCATCACAGCAGCGCCGCCGCACATGTCGTACTTCATTTCATCCATACCGGCGCCCGGTTTTAAGGAGATACCGCCAGCGTCAAAGGTTAAGCCCTTGCCTACCAGCGCCACCGGTTTGTCGCCTTTCTTTCCGCTCTGATATTCTATAATGATCAGCTTGGCGGGTTGCCTGCTGCCACGGGATACCGACAACAACGAACCCATCCCCAGCTCCTTCATGTCGGCTTCTTCCAGAACTTTAACAAAAAGTTCTTTATGTTTTTTGCCCAACTCCAGCGCCTGTTCGGCCATGTAAGTCGGCGTACAAATATTTCCCGGCAGATCGGCCAGCGCCTTGGTGAAGCTAATGCCGTCGGCAACAGCCATGCCTTGCTTCAACCCTTGGTTAGCGGCAGCTTGACCTGCTTCCGGGCTGTAAATCATTATTTTCTGCCACTTGCAGTCGATTTCTTTTTCCGCTTTCAATGCTGTGAATTGATAGGCGGCATCATTAAATATCTCAACTACCTGCCGAACAGCCCATTGCGGATCGTTCACTTCCAAGACCACGCCGTTCAATGCAATTGCTAGGGATTTAATATACGGTTTTTTTAAGTTGTTGGCGGCAGCCGACAGTATTTTTCGGTAACTTTTCCGCGAGAGAGGCTTGGCTTCGCCCAACCCAACCGCCAGCACACGATTAATTGCCGTATCGGGTAGCACATTTATCAGCACGGTTTCGCCAAGTTTTCCGGTAATATCGCCGCGCTTGCACATCATATTAATGGTGTTTTGCAATGACGACGGCAGCTCCAGACCGGAAGCTGCGATCTGCTGGTTTTGATAGACGCCAATAATGATACAATCACACGGCAGTGTTTCTATGGGGGTAGTTTCTATCGAGTATTCCATCTTGGTAATATTGCAGTTGCTGGGTTTTGGGCAGATAAGAAGTCATGGTCGTTACATCTAAAATCGTCTTGGATTATACAACACAAATTCTGTTTTGAATGAGGAGATAGGCTTGGCTACGCATTGGCCGAAAAATTACAAAACCGCGCGACGTCCTTTGATTTCCGTTCTGGACAAAATGATCGCCAAGGATTTATTGAAAACACTGGTTTCCGTATGGACCGTAATCGTCGTCATCATCGTCAGCCGGAAATTTATCAAGATTTTGGATCGGGCGATCGAAGGGCATATTTCCAATGAAACCTTATTAACTATCCTGGGCTTAAAAACTGTAACGGCGGGTGTTTCGCTTCTACCGGCAGCCACGTTTATGGCGCTATTAATGGTGCTGGGGCGTCTTTACAAAGATCAGGAAATGTCGGCCATCGCCAGCGCGGGCGGCGGCGCGGGAACCTTGTACCGTGCGGTATTTTTACTGGTACTACCGCTTAGCATGGCGGCCTGCGGTTTATCTCTGTTCGTGTCACCCTGGGCGGAAAACCGGGTACAGCAGTTAATGAATCAGGATGAACAATCCTCCGATATCCGTGGCATTGCGGCAGGTAAATTCAGCGAATACAGCCGTGGCGATCTGGTGTTTTATGTGGAAAGCCTGTCTCGCGATAATAAAATGCAGCATGTTTTCATGCAGGACAGAAAAAAGGATAAGCTGAGTATTGTAACCGCAGAATTCAGCCGATTTGAAGAAATGCCGGGCGGGCGATATTTAATCTTCGAAAACGGCGAACGGATTCAGGGACATCCCGGCGACTACAATTATGCTATTGAATCGTTTAAGGAATACGCAGTAAAAGTACAGGATAAAACCATATCTAACGTTACCCTGCCCAATGCTTTGCCGACCAAAAGATTAATGCAGTCACACGCCCCGCGCAATGTTGCCGAACTGCAAAACCGCATCGGGTTGCCTATCGCCATCGCTTTGCTGGCGTTTCTGGCTGTACCCTTGTCGAGAATTTCACCCAGGGGCGGCGTGTACGGCAGCATGTTAATGGGCTTTCTGGTTTATTTCAGTTACGGCAACTTGTCCAGCGTTATGCAAAGCTGGGTAATTAAAGGCTCGATTCCGCTTTGGCCGGGTTCGTTTTGGGTCATCCTGCTGATGACGCTGATCGGCATGGCCTTATTGGCGGACTGGTACGGATGGGAGTGGCTACGCAATCGCTTCAAGGAAAAATTCGCCAAATGAAAGTTCTTACCTTTTACCTCGCTAAAGAAATCCTGAAAGGCGCATTAATTACTTTGCTGGTTTTGCTAACATTGTTCAATCTGTTTACCTTTGCCGATGAATTAAAGGATATGGGCAAGGCGCATTACGGCTTAACCCAGATTTTTTACTACCTGAGCTTGACGTCGCCGGGCATGATTTACGAACTGGTGCCGGCCTCAGCATTAATCGGCAGCTTATTCGTACTGGGCGCAATGGGCAACAACCGGGAGTTAGTCGCCATGCAAGCAGCCGGATTATCCATTTTAGGCATCATTAAAGCAGTGATGTTGGCGGGTCTGGTGCTGGTTAGCCTATCGCTGGTGGTAGGTGAATTTATTGCCCCGGTCACCGAAAAATTAGCTAATAAAATCAAAACTGCGGCCTTGGAAGAACACATTATCATTAATCCGAAATACGGGTTATGGTTGCGCGAAGATAAAAAATACGTCAACGTCAGGCAAATTGAAGATGACGGCGAATTAGCCAACATCAGTATTTACGAACTGGATGAAAACCGGCATTTAACCACGGCATTGCACGCCGAAAAAGCCAGTTTTCTGGGCAAAAAAACCTGGAAACTGCAAAATATAAAACAGTCGGCCATTTCCACCGAACAAATTAATGTCGAAACCCAAGCGGAACAGGTCTGGCAATCGTCTATTGCCCCCAACCTGTTAAAAATTGTCGTGGTCGATCCCAAGGATTTATCGCTCTACGACTTATCGCAGTACGTTAAATTTTTAAAAAGCAATCACCAAAAATCCCATGCCTATGAAACCGCATTCTGGGGCCGCGCCATCAGCCCTTTTACTACTTTCGTCATGCTCCTGGTGTCCGCGCCGTTTGTGATCGGCATTCACCGGGGTGTCAGTGTCGGTGCACGGATTATGCTGGGCGTCACCATCGGCATGAGTTTTAACATTCTCGATAAAATCATTAATCATATCGGTCTGATTTATAATTTGAACCCGCCATTAATGGCTATTTTACCCAGTTTTACCGTATTTACGATTGTGCTGTGGGCCATTTATAACGCTCAAAAAACCTGATATGGCGGATTCGCACGACCAAAATCAATAACTTTGATCCGTCCGATACGAAGAAATCGATATTTATTTCCGCATAAAGTCCTAAGCCTGATTTCTAGGGAATCAGGCCAGTTTTTTTTAAATACGACCCTGCTCTGTGCTACTATTAACGGCATTACCTTGGCGCGTTCAGGTAACCAACATAGTTTCTTAAACATAACTTCAGGAAATTCACACATGAAAACTAAAGAGATTATCGCTACAAGTATGGTAACAATCGCTTTATTGGCCGGTTGCAACAGTGCAGACCAATCCCCGGATACGCCAAAAACAGCACCGAGTGAATCATCCAGTTCGAGCACCAGTTCATCTTCTAGCGCAACGCCAGCTGCGGCTGTTGAAGCTGCCAAAGACGCAGGCGCAGCTGCTGTTGAAGGAGCAAAAGACGCCAGCGCCGCCGCCGTTGAAGGCGCTAAAGACGCTGCCAGTTCTGCCGCTGGTGCTGCAGGCGCCGCTGCCGATGCTGCAAAAGATGCTGGCGCTGCCGCTGTGGACGCTGCTAAATCTACCGGCGCTGCTGCGGCTGAAGGCGCTGCTAAAACAGTAGAAGCGGCAAAAGAAGCCGTCGCTAAATAAGCATAAGCAATCAAACCCGGTAGTCGATTAATTCGACTGCCGGGCTTTTTTGTGTTTAAATCCTATAAAGTCATTATTCCCGGCTTATTAATCGACAACCCACTCCCCTGCAGTATCTCTATTAACTCTATGAAACTACTTCGGTTTCATTAATGAACATACGCCGATTCAACAATATCTTCCCTACAATCGGGGAATCAGTCTATATCGACCCCAGCGCCGTCATCATTGGCGATGTTACTTTGGGCGATCATGTCTCCGTTTGGCCCGCCGCCGTCATCAGAGGGGACGTTGCCGGTATTACCGTCGGCGACAACACCAATATCCAGGATGGTTCCGTGCTGCATGTCACCCATTACGGTAAATTTACCGAGCGCAGTTATCCGTTAACTATCGGCCACGACATCACCATCGGCCACCGGGCTGTCATCCACGCCTGTACCGTCGGTAATTACTGCCTGATCGGAATGGGTGCGATTATTATGGACGATGCCGTGCTGGAAGATTATGTCATGTTAGGCGCTGGCGCGCTTGTTCCACCCGGTAAACGATTAACCGGCGGTCATTTGTATGTCGGGGTTCCGGCTAAAGAAATCAGGTCGTTAACCGATTCGGAAAAAGAATTCTTACGCTATTCCAGCCAGCATTACGTGGCGTTAAAAAACCAGTATTTATAACATGTAACACGATAAAAAACCGGGCATACCCTATTAATAACTAAGATAATACCCGGTTTTTATGTAGATTACCGTTGTACCCCGCAACGGCTATTAAACCGTGCGAGGTGAATTCGACCGTTAAGGTGCTGTCGTAACCTTCACATTATCGAAAAATACACTGGTACTTTCATCATAAGACGTTTTCTTTAAGTTGAAGCCGCCCAACGTTAATGTGTGCGTACCTGCGGCTAACGTGCCCAGATTAACGCTGATACGTTTGACACCGGTGGATATAACAGCCCCGCCATTGCCGTTGCCGCGGATCCGGCTCAGGAACGAACCGCCGTTTACCCCGACGATACGCCCATCGATAGACAACAGAGCGTCGCTGTATTCATCGGATTCATAATGCGGCGTTTGGTCGAGACGGTAATCGAAGGTCACGGTAACAGGTTTAGCAGCAGTTAACGAGAAGCTTCTGCGCCATCCGCCGGACATTTCCCAAATAACGTAATTATCGCGTCCGCCTAAAACCACTCGTAATTGACCGTTGCCGGAAGTGATTACCCGTGCGCCGGTTGCATAGTACGGTTCGAAGGTAGACAAAAAGGTATCGTCACGGTAACTGAAACCGCCGGTATCGGCATTGAAGTTGGTTTCAAAAAACGTAGCTCCACCGCCGCCGGTAACGCCGCCGATATTAATCGTTACGTTTGCCGTATTATTTCCAGCGCGCCACTATTTTTCGCGAAAGCTGAAATGGGGTCCAATCCGATTTCAGCAGCGAAAAATGACGTGGCGAGTTTGCCTTCGGCGGCCTGCGTTCGTCCCGCTACAGCCCAAAACACAAAACATCGGCTTCCGCCTTGCTTCGTATTTTGACCTTGCGCGAATGACTTGACGCCGTGTCGTATGGCCTTGCATTTTGACTACGCACTACGCTTGCGCTCCAACTCCGTCAAAACGCCCGGCCTCTACGGCTACGCAGGGGTCGTCGTACATCGCTCGGCTTCGCTCGCTTCCATGTACTCCTTCGTAGAAGCGCACCCGTTTGCCTTGGTGAATGGCCGCTATGCCTATGGCGGTGGCCAAATGGGTTTTGCCGGTGCCGGTGCCGCCGACCAGGATCAGGTTGTAGGCCTGTTCCATAAAATGGCCTGTC
>VGVA01000042.1 GCA_016874115.1 Gammaproteobacteria bacterium
TCTATGAAAAAGGGCAATTGCCCCATCGCCGTCACCGATGCTTGTGGATCCCATTCCACATGGATCCTGCCGCCAAATGTTTCTACCCTGACAGGTTCAGCATACGGAATTAATGCCTTCGGTTCGGGTTCACCCAAAGGGTGAATGATCTGTTCTGCCATAAGCGCCTCCTTGCCGCTTAATTTCAAACAGTTAACAATTTTTTGCAACCTTAAGATGCTCTTTTAAGGTTAATGCGTTTCTTGCTCAATCAACCGAAGCCTTGGTGGTGACTATTCCCGAATTACAGATTGATTTAACCAATCCGTCGCCAGGTGTGGTTAAAACGGGCGAAGTTTATCGGCTGCCCAAACCTGTTATGGCGTCACAATTAAACTGGCAGCCGGTGAATGGCGGTTATGCGGCCAGACTTCAATTTGTTTCTGACCAGGCGAAACGGATGTGTTTCCATCTGGCGTTCAAAACGAAGCCGTCGGCAATACGGTTCCGGGTACAAGGTAATTCGTCGAATTCCGCAGTTTTTTTTGCAGATCAAAACTTTATTAATGACAATAACATCTGGTTGCCGATTACGGTCGGAACTACCGGAGATCTGGAAATATTCATTCAAGGCGATCAACCCGAAGAAGGCTCGTTCGAGGTCGATGCGGTCAATATTATTGTTGCCGGTATAAGGTCGGGAAATAACCGGAAAATTATGGAAAAACAAAGTCTTAACGATTTGATTAAGCCGAAAAGCCTTGGTTTGGCGCTGGAGCCTGAGTTTGATCTGGCGTGTTGGAATGGCGTTCCTGAATACCCAGCCCTTCAGGTGGCGGCCAATGCAACGGCGTTGATCAGTTTCATCAGAAATGGGGGTTCATTCATCTGTACAGGCACATTGCTTAATGATCAGAGAAACTCATCCAAACCGTGGTTTATTACCGCTAACCATTGTGTTACAGATCAGCGCGCGTCCAATACCTTGTCGTTCGAGTGGTTTTTTCAGGCACCGGCCTGTTTAAGTTCTGATACCGACAGCCGTTATAGCCAAACATTCGGCGGGGCAAGATTACTTTACGCCAATAAGAAAAACGATACGTCTTTTATGCGGTTGAGAGCGCGGCCGCCCGCTGGCGTAGCTTATTCAGGATGGAGCACCAAGCGGTTATTTGTGGGTAGGCAGGTCTGGGGTGTGCATCATCCTGAAGGCGACCATACCATGGTTAGCCAGGGCGCGGTAACCGGTTTAAATCAAACCGTGAAAGGAAATAACGATACCAATCTAGCTGTTAATGAAATTCTTTTTTCGGTGGGCGGTGCGGAAATTGCCAGCAGCGGCTCCGGTCTTTTTACCGTTGTTAATGGTTTACCGTATTGGGTGGGAGGACTTTATGGTGGTCCGGTGAACGATTACCAGTTAAATTATTATTCCCGTTTTAGGGATGTTTTCCCCAAGATTCAGCCCTGGTTGGGCAAGCGGAGAAAATCTTAATTGGTGATCTTCATTAATTAATATGTAAAAATTAATGCGTTAAAATTTCCGGTAGAAAAAACTCACTGACCAGCATCGGTCGTTGGCGGATGGCGTAAACTGTTCGTCTGCCCCAAAGCGGTTGTTCAATGGCGGCTTTTTGCTGTGCTTTGAGCGTCCAGCCGTTTTCTTTTATTAACGTTAAATCCATGACTATCCGCTCCAAATCGGGATAGGAAAAAATCACTTCGCCCAGCGGGCGATTGCCTAAATGCGACAGATTGCGATGTGCGACTTTAATGGTTTCTTCCGGTATTATCGTTCTGGCAAGCAGCAAAGGTTTGTTATTAATGTGCAGTATCACTTCGCGGGTTAGGGCAAAGCGATAGCAGGGCAGGTTAAGCTGTTTGCATTCGCTTAAATACGGACTGCGCCATTGGTGAAATAACAGGTCTACGGCGATGCGATTGCCGTAGTAATCGCGTAAGCGTTTGGTTAATGAGCCGGGTTCGTAAACCCACGAATGGACGTCTTCCGGCAAATGATATTGATGGCCCTGTCTGTGTTCGCGCCATTCGGGTTCGCGGCGGAACAGAAAACTTTTGGTAGTCAAAGCGAAAATTAAACCTCGGAAAAATCTGTCTGTTGTCCCAGCCAGCGTTGAATTAATGGTTGAACCGCCGCCGGATGACCGGTAAAAAGCGCATCGGCAAGATCGGGTATATTATCCAATATTTCCGCATCCCTGACCAAATCGGCAATTTTAAATTGAATTTGCCCGGTCTGGCGAACACCCATGACTTCGCCGGGACCGCGCAGCAACAAATCTTTTTCGGCGATGACAAAGCCGTCGTTGGTGTCCCGCATTATACCCAGGCGTTGACGGGCGTTTTCCGTTAATGGCGATTGGTACAACAACAGGCAAAAACTTTCATTGCCGCCGCGGCCGACACGTCCCCGTAATTGATGCAATTGGCTTAGGCCCAGCCGTTCAGGGTTTTCAATTATCATTAAACTGGCGTTTGGCACATCGACGCCGACTTCAATGACTGTAGTGGCTACCAGTAAATCGATGTCGCCATTTTTAAAGGCCAGCATGACGGCGTCTTTGTCTGCCGGTTTCAAGCGGCCGTGCAGCAAGCCGACGCGGGTGTTGGGTAGTTCGGCGGCCAAGGTTGCGGCGGTTTTTTCGGCGGCTTCATATTGCAACATTTCAGATTCTTCAATCAATGTGCAAATCCAGTACGCCTGTCTGTTATTGTTAATCCAGCTTTCAATACGTTGAATGACGTTCATACGTTTGTCGTTTGGAATGACGCTGGTAGTCACCGGTAACCGGCCCGGCGGCAGTTCATTAATGATAGAGACGGCTATATCGGAATATTGCAACATTGCTAACGTGCGAGGAATGGGGGTGGCGGTCATGACCAGTTGATGAGGATGCAGGCCGTTGCGCTGGCCTTTTGCTTTTAAAGCCAACCGTTGATGGACGCCGAAACGGTGCTGTTCGTCGATGATGATTAATCCCAGGCGATGAAAGGCTACTTCATCCTGAAATAAAGCGTGAGTACCGATAATTAACTGCACGGAACCGTCTTGAATCGCCTGTAAATTTGTTTTGCGGGCATTGCCTTTAATCTGGCTGGTAAGCAATGCAATGGTTGCGTTAAGTTGATTAAACCAGGTGCTGAAATTACGAAAATGCTGTTCCGCCAGCAATTCGGTCGGCGCCATGACGGCGCATTGATAGCCGGAATTCAAGGCAAGGAAGGCGGCAAAGGCGGCCACAACGGTTTTTCCGCAACCGACATCGCCTTGTAACAAACGCATCATGGGATGCTTTTGGCTACAGTCAGCGGCAACTTCCGCCATTACTCTGTGTTGGGCGGCGGTTAATTGAAACGGTAAGCTGTTAATAAAATCAGTTTTTATTTGATCATTAATGATTAAACGAGGCGCTTGCCAGGCCAAGGTCTTTTTTTTGGCAAGCTTAAGTCCCAGATGATGCGCCAGAAACTCCTCGAAGACCAAGCGTTTCAATGCAGGCGACGAGCCGTTGTGCAAATCGTCAATAGCAATGTCAGGGGCAGGAGCGTGTAATATGCCGATGGCGTCGATTAATGAAGGAAAACCGTATTGGGCAAGAATGTTGGCGGGCAGGTAGTCGATTAATAATTGCGGATTCTGTCGGCAAGCCGTTAATAGCAGCTTGATCCCTTTTCGTAGCGTGTTTTGCTGAATGCCTTCGGTTAGCGGGTAAACCGGCGTTAATTGATTATCAAGTGCTTGCGCGGCGGGGTTATTAATAATGGCGTAGTCGGGATGCACCATTTCCAAGCCGGCGTATCCGAAGCGGATCAGGCCGTAACACCGCATCAACACGCCGGTTTTAAAGGCATCGTACTGGCGGGCGGTAAAATGAAAAAAGCGCAGATCGATAAAGCCGGTGCCGTCATTAATTCGGCACATCAGGCTGCGGCGGCCTCTGGGCAGCACTTCAATAAATTCAATCGCTCCTTGAATGTGAGCGGTCGCACCGGCTGTCAATTCAGAAATGGCAGACAGGCTGGTTTTGTTTTCATAACGTATGGGCAGATGAAAAAGCAAGTCCTGACACGTTACGATGCCGAGTTTAGCCAAGCGTAAAGCAGTACGTTCGCCGATGCCGGGGAGGGTGGCAACCGGTTGCAGCAGAGTTTCAAGCTTCATTAATCAACGGCGGTAAAAGATTAATAAGCCGGAAAGGTTACAGTCAGAGCGGGTATTCCTGCGGATCGAGCACCATAATCGCGTCCATTTCCACGGCTGCTCCTTTGGGCAAGGCGGCGACACCGACGGCGGCGCGGGCAGGGTACGGCGGTTGAAAATACTGCGCCATGATGTCATTAACAATCGGGAAATTCGCTAAATCGGTTAGAAAAACATTCAATTTTACAAAGTTGCTTAAATCGCCGCCTGAGGCTTCGGCGACGGCCTGCAAATTTTTGAATACTTGATTAATCTGTGCGGCAATATCGCCCTCGATTAATTGCATGGTGTCTGGAACCAACGGGATTTGCCCGGACAGGTAAATAGTTTGACCAACCTTAACCGCTTGTGAATAAGTGCCGATGGCTTGTGGCGCCAGATCGGTCTGAATGATGGTTTTAGTCATTATTAATGAATGTTGCTGGGGAGATAAGGGTACCGGAAACGATTAATCAGGCTTTTACGCGGGTAATTTTGATAACAATCGACAGGTCTTTTAATTTACGCATAATTTTGGCGAGGTGTACCCGGTCTTTTACGCTGATGGTAATTAAATCCACGCTGACGCGGCTGTCCTGTTCAACTACGGTTACGTTTTCGATATTGGAATTCATTTCCGCAATAGTGGTCGCGACCGTTGCCAGCGATCCGCGCTGGTTTAATACTTCCAGGCGAAGCTCGGCAGGAAATTCGCCGGTGGCTTCCTGGCTCCATTCCACATCCAGCCAGCTGGTTTGTTTTTTCCTGACTTCACTGCTGTTACGGCATTCATGATGGTGAATGACGATGCCTTTGCCGGGATTAAAGAAACCGATAATGGAATCGCCGGGGATAGGTCGGCAACACTTGGCCAACGTCACCACCATGCCTTCGGTGCCTTTAATCATTAATGGAAAGCGTTGCGTTTGTTCTTTGTTGTCAAAGCGCAAGGTGGCGTGGACGTCATCCTGGCTGAGTTGGCGCGCTATCAAAAACGGCATTCGGTTGCCTAGGCCGATGTCTTCCAGCAGGTCGTCGAGTTTCTTTTTGCCCGTTAATTTTAATAGCGTTTTTATTTTAGCCGGGTCTACTTTGTCCAGTTGCAAGTGCATGCCGTGTAATTCTTTATCGAGCAAGCGACGGCCGAGATTAATGGCTTCCTGCTGTTTGAAATTCTTCAGGTAATTACGTATGCCGGAGCGGGCTTTTGCTGTCGCCACATAATTCAGCCACAGCGGATTCGGCCGCGCCCAGATAGCCGTAATAACTTCAACCGTTACCCCATTTTCCAACCGGGTTTGCAGCGGTACTAATTTCCTGTCTATGCGCGCCGAAACGCAGGCGTTGCCAATGT
Source organism: Gammaproteobacteria bacterium (assembly GCA_016874115.1). GTDB lineage: Bacteria > Pseudomonadota > Gammaproteobacteria > Methylococcales > Methylomonadaceae > Methyloglobulus. Next base: position 5,535 of record VGVA01000042.1, read on the forward strand.
CTGTATGCACAGCGTAAGCGAAATCGATGATGGTTGCGCCGCGTGGCAGCTTTACAATGTCGCCTTTGGGAGTGAAAACGAAGACTTCCTGCGGAAACAGGTCGATCTTCAAGTTATCGATAAACTCCAGCGAATCGCCGGCCGATTGCTGGATTTCCAGTAAATCCCGTAGCCATTCGTTGGCGCGGTCTTGGAATTTGTTGTTCTTATCGTCATCGGCTTTATACAGCCAATGTGCGGCAATGCCGGATTCCGCCATCCGGTGCATTTCGTGCGTACGAATCTGTATTTCGATCGGAAAGCCGTACGGGCCGATTAATATGGTATGTAAGGACTGGTAGCCGTTGGCTTTAGGCAAGGCAATATAGTCTTTAAACTTGCCTGGAATGGGTTTGTACAAATTATGAATGATGCCGAGGACGCGGTAACAATCATCCACGTTGTTGCAGAATATCCGGAAGGCGTAGATATCGAAAACATCGTTTAAAGAGACTTTCTTCGTCAGCATTTTTTGATAAATGCTGTACAGATTCTTTTCCCGGCCTGAAACGTCGCAGACCAGCTGCGCCTGCTGCAAGCGGTTTTTTATAGAATCTTCAATGACATCGATAATTTTGCGGCGATTACCGCGCGCTTTTTTGAGCGCAGTTTCCAAAATAGCGTAACGGCGCGGATACATGGCCTGCAGGCTGAGCGTTTCCAGCTTGTGCCTGATGGTGTTCATGCCCAGCCGGTTAGCGATTGGCGCGTAAATATCCAGTGTTTCCCTGGCAATCCGGCGCTTGGCTTCCGCCGGCATGGCGTCGAGCGTAGCCATGTTGTGCAAACGGTCGGCAAGCTTCACCATGATGACACGCAAGTCTTTTCCCATCGCCAAAAACATCTTGCGGACGTTTTCCGCCTGCGCTTCGGCGTGGGATTTACTGTCGATCTTGGTTAATTTGGTGACGGCGTCAACCAGTTCGGCCACATCGGGATTAAAGGTTGCGGCGAGTTCTTTCTTACTGACGCCGGTATCTTCGATTACATCATGTAGTATCGCCGCCATGATGCAATTGGCGTCCATGCGCATTTCGGCAAGGCTGATCGCCACAGCGACCGGATGGCAGATATAATCTTCGCCGCTTTTGCGGTATTGACCGGTATGCGCTTTCGCGCCGAATTCATAGGCGCGAACGCATTCTTTAACTTGGGTAGGGTCTAGATAGCCGGATAGTGTCGAACATAAGTTTTTAACCAGGGTGTCCTGGGGTCGTTCGGTTTTTACTTTTTCAACAACTTCCGGCATACAGTAATTAAAACATCAGGTTGGGCTCGTGAATTTCAGGAGAACGGTGCAATTGATTAATGTTCTCGGGTGAAACGTGGCCTTCTGCAATTTCCCGCAGGGCGAGTACGGTATCTTTATCTTTGTTGCGCGTAAGAAACTCTTGCGCGCCATGATGAAGTTGACGCGCCCTGGAGCTTGCCAACAGCACTAATTTAAAACGGTTTTCTACGTGTTCCAAACAATCTTCAATGGTTACTCTTGCCATGTTTTTTAATCCAAATTAATACTGATTTATCTTTTCGACTGAAATTTACGCTGTTAAGTTCTTGTTTAACACAATATTTGCTAACAGGCAACAAACAATCGTGCTGTTAACTGCGTTCCTTTAATACGGCCACGGCGGGTAATTCCTTGCCTTCCAGGAATTCTAAAAATGCGCCGCCGCCGGTAGAGGTATAGGATACCTTGTCATTAATCTCATACTTGTCGATGGCAGCGAGGGTATCGCCGCCGCCGGCAATGGAAAACGCCGGGCTATCGGCAATCGCCATGGATAAGGTTTTGGTGCCTTCGCCGAATTGGTCGATTTCAAATACACCGACCGGGCCGTTCCAAACGATGGTCCCGGCGGATTGCAGAATTCTGGCGTATTCTCTGGCTGTGTCAGGGCCGATGTCGAGAATCAAATCATCGTCGGCTACGTCGGTGACTGCTTTAATGGTGGCGGCAGCGGTTTCGGAGAATTCTTTAGCGCATACCACATCGGTTGGGATGGGAATATCGGAACCGGCCTGTTTTGCTGCGGCAATCAGGCTTTTGGCTTCTTCGATTAATTCCGGTTCGTACAGGGATTTTCCGACCGGATAACCCATTGCCGCGATAAAGGTGTTGGCAATGCCGCCGCCAACGATTAATTGGTCGACTATTTCCGATAACGACTTCAATACCGTCAATTTGGTGCTGACTTTAGAGCCGCCGACAATCGCTACTAAAGGCCGCGCCGGGGTTTCCAGCGCCTTGCCTAAAGCATCCAGTTCGCTTGCCAACAAGGGACCGGCGCAGGCAATCGGTGCAAATTTGGCGACCGCATGGGTGGAGGCTTCCGCACGATGCGCGGTGCCGAAGGCGTCCATGACGAAGACATCGCAGAGTGCCGCCAATTTTTTGCCTAAATCGTCGTTATTTTTCTTTTCGCCTACGTTAAAGCGAACGTTTTCGCACAGCACCACTTCGCCAGAGTTGATATTAATGCCGTCCAGCCAGTCTTTTTCCAGACGCACCGGCTTGCCAAGCAATGCCTGTAAGCGTTCCGCTACCGGCTTCATGGATGATTCTTCGTCATATTTTCCTTCTTCGGGGCGGCCTAGATGCGACATCACGATTACCGCCGCGCCTTTCGCCAACGCTAGTTCAATGGTGGGAACGCTGGCTTGAATGCGAATATCGCTGGTGACTTTGCCGTTTTTAACAGGTACGTTCAAGTCCTGCCGGATTAATACCCGTTTTCCTTGCAAATCCAGATCGGCCATTCTTTTAATTGACATAGTTTTCTCTCGTTATCATTTAAGTTATTAATTCATGTTGCCCGTCAAACGACAGTAAATTACGGCTGTGCGCCTTCATACCATTTAATCGAGCAACCCATACTGGGTATTTGTTCTTCCGGACCTTTACCGGTGTGGGCAATCAGCTTCATGGCTTCAAATAAATCCCGCCGTGTTCCATCCGGCGCCGTGTCTTTGCGGCTGGCGTCCAGGCGACCCCGGTATTGCAATTCGTAATCGCTGTTGTAGCCGAAAAAATCCGGCGTACAGATGGTGCCATAAGCTTTGGCTACTTCCTGGGTTTCATCATACAAATACGGGAAAGGGTATTGGTGCTCTTCGGCAATACGCTTCATGTTGTCGAACGAATCTTCGGGATAATTCACCGTATCGTTCGGCATAATCGCCACCGCATTAATGCCATAGCCGATTAATTCTTTGGTATCTCGTAAAATCCGGCCATGGATCGCTTTAACAAACGGACAATGGTTGCAGATAAACATGACGAGCAAGCCGTTGCGCCCCATGCAACCCTGCAAGGTATGGGTCTTGCCATCGACGCCCAATAACTTGAAGTCAGGCGCTAAGGCGCCGAAATCGCAGACGGGTGGGTTAAGTGTTACCATGACAGTTCCTCATTAATGGTTATCCACCTGTTGCCGTCCGGGCCGGCTTAACGTTCCAGCGTGGAAAACCGCTTACTTTACAACAATTCGCCGGTTTTTTGTATGGGTCGGCTAAAAATGAGAAATGAATGAATCTCTATCTTTTCAATTTTCATGCTGTGGAATTTTTACCGCGCATTAATGAGTTCCGGATTTCAAATGAAGGGTTATTAATCGAACTTATTAATAATCATCTCAGCAAGACTGCCGCCGCGATGATTAATGCGCCGATGTAGATCGACCATAACGTGTTGCGATGCTGTATTTCCATCTGTTCGCGCAGCAGGGCGATTTCTTTTTGCTGATTGTCCGAACGGCTTTGGGCGCTGGCCGCGCTTTCTAAGGATTTGAACAGCAAGATCGGAATTTCCGGGAAATGCTCGGCAACTTGCGGTATTTGCTTTAATATTTCGTCGATTTTGGTCTTCGGACTCATGCGTTCCTTAAACCATTTCTCCAGAAACGGCTTGGCGGTTTGCCATAAGTCTAAATCCGGGTAAAGCTGGCGGCCTAAGCCTTCGATATTTAACAAGGTTTTTTGCAACAACACCAATTGCGGCTGGATTTGCATGTCGAAGCGGCGGGCGGTTTGAAACAGACGCAGCAATAATTGGCCGAAGCTGATGTCTTTTAACGGTTTTTCAAAAATAGGTTCGCACACGCTGCGAATGGCGGATTCGAATTCTTCGATGCGGGTTTCGCTGGGAACCCAGCCGGATTCGACATGCATCTGCGCCACTTTGCGGTAGTCGCGGTTAAAAAATGCCAAAAAGTTTTCTGCCAGGTAATGCTGATCCGTTAATGACAACGAGCCGATGATACCGAAATCGACAGCGATATATTTTGCGGGCGCCTGTACAAAAATATTGCCGGGGTGCATGTCGGCATGGAAGAAATTATCGCGAAATACCTGGGTAAAAAAGATTTCCACGCCACGCTCTGCCAGCAATTTAAAATCGACCTTATTCGCTTTTAACTGCTTAATCTCGCCCACCGGTGTGCCGTAGATGCGTTCCATTACCATGACTTTGCGGCGAGTGTAATCCCAATAGATTTCAGGAATATACAACGTATCAGAGTTTTCAAAATTGCGCCGCAGTTTGGCGGCGTTGGCGGCTTCGCGCAGTAAATCCAGTTCATCCAGCGTGGTTTTTTCAAATTCGGCAACCACTTGCATCGGTCTGAGCCGACGCGCATCTGGCCAGAATTTTTCGGCAATGCGCGCCAGTTCGTAGAGCAGGCCGATGTCTGAATAAATGCCTTCCTCAATATCGGGCCTTAATACTTTAACGACCACCTGCCTACCGTCGTGCAGCTCCGCGGCATGGACTTGAGCGACGGACGCAGACGCCAAAGGTTCGCCTTCAAAATTGGCGAAGGCTTTGTCGATAGTCATGCCCAGTTCGTTTTCTATAATAGTTTGCGCGGTTTCCTTGGCAAAAGGCGGCACCCGGTCTTGTAGCTTAACCAATTCGTCAGCAATATCTTCCGGCAATAAGTCTTTACGGGTGGATAAGGCCTGGCCGAATTTAACGTAAATGGGGCCTAAATCTTCCAGGGCCTTGCGAATGCGCACAGCGCGCGGCTCCATCTTGGGTTTTAACCAATAACTCGGCGAAAAAAAGGCGAAATAGCGTAAAGATGGGAACAAATTGGTTTTAAAGACAATTTCGTCCAGACCATGCGCCACCAGCACCCAGCTGATATGGATTAAGCGGAATAGAATTTTAGGGTAAAACACTGCGATTATGGTTCTTGTTTTGGTGGGCTCGTGTTTAGCAAGCGGTCAAGGCGGCATTCTAACCTATCGGCGTCGTTTCGTAACCGGTCTACTTCTTCATAAAACAAATCGGCTTCCGCTTTCGCGGGCAGGTCGCGAGTTTCTTCCTGAAGGAATTCTGCGGTATTTAATTTGAAAGTTTCAACGGTTTCTTTACTCCAAACTTGGCCGGAACGCAAAAAACGGCTGATTTTGGCGGCAAAATCATTGCCGGTATGCCGTGCGATGACATTTTCCAGATTAATATCCAGTTTTTTAAATAACTCCTGAAACAGTTTGCCGGTTTGGATGTCGCCTTCTATTTTAACTTCGCCGGAAAACACCGAACGCATGGGGTTGGTGCTGACGCCCATTAATCCTAGTGCCCACGGTGTGCCGGTAATGGTAGTATCCGGCTGGCCGGTAATTTGATTCAGAATCTGGATGCCATCCCGCGTAGGACAAAGAAATAGACATTCATTAATGGGCTGGATATGGAGCGCAATAACCTTGCCTGTTAGCGGTTCTAATAGATGGTGTTTATTATCGTCCAACGATAGATAGCGGTTCAGGGCGGATTCGAGAGAAGCGATTAGGAGTGGTTTGATTAACATTAAAAAAGAATATTGAAGGTCTTGTAGTGCATAATAAGCCAACAAGCTATGCCGCATTCAAAGAGCGTACCGCCAGAATATCGTTATTGCTGATAAGCCTGACATCCGATGATTTTAAGGTTACCAAAGCTTGGGTTTGACCGGAACCGGTGACAAATTCGACTTCTAATCCGTCAGGTTCATAAATTTCGACTACCGCCCCAATATCGCCTTTACACAAGCCTTTATCTACTAGGGATTTTTGTAACACAACCGTATCGAGCAATTTAATGTTCATGATTAATCCTCTGGATAAGCGGTAATAAATCGCGGATTTTCCTCATCATTAAGGATTATCCACACTGTTTTGATTAATGAGGAGTTGTTACGGTAACCATTAATGATACCTTTGACTTCAAATTTCTGACCATATTCATTTTGTTCAACGGCAGAAGCTTCATTGTTTGCAATCAAGTTTCTGATTTCTTCTTCAAAATTTTGCCAATTTTCTTGGGTATAACCCAAGCTTTCAAAGAAAACCGCTTTAAACTTACCAACCGGATGAGATGGCGACAAAATATAATCGCGCAATTTCTCAGCCGGAATAATGGCTTTATCGGCGTTGGGTAGTTTCAAGTTTTACTTAGAATAAAATTTAGGTACATTTTGTAAGCACTTTAGCAATAGATATGCCCTTACATTAATAAAATCTACAGTTTTTTCGGCGAATTTCTGACAAGATCCGCCATGTGGAAAGCACCTAATTGATTGTCCGAAGTTAATCCAGCAATCACGCTTTCTTGGTTTCTTTCCTGTTGATTTTGGCTTACCTTCCATTTACCGATCAACTTGGTAATTGTCATTTCAATCCCGACAATAGAAGCCATTAGTTTTTCGGTAAAATCTTGTGGCGCATCGCTTATTGACCAAGGTTTTGAAAACCGTGCTTCATTATGGTCAGTAAGTGTGCTTAGCTGGTTGTATAGCCAGCTTGGTTCATCAATAATACTTAACCTTCCATAAACATGAACAACCGCGTAATTCCAAGTGGGGACAACTTTGCCAGTTTCTTCCTTAGTCGCATACCAATTAGGCGTAATATACGTATTCGAGCCATGAAATATTGCCAGATAATCTAAATCGTCATTAATGTTCTGCAGCAAATTATTTGATCGCGCCACATGGCCTTGCAATAAGCCATAAGGCTGTGGGTTTTGTGCGAGATAAAATGGTATATGATTGGCATTAATGCCATCTTTGCCCAAAGTTATTAAAGTTGCGAGCGGGTAATCACGGATCAGCTCGTGCATTAACCCTATATCAGTGACTTCAAAATGTTTTGGAACGTACATATAAGTTAAATCTTATAACCCCGATGCACTGCGACAATCCCTTGCGTCATGTTGAAATACTCGCAGCGTTCAAAGCCTGCCGATTCCATCATGGCTTTTAATTCGTCTTGCTTAGGGTGCATACGGATGGATTCGGCCAAGTAGCGGTAGCTGTCTTCGTCTTTGGCAACCCACTTGCCGATTTTGGGTAAGAGATTAAAAGAATAGAAATCATAGACTTTTTCAGTGACCGGATCGATGGGGTGGGAGAATTCCAAGATGATCGCCCTTCCACCCGGCTTCAGCACACGGTACATGGAGCGCAAAGCGGCGTCTTTATCTGTGACGTTGCGCAGGCCGAAACCGATGCACACGCAGTCGAAGCTGTCATCGGCAAAGGGCAGGCATTCGGCATTCACTTGGGTATATTGCACATTGCCGATTAATCCCTTGTCGATCAAACGGTTGCGACCAGTGCGCAGCATCTCTGAGTTAATGTCGGCCAAAATCACCGAACCTTCCTGTCCTACCCGTTGCTCAAACAGAGTGGTGAGATCGCCGGTGCCGCCGGCCAGATCGAGCACGTGTTCGCCCTTGCGCACGTTGCTTAATTGGATGGCGATGCGCTTCCAGATACGATGAATGCCGAGTGACATCAGGTCGTTCATGATGTCGTAATGTTCGGCGACGGAATCGAATACGCCGCGCACCAGCTTGGCTTTTTCTTCGGCGGCGACGGTTTTGAAGCCGAAATGGGTGGTGTTATCTGTCATGAAAATACCTAATCACATTAAATTTGTTTTGCTGTTGGTTTGCGCTCGTAACCTGTTTGTTCCAACCGCTGCAGGTAATCCGCCCATAAAGCGGGATATTCGGAACCTAATTTGTAAAGTATGTCCCAACTGTAAATGCCGGTGCGATGTCCATCGCTAAAAACGGGCTGAATGGCATAATTGCCAATCGGCTTTATTTCATTAATGGTAACGTCTTCTTTGCCGGTTTGCAGAATTTCCTGTCCCGGCGCATGGCCTAACGCTTCTGCGGATGGCGTGTAAACGCGTAGATATTCGCAGGGCAAGCTGAACGTTTCGCCATTATCGAAGCTGATTTCCAGGACAGCGGAAAGTTGATGCAGCTTGATTTCCGTGGGAGTATGGTGACAGGGGGTGATACGTAGGCGCATTCAGGAAGCGGTTAATTGGGGGCATCGGTAAGTAATCGTTGATAATGATACCCTATTTTGACAAAGCCTTCCTGTTCCCAGAAGCGATTGCCGGTGTCATTAATGATATAGCAGTTGAGTTCGCTGGCAATGCAGCCTTGTGTTTTGCCGTATTCATACACCCAGTTTAGCAGTAGTTTGCCAAAGCCTTGGCGGTAGTATTCCGGCAGAATAAAGACGTTATCCGGCTCGATATGTTTGCCGACGTAGAACTTGGTCATGATCCACATGCCGCAAATGCCGACCAGCCGGTCATTAATGGTCAAGCCCGCGCACTGATAACCTTGACCGGCCATCTCGTGTAAACGGGAACGCAGCACATGCTCCGGCAAAGCAGGGTTAAGTTGTTGTATTAATGGTAAAATGCTGTCAATTTGATGGCGCGGAATGAGCTTAATATCGTATTGCATAAATCTTCGTTAAACTTTTTTTACTGCTGCCGGGTACTGCACAATCAGTCCGTCGGTGGTCAACAGCGTAAAACCTTCGGAGATGGCTTGGGCGACTAGGAGACGGTCGAAAGGATCTTTGTGCAACAAGGGCAAGTTGTCGAGGAAGATTGTGTGTTCGCTCACGACAGGCAATTCAATGTAGCCGTTATCCAACAGGCCGCGCCTGAGTACGCTGGCATTGACCTGAAAATCAGGCCGATCCAGCTTACATTTAATAGCGATTTCCCAAAAGCTGGCAGCACTGAAATAAAGTTCGTTACCCGGATTGTCGATAAGTTTCAGCGCCTTGCTTGACAGTTTTTCCGGTGAACCGGCAACCCACAGTAACAAATGGGTGTCCAGCAGCAATTTCATGGCGATTGGTCGAACAGTTGGTTTATTTCGTCTTGCCCCATCCGGTCAAAATCATCAGGCACTTGTAATTGGCCCGACAAAAAACCCAAACGGCGGACTTCCGCGCCAATAGGCGCATCCAATGCCGTCACTTTTACCAACGGCTTGCCTGCCTTGGCAATGATAAACGATTTGCCATGCGCGGCTTGATCGACCAGCCGGGATAGATGGGTTTTGGCTTCGTGAATGTTAATAGTTTGCATGGTATTAATAAACTAAACTCAGTTAGTTTAGTTTATCATGGATTATAGTTAATGTACTAAAATATTAAAATCTTACACTTAAGATAGATAAGCATTCTCCACCATTAGCAGGGGTGAAAGAAATAATAGATTTTGATGGATGCGCCATGTTTATCCATCCTGCTTACTAAAATTAGTTAGCGCAGTTTATTGATATTTATGATTAATGTAGTGAAATTTATAAAAAATCTAATGGCAAGACATAGTCGAAAAGGGTGTCAAGACCCGACCAAATGAAACTTTCGATTTCCTGCAGAAAATTCATCGCGCTGTTCTGGGTTACATCTGAAATGAATAGGTACTTTTACGTATATTTAAATAGAGGAAACTAACTTAGAATTATCAGCAAGCCATATGGATATGGACTTGCTGAACAAGCACATTACAAGGAATTAGGTGCATTAATCGGGTATGAGCCACATTATGGTTTAAACCCATCTTGAAGTAGGCGTTGAAAGTGACTGGGTTTGTTTGATAAATGCGCATTAATTGTTTGCGTTACATTTTTTGTTGAATTGTCCCGGAATTCAAATTTAAACGATAGATATTTATTAAAGGATTAATTATGAAAAAGTTTTTATTGAGCGTCGTTTTGTTTAGCTTGCATATGCTGTTTAACCCCGCGTCTGCAAGTACAGCCTATTTGGAAGATTTTGAAGGTAGTTTTCCAAGCTGGGAAAGTGGCTGGTTAGGACAAAATTCAAGTTTAATGAATTATTATGGTGTTGGAGCAGGACGTGGAAATAACCCGGATGGCTTATGGATATATGATGGTATCAGCGGCGACGGAGGAGCTCACATCACTTTCAACTCTGCCTTCGGTTCACAAATCCAAAGTTTTTCTATAGACATAGCTTCATACATTAGGGCGCATCGAAAAACCCACCCATGTTAAAATAGCATATCTACATAGCCGCTAGATTGATGCACACCACCATGATCAAAGAAAGCCTATTTGCCGCCGAAGAACGTGAAGCCAAACTCGATATGTTGGGCGACATTCTGCAAGTAATGGAAAAGCACGTGGACTTTGCGACCAT
>VGVA01000043.1 GCA_016874115.1 Gammaproteobacteria bacterium
CGTATGGCCTTGCATTTTGACTACGCACTACGCTTGCGCTCCAACTCCGTCAAAACGCCCGGCCTCTACGGCTACGCAGGGGTCGTCGTACATCGCTCGGCTTCGCTCGCTTCCATGTACTCCTTCATCGAAAGTAAAAAAGTTTTCATAGTCATATAGCTCCTTTATATGGATTAATAATTGTTATTAATTAGCCCGTAGGACAGTTTTTTCTGTCGGGAGCAATTATGGCTGAGTCAGCTTAAACAATTATTAAAGAAAGGCGCTAACTTACGGTTTTTTTTATTAAAATTTGCTTAAGCTAACAGCTTGCAAGGTGGCTTCACCAACTGTTAGCGGCCGAACAGGTCTGTTTGTGAAGACATATATTGAAAAATATTCATTAACTAATTGAATTACTTGACATTGGAAATCGTCAATTATCCGAGTGATTAAAAAAGCGGTCGGTTTCCGCTTTAACCACTTTCGACAAGATTAATAAACCGATGAGATTGGGCAAGGCCATCATGCCGTTCATCAGGTCGGAAATATTCCAGACCAGTTCCAGATTCATTAATGCGCCGACGATGACCGCTGCGATAAACAGAAAGCGGTAAGGCCGGATAAACCGTGGTCCCAGCAAGTATTCAATCGCCTTTTCGCCGTAATAATTCCAGCCGATTAAGGTTGAGTATGCAAACAGCGAGGTTGCCACCGCCACGATAATTTCTCCCGATGCCCCCAACGTTTCGCCAAAGCTGGCGCTGGTTAATTGACCGGGGCTGACGCCTTGCGTCCAGGAGTTTGCCGTCAATATAATTAATGCCGTCATGGTGCAGACGACCAGAGTATCGATAAACGTTTGCGTCATGCTCACCAAGGCTTGTTTGACCGGGTCGTAGGTGCGGGCAGCGGCAGCGGCGATCGGTGCGGAACCCAGGCCGGACTCGTTGGAAAATACGCCACGGGCAATCCCGTAGCGCATGGCGCTGGCAATCGTGGCTCCGGCAAAGCCGCCGGTAGCGGCTATCGGTGTAAAAGCATGTTGAAAGATCAGTAAAAATGCCTGCGGAATTTTGTCGGCGTTAAGGCCAAGTACTATTAATGCAGAACCCACGTAACCGAAGATCATGAACGGCACTAGCAGCGAGGTAAATTTACCGATGGAGCGAATGCCGCCCAGAATCACCAGTGCGGTCAACACCATTAATACCACGCCGGTTATCCAGGTGGGGATGTGGAAAGTCGCTTCAAAAATTTTAGCCGTGGCGTTGGCTTGCGTCATATTGCCGATGCCGAACGTAGCTAGCGCCGTGAACACGGCAAACAGCCAGCCCAGCCAAGGTAAATTTGCGCCTTTGCTGAGGTAATACATCGGCCCGCCGCGCATCCCATATATCCCCTTTTCGCGATACTTGACCGCCAGGACGGCTTCCGAATATTTCGTGACCATGCCCACCAAGCCGGTCATCCACATCCAAAATACCGCGCCCGGCCCGCCGAGCGAAATCGCCGTCGCAACGCCGACAATGTTGCCGATGCCGACAGTAGCCGCCAATGCTGTCATTAATGCGGCGAAATGGCTGATGTCGCCGTCATGGCCGTGATCCTTGTGGAAAATCAAACGGAACGCAAGCGGTAAGGCGCGAAACTGCAAACCCTTAAGCAAGATGGTCAGGTATAAGCCGGTGCCGACCAATAACATCAACATCGGCGGCCCCCATACCCAGCCGGATAAAGTCGAGATAGCGGTTTCTAATGAATTCATGCTTATGCCTTATTAATAGCGGAAAACAGCAGCTTTTGAAGAGCCGATTAATGGTTAAAGTAATTCCAGCGCGCCACTATTTTTCGCGAAAGCTGAAATGGGGTCCAATCCGATTTCAGCAGCGAAAAATGACGTGGCGAGTTTGCCTTCGGCGGCCTGCGTTCGTCCCGCTACAGCCCAAAACACAAAACATCGGCTTCCGCCTTGCTTCGTATTTTGACCTTGCGCGAATGACTTGACGCCGTGTCGTATGGCCTTGCATTTTGACTACGCACTACGCTTGCGCTCCAACTCCGTTAAAACGCCCGGCCTCTACGGCTACGCAGGGGTCGTCGTACATCGCTCGGCTTCGCTCGCTTCCATGTACTCCTTCAATGCAAATCACGGAATTAATGGAATCCTTGTAGGTCGGGTTGCGCTTGAGCGCTACCTGACATTACGGCTCAATTGTGGCATAACCGCTAACGTGGCAGTGTGACCTACAAGTCTTGCATGTCTTTCATAATCCCAACGGATTATTCGGATCGACACCTTCCATAAACGGTAAACGCCGGTCCTGGTTAGTTAATTGATAGATTTTTCCTAGCCAGTTATTGAATACGGCTTTGGCGGTATCCCGCCAGGTGTTGTCTAAATCGTCCAATACAAAATGCTCGGGAAAAACTTCCAGTTCGCCGCCCGTCGCTTTGGCGTGTTTGATTTTTTCGGCATACTCGGTGAATACGGCCTGTGCTTCAGTATTAAAATAATGTTCCGGAAAGGGCGGATATTCATTAATTTCGCCGCGATAAAAACGCAGTACTTCGCGCTTGTATTCTTTTAACAAACTAATATCGTCGTATTCCGGATGGCCTTGAAAGTACACCGTACGGAATCCGTCCGGACTGACGGCCAAATGTACGCCCGCTTCTTTGCTGGCAACCAGGACAGTCATCCCGTACGCTTCCATATCTTTCTGAAATATCTCGTTAAAGCGAGAATGAGGCACATCGAAGCGGGTATTAATCTCCGCTACCAGCGGATGCGTCCGGTTGTAGGTTTTGTGCGAATACACGCCCCAGCGCTTCTTGCCGATAAGCGTACGTTGAATGCCGTAGTTATATTGGATTAATGCGTGGGTAGCCAAACAGGAACATAACACGGAAGTGACGTTTTCGGTCGCCCAGGAAAACACTTCCGTTAACGGCTGCCAGAAATCTTCTTCCGCCAATCTGTTGCCGACGACATTTGCGCCGCTGATAATTAATCCGTCTAAACCATCCTGTTTGATTTGTTCGAAGGATTCGTAATAGGTATTAATATGTTGTTGCGCTGTCTCACTGCGGGTCAAGCCATTAATGGTGAATAAGTGAACATGGAATTGCACGATTTGGTTGCACGCGCCCAGCAGCCGTAAAAACTGGCGCTCCGTAGCTTCCAGCGCAGCGTCCGGCATCATATTTAACAAGCCGATGTGCATTTCCCGGATGTCCTGGTTTTGTGCGCGGATAGGATCCAGAATTTCTTCGCCTTCTTCCCGCAAGCGGTCAAAGGTGGGCAAATTGGTGTGGGCGACTAATGGCATCGGTGGTAAGGATCAGGCAAGGTGGCTGGCGTCCAAGGCATCGGCCACCAAGCGGATAAAATCCGCTTCGTTGCTTACCTGGGAAACGGCATTGCCGTCCAGTGTGTAACCGTATTCATCGGCAATGGCTTGATAACGCGGTAGGCGCGATTTGAACAGCTCAGGAAATATCCAAGTAACAAAATCGTCGGGCGGTATTGCGCCGGTATCATGGTAATTTTTCAGACGCATGAACTCCGGCAGCTTTTCCTCTAAAAACGCTTCCCGGTAATACATCGGTTTCGGATCGCTTTTGGCGCGGTCGATGAGCAACTGCTCCATTTCCTGCGGGATTTTAATATAGATAATCAAAGTGTGCCGCGCCAGGGTATTAATGACCTCCGCATCGTCTAACTCACAGACACTGCCGCCCGCATCATTAATGAAGTGTTTGTAGCCGTAAATAGATTCGGCTTTCTCGATAAAATCCGGCACGTCTTTCATGGCCGCGACTTCAGCCTGATGATGCAGTTTTTGCCGCCGCTTGAATTCGGGCAGAGACAAGCCGTCCAGAGTCGGATTGCCGAGCTTGCCCAAAAAAGCGGATACCGGCTCCAAATGTTCGACTGTGATTTTATTTCGAATGTAAATGGAATCGGACAACAACAGCTTGCGCAGAAAGGGAATCTGCATCGCTTCCCGCTTGATATTATCGAGGATGGGTTCTTCCAGATACTTGGTGCCGATGCGATAATCGCCGGAATAATGAAACCACTTGGTTTTCGGCAATTTATTCGCCAGCGTGGTTTTTCCTGCGCCGGACATCGCCAGCAATGTAATGCGTTTGGACGGCCACTCCAAAAACTCCTTGGCGGTCATGCGCATGATTAATCCTTAGCAGGCTGTTGTTTAACTATTCCGTTTGAAATCACTGTATTCATGATGATAACCAATAACCCTTTAGTCATCATCCAGATAGCTATCGATATCGACATCTTCCATATCAGGCCTGTGCATGTCCGGGTCGGTATAACCCAAATCGTCGTCTTCAATTTCGTCGAAAGGCGCGCTCCAATCTTCCGGATCTTCGATATAGTCGAAAGTGGAAGCATACCAGCTTTCCTGATCGTATTCGCCAATATCGCCATTCAGGTATTGCACTTCAATAGAATCGTTTTTCTCGTCAATGTTGATGACTTGAAATTTGAAGCTGTTCTCCAAATCCTTGTACCAACTGCCGACAATAGGATCTGCTACGGTTGTCATAAAAAGTACCTCACTGGATTAAAGCAGGCTGAGTGCGGGGATGAAAAGTTAGCATGGCAAAAACATTTGTTTATTAATTTGGAATCCCCGGCCTAATCGGATTGGTAAATCATAACTCGATTTACTGCCGGGCGTATTCACATTTTTCGCTAATAGTTATAGAGGATGTGCCGCTTTCTTGCAAGGGTTTGCTATGTTACGATGCTGCGATTGTTTTTTAAGCGAGCCAAGCAGCCATGCAGGAAATATTAATCGGAGGACATAACCGCAAGCAGGTATTGATGAATGCCGCGATGGGTAATCGTCACGGCATGATTTCCGGCGCAACCGGCACCGGCAAAACCGTAACCTTGCAAATACTGGCGGAAGGCTTCGCCAAAATCGGCGTACCTGTCTTTCTTGCGGACATTAAAGGCGATTTGTCCGGTATCACCGCGCCCGGCAAGCCGCATGCAAAAATCGACGAACGCGTTAAAGAGATCGGCATTAAAAACTACGAACAGAAAGGCAATCCCGCCATATTCTGGGATATATTCGGTAAAACCGGACATCCGGTACGGGCAACAATTACCGACATGGGTCCGTTATTGCTCAGCAACCTGCTCGAACTTAACGACGTGCAAACCGGTGTGTTGTACAGTTGTTTTAAAATTGCCGACGACAACGGCTTATTGCTCCTGGATTTGAAAGATCTCAGGGCGCTGTTAACCTGGGTCGGCAATCAGGACGGTGGGTTACAGGCGGAATACGGCAATATCGCCACGACCAGCTTAGGCTCGATTCAACGGCAATTGCTGGTGCTGGAAGAACAAGGCGCCGAACATTTCTTCGGCGAGCCGGCCATTCAATTGGAAGATTTCTGTAAAACCGACTTTTCCGGCAATGGTGTCATCAGCATTCTGGATGCTACCGATCTGGTTAATAAATCGCCCAGACTGTATGCTACCTTTTTGCTCTGGTTACTTTCCGAATTGTTTGAGAACATGCCGGAAGTCGGCGACGCAGACCGCCCGAAACTGGTACTGTTTTTTGATGAAGCGCATTTGCTGTTCGAGCAAGCGCCAAAAGCCTTGGTGGATAAAATCGAACAGATTGTTCGTTTGATCCGTTCCAAAGGCGTAGGCGTATATTTTATCAGCCAAAGTCCGCTGGATATTCCGGACCGAATTCTCGGCCAACTGGGACTCAAAGTACAGCATGCCTTACGCGCGTACACGCCGAAAGATCAGCAAGTGATTAAAAGCGTAGCCGAAACGTTTCGCGCCAATCGTAAAATAAATACCGAAGAAGCCATCCAGGAACTGAAAACCGGCGAAGCGCTGGTGTCCGTCCTGCTCGAAGACGGCAGTCCGTCACAGGTTGAGCGGATATTAATACGTCCCCCGTCGTCGCAAATTGGGTCGATTACTGAGGAACAGCGGGCGGATTTGCTCAGGCGGTCGCCCTTTCACGGCCGTTACGAAGAAGAAATAGACCGCGACTCCGCCTACGAAATGCTTAAAGAAAAAACCGAGCAACAGCGGCAGGATGAGCAAGAAGAAAAACAAGCGAAACAGGAGAAAAAAGCCAGCGGCGGACGTCAACGGCAAACGGTGAGCGAAGCATTTTTAAAAAATGCTGCCCGCAGCATCGGTACAACGGTCGGCAGGCAAATTGTCCGAGGCATAATGGGATCGTTGCTTGGCCGGCGTTGATATTGCAAGGTAAGTTAATTTCCATCGTTGATAAGCCAAATCGGGTAATTAACGATTTATTGATGAGCAATTTTCGTCGAATGGGAACATTTTTAATTTCCAAAAGTCACAACATCAGTAATACGAGTAGTAGTTTAAGTATTGCTTTAAGCGATTTTGAAGTTCATTAATCAATCCGTACCGCCCTTTAAATTTTAAAATTGGCGATGCCGATAGTCAGTCTGCACTCAACATCAAGGCGGTAGGGTCTTTAAACAACTGTAAAGGGGAGTACGATGAAAAAGATAACAACAATCTACGCTTTATTATTAATGTTAATTAGTTTTGCCGTGCTGGCGGATCCGCATCTTGACGAAGCTATTACCCATACCAAAGCGGCGGTAGAACACGGTAAGGCGGGACATGCGTCCGTGTTGGTTGAACATACTGTACCGGCTTTGGAGCATGCCATGGCGGCAGTGATTATTGCGAAAGGTTTGACCTTATCTCACATTAATAACGCTATTACTGATTTGGAACAAGCAAAAAAACACGGCAAAGAGGGCGACGCGCATGTTGGTGTCGCTACCACCTATGCTGAAACTGCGTTAGAACATTTAGAAGCCGCTGCTAAAAAGTAACGGCGAAAATCAGGTTTCTCGATCATTAAACGGGCGCTTTGCGCCCGTTTTTTTTGCCGATAGGGTCGCAAAGTATGGCAGTTAACGGTATTGTGTTAATATTCGCCAAAGTTTTTAACCCTAAGAGGTTGTTATTTATGAACGAAACAACAACGCAAACGGCGCCAAATGCCGATTTGTTTTCGTCGGAATTTTTAATGGGCAATGTCGGTGCGCCATTCGTAATCGGTGCTGCTGTCGGTTATTTTGCTAAAAAAATGTTGAAAGTCGCTATATTTATTGGAGGCGCATTAATCGTGCTGATGTTTATCGGCGAATACTACGGCATGTTCGACGTTAGCGATGCCGTTTTGCAAAGCGCTGCCGATACGGCTGTGAAAAGCGCCAAGGCGTCCGGCGATTTCTTAATGAACCGGCTGACCCGCATTACCAGTAAAGGAGTCAGCGCAGTCGGCGGATTTGCCGTTGGTTTTAAATTCGGCTAAACAATAAGAACATTGATGAATAACTGAGATAAAACAATTAATTACCGGTTAACGAGCGGTTATTAATCATTAATGAGTACTTTACCGGCGGTTTCGCATACATTTGTATACTTCAAAAGCTACGTTGAGGATGTTGATGCCTACAGTTATAAGTGCAGTGTCGTCACAGACATTACCGGCAGGAGCGGTGTACGCCCGTCCTTGCAGAACTGTGTTAATCATTGTTTTCTGTCTTGGTTTGGCGGGCTGTTCGCTGGATTTCTTGAAGGAAAAATTACAAGCAGCAACCGGAGAAGATAAAGCAGCTATTGCCCTTGCCGCCGATCGATTAACGGAGCTGGATCAAGCCACGTATTCGTATTCAGATCGCTTTGTTACATTAATAGCTGACGCCACCGACCGCGCCGTCAAGGAGCATCCGACCAAAGAAGCTAAAAAAGAAGCGCTTCGTCTTAAATTACATAATTCCTCATCGGTTTACTCAATCGCCAGCGGTTCGAATCCCTTAGGCAAATTGCTGGATTTAGCCACTGTTGCTACCTTGAATAAAATTCAGATGGTGGATGAAGACCGTGCGAAGCAGATATTCGGGGACAGTCATCAAACTATAGAAAACGCTTTTCATGCCGTGCATGACGATATCTGGGGGGTGGCAAGACGCTTCCTTAAACCGGAGGAAATTGCCAGTGTGCAACAGGTAATTGCCCAGTGGCGGAAAAAAATCCCGATGTGTCCTTGCTCGCGTATGTCCGCTTCGACGATTTTGCTAAAGCAAATGCGGGTTTAAAACAAAGCAACCCGGCAATCGGCGGCTTGTTCGACGAAATTAATAAAGTGAATAAAACGGTGGAAAACGCCCAGCAATTCGGCGAGCGGACTTTTTTCTACTTTCAGCGTTATCCGCGCTTATTGCAATGGCAGACGGAACGTACGGTGGAAGGCGTAATGGACACTACCAATATACAGAAATTGCAGGAATCGGTTCAGTTAATGTCGAAATCCGCGATGATTTTTGCTCAGGAAATACAAAAATTGAAGGACCGCGAGGCAGCCATCCAAAAACATCTCGATACCGTTTCCAAAATCGTCGATCAGGTACATAAATTAGTGCCCAATACCCAGGCCGTGGTGCAGGATAGCGAGAAATTAATGGTTGCTGCCAAAGACACAAGCGTTGCTTTAGGCGAAACTTTGAAAGTGGTCGATACCGTCAGCGCCAAATTCAAATCGGACAAACCCGAACCGGCCGATGCCAAACCTTTCGACATCAAGGACTACCAACGCACAGCCGAAGAAGTCACCAAAATTGTCGGCGGTGTCAATGCTTTAATGGGCAACATTCAAGGTGACAGCTCGGGCAAAGGCGTGGCGGAACTGCAAAAGCTCGCGAATGCCGAGATCGATCATCTGGTCTGGCGCATAGCGCAATTATTAATTTTGCTCTTCGTTTTAGCGCTGGGGTATCGGGTAATTTCCATGCGGATGAGCAAAGCCGCTGTCCATTAATCATTAATAACACCTTATTAACAACCACTAATAGCCAAAGTTTATTAATGTTAGGCTGATAAACCGATTGTAACCGGATACGTTGTCACTCTTTCACGTTGTGAAAGATCGCTTGAAAACCCCCCATTTTAGTAATAACATAATTACTAATCATGAGGTAAACCCATGCGAATGGACAAATTAACCAGCAAATTTCAGTCTGCGTTAGCCGATGCGCAAAGCCTTGCGCTGGGTAAGGATCACCAGTTTATCGAGCCGGTGCATTTACTGCTCGCTTTGCTGGATCAGGAAGGCGGCAGCATCAAACCTTTATTGTCACAAATCGGTGTAAATGTGCCTGCCTTGCGTAGCGAATTAACGCAAGAACTGGCGCGTTTGGCGCAGGTTTCAGGTTCCGGCGGGGACGTGCAAATCTCGAACAGCTTGGGTCGCCTGCTTAACCTAACCGATAAACTGGCGCAAAAACGCGGCGACCAATTCATTTCCAGCGAATTGTTTTTGCTGGCGGTATTTGAAGGAAAAGGTGCATTACAAGACTTGTTCAAGAAGCACGGACTGACCAAGCAAATCGTCGAACAAGCGATTAATACTTTGCGCGGCGGCCAATCGGTCGATGACCCCAATGCCGAAGACCAACGACAAGCGCTGAAAAAATACACCATCGATCTGACCGAACGCGCGGCCGCAGGCAAGCTCGATCCGGTCATCGGCCGCGACGACGAAATCCGCCGCACCATTCAGGTATTACAACGCCGCACCAAAAACAATCCGGTACTGATCGGCGAGCCGGGGGTGGGCAAAACTGCCATCGTCGAAGGCCTGGCGCAACGCATTGTTAATGGCGAAGTACCTGAAGGCATTAAAGGCAAAAAGGTACTGGCGCTGGACATGGCGGCATTAATCGCCGGTGCGAAATTCCGCGGTGAGTTTGAAGAGCGCCTGAAAGCCGTGCTGAACGACCTTGCCAAACAGGAAGGCCAGATCATTCTGTTCATCGATGAACTGCATACCATGGTGGGCGCAGGCAAGGCCGAAGGCGCGATGGACGCGGGCAACATGCTCAAGCCAGCGCTGGCGCGCGGCGAACTGCACTGCGTGGGCGCGACCACGCTAGACGAATACCGCAAGTATGTCGAAAAAGATGCGGCACTGGAACGTCGCTTTCAAAAAGTGTTAGTCGATCAACCCAGCGTCGAAGATACGATTGCCATTCTGCGCGGCTTGAAGGAGAAATACGAAGTTCATCATGGCGTGGATATTACCGACCCGGCCATTGTCGCGGCAGCCAGCTTGTCGTACCGTTATATTACCGACCGCCAGTTGCCGGACAAGGCCATCGACCTGATCGACGAGGCCGCCAGCCGCATCCGCATGGAAATGGATTCCAAACCGGAAGAAATGGATAAGCTATATCGCCGGTTAATCCAGTTAAAAATCGAGCAGGTCGCCCTGAAAAAAGAAGCCGACGCCGCTTCCAAAAAACGGCTGGCGGATTTGGAAGAAGACATCGCCGAATTGGAAAAAGAATATTCCGACCTGGAAGAAATCTGGAAAGCGGAAAAAGCGTCGTTGCAGGATTCCGCCAGCATCAAGGAAAAACTGGAGCATGCCCGCGTGGAATTGGAAACAGCGCGTCGTTCCAATGATTTAGCCAAGATGTCAGAATTGCAATACGGCATTATTCCTGCGCTGGAAAAACAATTACAGGCGGCCGATTCCGGCGAAGAACAGAAAACTACGCTGTTGCGTAACAAAGTGACGGACGAGGAAATTGCCGAAGTCGTCTCCAAATGGACGGGCATACCGGTATCCAAGATGTTGGAAGGCGAGCGCGAAAAATTACTGAACATGGAAGCCGCCTTAGCGAAACGGGTCGTCGGCCAGGAAGAAGCGTTGAAAGCGGTCAGTAATGCCATCCGCCGCTCCCGCGCAGGTTTATCCGACCCTAACCGTCCCAACGGTTCGTTCCTGTTTCTGGGGCCGACCGGTGTGGGCAAGACCGAATTATGCAAGGCGCTGGCGGAGTTTCTGTTCGATACCGTCGACGCCATGGTGCGTATCGACATGTCTGAATTTATGGAAAAGCATTCGGTTGCGCGGTTAATCGGCGCGCCGCCGGGTTATGTCGGTTACGAAGAAGGCGGTTATCTGACCGAGCTGGTCCGGCGCAAACCGTACTCCGTGATATTAATGGACGAAATCGAAAAGGCGCACCCGGATGTCTTCAACATTTTGCTGCAAGTCCTGGACGACGGACGGTTGACCGACGGCCAAGGCCGCACGGTGGATTTTCGTAATACCGTGGTGGTAATGACATCGAATTTGGGTTCAGACGTGATTCAGGAATTGTCTGGAGAAGCGAATTATCAGGCTATGAAAACAGCGGTAATGGAAATCGTCGGTACCCGTTTCCGTCCGGAATTCATAAACCGCATCGACGAAGCTGTGGTATTCCATCCGTTGGGACGCGAACAAATCCGGGCGATTTCAACGATCCAGATCGGTCTGTTACGGAAACGCCTGCAAGACCGCGAAATCGGGCTTGAAATCAACAATGAAGCGTTAGACTTGCTCGGCGAAGTCGGCTTCGATCCGGTCTACGGTGCGCGGCCATTGAAACGCGCCATCCAGCAGCAATTGGAAAATCCGCTGGCGCAGGAAATTCTGGCAGGACATTATCAGGCGGGCGATATCGTCACGGCAGCACTGGAAAACGACACGCTGGTTTTTGGAAAAAGGAAGGCAGAGTCAAAATGATAAGCTATTAATGGAGTTATATTGCCGGGTAAAGTGCTGATTGTTAATGTACAGTTAGCAATCCTACCCGGCAAATCAGTAATAAAAGGCCTTGAGTAGCTGAAAGGTCATTTTTCATTGATATGATTAAATTTACGGCCAGTGATTTATTTCATTAATTGCTTGGTCGAAAGTTTTTCATATACATTCTTCCAGAAAGAATTCATTTTATACAATGAAAATCCACCAATTCAGCGCAGAAGAAGCACTTGCCAGTTTGCATAGCAGGCCGGAAGGATTAAGTTCTGCGGAAGTCGAATACCGGCAAAAAGAATATGGCGCCAATGTTATAGAAGTACACAAAGGCGAAAATTTAATCATCCGGTTTTTAAAGGAATTTACTCATTTTTTTGCCTTGATTCTTTGGCTGGCGGCAAGCTTGGCATTTTTCGCCGATTTCCGTCAGCCGGGACAAGGTATGGCTACTCTGGCGTACGCCATACTCGGCGTAATCATCATTAATGGCTTATTTTCGTTTTGGCAGCAGTACCGCGCCGAACGGGCAATACTGGCTTTGCAAAAGTTGCTACCCCATTACGTTAAAGCTTTACGGGCAGGCGAGATCACTCAGGTTTTAGCCAGCGAGCTGGTTCCCGGCGATATTATTCTGTTGCAGGACGGCGATAACGTGCCAGCCGATTGCCGGTTACTGGAAGCTTTTTCCCTGCGTGTTAATAATGCCACGGTAACGGGGGAATCCTTGCCGAAGGCGCGCGATGCAGAACCATCCACCGAGGAAAGCTTGGAGCATAGCCGCAATACCTTGCTGGCCGGTACCTCGGTGGTATCGGGTGAAGGCAAGGCGCTGGTGTTTGCAACCGGCATGACTACGGAATTCGGCAAAATTGCCAATCTGACGCAAACCACGGTCAAGACTATTTCTCCCCTGCAACTGGAAATCGTCCGGCTAAGCCGGATCATAGCCGTTTTAGCACTGGGGCTGGGCGTGGTGTTTTTTATCATCGGCCACGGGATGGGTTTGTCGTTTTGCAATGCTGGTGTCTTCGGCAAATAGGCAAAATAGCAGGCGCACCAGATACACTTCTAGGTCGTGGCCTTCGTAGCCAATGGCTTTAAGTTTATCGTGCAGCTTGCCCATGCGCTCGGCTGCCTTGACATTGGCCGGGTCTTGTTCCTTATAAACCGTGGTCTGATAGCCCGCGATAAAGCCGAACAGTTTGACGTTCTTGTAAAAATCTTTTATTGGAAATTCGTGCTCCGTGCTTTCCTCCAGGTCGTACAGGCGGAAACGGGCAAAATCCGATACCAGGATGTACCGGGGCAGGTCTATGTCTTTCAGGCCGGGAAAGTAATTCTTGGCCTGCTGAAATGCGCGGTTCAGGTTTTTGCCGCGCGATTTGTGCTCAACCAGGATGATACCGCGCCAAAGGAGGTCGATATAGCCATCGTGGCCGTCTGACTTTTTGACCGGCTGCTCAAAACTGGCAACCCTTCGGCGCGGTACGCCGAATACATTGAAAAACGCATCCCAAAAGGATTTAGCTTCGGCATCTTCCGAGCTTTCGTCCGCCCATTCTCGGGAGAATTTTAACGCGCGGTCTTTGATTTCGTTCCAGGATAGAGGCATATAAGCTTGTTATATAAGCATTAATGACCAAGTATAGCCCTAATTTTCTTGTCTAACGCGTATTATCTGAGTTCAAAACTTATTTTGTCGTCACTAGAGCAACCGCATTCAATGCGACTTCAAAATAGAAAAAGTTGCTGGCGCGATCGGTAAACGGACCGTCTTTTGTATCATTGAATGAGCGGGTAAAGCTGCCGGGTTCGAAGCGGGCGTAGCTTAAGCTCCAATCCACATATGGATTCAAGTGATGGCGTATGCGGATATCGAACTCATGGCCGATAAAGCTGCCGCTTTTACCGTCCCGGTCGCGCAAGTTTGCCCTGCGGAAGCCGTCGGTTTCACTCTGTAGAAGAAAGGCGTTATAACCGGCATCGATACGCAAATTTTTGTAAGGCGTAAATTCAACCCTCGCTTTGGGTGTGATAATGTTGTCCCAGGAGAAATAATCATTGCGCGACCACGGCTGGTTAAAGCCATAGAATGAATCGAAGCGATTATTAATATTATCTTTGCCGTTTTTGTCGCCGGTACCATAACCATAAAACACGCTAAACCGCGGCTTCCACTCGTGGTCGAGCGTGCAGCCCAATTCCAACGCGTAAGCCAAGGCATCATGCTGTTCCATGACTTGTCTGCCGTCGCGCACGACACCACGACGGCCGAACTGCTTATTAATATCGGAATCGAAATCAAAACCTGTGTTGGGAATAAATCCGTAAACCCGTACGCCCGGCGCATAAATATCTTGATCGGTAACAGGTGTCTTGTTGACTTTATTAAACGGATCGCCATTTACTTTGCGGCCAATGAAATACGGCTGGATCGTAATAATATCCGACCATCTGCGCCAACTGAGTACGCCTCCGTAAATCCAGGTGTCTTCATCGGGGCGGTCGAAATCGTACTTCAAGCGCTCCACCGGCTGGAAGGCAAACGCATCCAAGTGCCAGTCGTTTTGTTTTTTACCTAGCTGCACCCGAAAGCCTTCAAAGTTGTTGGTAGTATTGCGAAATTCGTTGTTGCCGATCAAACGCCGATCCAGCAGTTCTAGGTGTTGACGGCCCGCACGAATACTTAACGGGCGGTTATGCCCAAGCAAGTCCTTGAAATACAATTCGGCATAACCTTGGATCAGATCGAATTCGTTGACATCGGATTCATTGCGAACATATAAGCCGTTATAACTGCGCGCGTCTTCCATCTCGACGGCAAAACGCAGCGGGTCGAGGATGTCATGGATGCTGAGGTAGGCGCGGGTACGCAACAACCAAAGGTTATCCGGGTCGGGGCGGTAATCGGTGCTGCTGGTCGAGCCGGTCGGCGTGGACCGGTAGTCGTTTTCCCGGTACTCGTAGCGAGTGCGGAAATCCAGGCCGACGTCCAGCCAGTCCACATCGCGAAATTGTTCTAACTGTGTCCTGTTCAACGTTCTTGCATACTGCGGCGGGTCGGACGGCAAAGGCTCCACCCGGTAACCCAGGGTTTTACGATAATAATCTTCGGCATTGGTCAAACCGGGCAACACCATTAATAAACCGGTCAAGCCAATTAAGAAGCTCTTGTGATTTAAGTATGGTTTCATATCTTCCCCTTGAACTTTATTTCGTTCCGTTGCTTTATTTATTTCCGTTGCGACTTCCAGTGTTACGGTCAGTCCAAGATTGGCGGTTGTGATATCTCATCGTCAGTACGGTAAAATCAAGATTTAGTTGTAAACGCCGGTTTGGCCTCAAAGCACAGTTTTTCCTTCCGTTCAATCTGCACGACCTTGCCATCGTGAATGATAATTTCAACCGAACCGAATTTGATGCCGGGCGATCTGTTCGAAAAGACCGCTTACACGGCCGCCCTTGCTTAAATACTGGATCTCGTACGACATAAGTTACTCCACTGATATCAATTAATTGGCGTTTTCGATGGCAATCTTATCTCGTGTTTAGATTTTGCTTAAACGATATTATTCGATATTCATATCGATAAATAAGATATAAAGACAAAGCTATCGTTTTTATTATTTATCTTCTTTGACGATAAGCAAATCAAAACATATTGTTTTGTTTTAAACGAACGCTTCATTAGGATGAAACCACAAGTAAATCCGGAATATTTTGTAAACGGTTTGATGCATGAATTTTTAAGCAGAATGCCAACCGGGATTACGTTGTTGGAACGAATGGAGGAACAATCATGCCAGTTAATCATTATTTAGACAGCGTCAGACGAGGATGCTTATAACTGGGTTATACATTTCATTGCTCCCTAAACCCAATATTTGAGCGTAGCTAATCGACTACTTCAAACTAGAGTCTGTTGACATTTAAACTAGCCAAATAAAGCTGGCAGCGAGAGCACTGAAAGCGGAATAGCGAGAGGCCAGCTTTTCATAGCGCGTCGCAATGCGCCGAAATTGCTTGATCCGGCAAAAGAACCGCTCCACCAGGTTGCGGTTCTTGTACTGCTCCTTGTCATACTCCCGTTGCTGCTTACGGTTGCTTTTAGGCGGGATAACGGCTTTTGCCCCCGCCTTTTCAATCTCGCCCAACACCCCGTCAGCGTCATAGGCCTTGT
>VGVA01000044.1 GCA_016874115.1 Gammaproteobacteria bacterium
ATCTTGGCGTCACCGAACACTTGCACCCATTCGCCAAAACTTAAATTAGCGGTGACTACCAAAAATGTCTTTTCATAGAGGCGGCTGACCAAATAGAACAACAAGGCACAGCCTGATTCTGGAAACTTTTCGACGCTCTTTAACGGAAATTATTGGAAACTTCTCAAAGCTGTTTGACAACCGGAAATATTCTACTGAAACAGTCAGTTATGTAAGATCAGCGCGCTGGCGGACAAATCTGCCCGCCAGCTTATCAGATGTGATTAATTTTAGGGAGAGCCGGGAATTAATAACGGCAATTACGTCATCGGCAAATGGCTTATAAAATCAATGCCGTTCAATATTCTTTGTCCGCGTTAGGCAAGCGTACTTTTTACGCCCAATACGCCTTCAAACTGGCTTAACAATTGCTTTTCGTTAGCGCTAAGCCGCTCGCCGCCAAAACCTAAAAATCCGCCTTCGGTTGTCGCCATAGCCACTTTTTCGGCGATAGACATGCACCACTGCCGGTATTCTTCCGCTTCTTGCGGACTGGATTTCGCCGCCAGCAGATCGGCAGCCGCCTGCACATCCGCCATCGCGGCGTCACGGAATTCTTCAGCGGATTTGATACCTTTGGCTTTTAACCGCGCCACGCCCCAATCGCGCACTTTTTTCATTTTTTCCATCGCCGCCGCCGAATCACCCTGCGGATTCGGCAAAATAGACTGAATTAATGCATTGTTGGGGTAATCTTTGACGCCTGCCATTACGGATTGGGCATTAGCAAACATTTCCTTACCGGTACCGAACAGCTCGCTGTTTCCGATAAACGCCATAGCGGAGCCGATTAATTGCGGCGTACTCGCCAATAAATTCAATTCGTCTTCTGTGTAATTTGCACTCATTGTTGTTTACCTTTTATTAATTAATGGAAACATTTCCCTGAGCGTAACAGAGTATTGTTTAACGTTAGGATGAAGACAAACGCGGCATTCATCATCGGCCTGAACCGCTTATTTACTCGAATAACCTGCGCTAAAACGCTAAAAATTGCCTTGTCTTTCCAATGTTCATCTGGTTAAACAGCCTGTTAATGCAAACAGGGGCATATTAATGCAAACAGGGGTATAGGTATTCTAGTCGCAATCTTAAGACAACAAAAGTTAATGACGCAATTTTCTAACAACCGACCTTAGTTTATCCGACGACCAGACAATTGATAATAACTTGAGGGCCTTCTTCCATCAAGAGAGTTTGAAGAAAGGAAAGTTAATGATAAAAAAAGCCGCATTAACGGTGCGGCTTTTTAAAATGACAAATCTAACAAAAACTGCCGATTAAAACCACTACCGTTCCTGACACGAAACCAGTCAGGAACGGATGAATAATCGATGCCGCTATTAATTAACGATTGTAATCAAAAACTTACTTGTTTTTATTGCGCTCAGCCACTTCTTTAATGACCTCATCTGCAACGTTTTTCGGACACGGCAGGTAGTGCGAAAACTCCATGGAGAACTGGCCGCGGCCTGATGTCATGGTACGCAAGTCGCCGATATAACCGAACATTTCGCTCAACGGCACATCTGCTTTCACACGAACACCGGTAACACCGGCATCCTGCGATTTAATCATGCCGCGACGGCGGTTAAGGTCGCCGATGACGTCGCCCACGTTGGCATCAGGCGTAAATGTATCGACTTTCATGATCGGCTCCAACAATTGCGGGCCTGCTTTAGGGATGGATTGACGGAACGCGGCTTTAGCGGCGATTTCAAACGCAATCGCAGACGAATCCACGGCGTGAAACGCACCGTCGGTCAGGGTGACTTTGAAATCCAGACACGGGAATCCGGCCAAGGTACCTTTATCCAACATGCTCTTGAAGCCTTTCTCAATCGCTGGCCAGTATTCGCGCGGTACGTTACCGCCGACAACCACGGACTCAAAAATGAAGCCGCTGCCCGGCTCTAATGGCTCGATAATGTAGTTAATCTTACCGTACTGACCGGAACCGCCCGATTGTTTCTTGTGGGTATACTCGTCTTCCACTCGGCGAGTGATGGTTTCGCGGTACGCTACTTGTGGCTTTCCGACATTAACTTCCACATTGTGGGTACGCTTGAGGATGTCCACCTTGATGTCAAGGTGCAACTCACCCATGCCTTTCAGGATGGTTTCACCGCTTTCTTCGTCGGTTTCGACATGGAAAGACGGATCTTCCTGCACCATTTTGCCCAGGGCAATACCCATTTTCTCGTTGGAACCTTTGTCTTTCGGGGTAATTGCCACAGAAATCACCGGATCCGGGAATACCATTGGCTCTAATGTTGCGGGCTTGTCCGGATCGCACAAAGTATGGCCGGTTTGCACGTTTTTCAGGCCGATTAATGCGACGATATCGCCCGCTTGCGCGGTTTCGATCTCGGAACGGTCGTCGGCATGCATTTCCACCATCCGGCCGACACGTTCGGTTTTGCCGGTATAGGTATTGAGCAGAGTATCGCCCTTTTTCAGCTTACCCGAATAGATACGGATAAAGTTCAGCGCGCCGAAGCGGTCATCCATGATCTTGAACACCAGCGCCCGCAATGGACGGGTCGGATCGACCAAAGCAAGCTCACCTGTCGGATTGCCTTCGATATCGGTTTCCGGTTGCGGATTAACTTCGGTCGGATTCGGCAAATAATCGACAACGCCGTCCAACACCAACTGTACCCCTTTGTTTTTAAAGGAAGAACCGCAGTAGGTAGGGAAGAACGACAGATTAATGGTGCCTTTGCGGATGCAATGTTTAATTTCGTCGATAGTCGGTTCTTCGCCGCCCAAATATTTTTCCATGACGTCGTCATCCTGATCGGCAACCTGATCGATCAGTTTTTCGCGCCACGTTTCGACTTCATCCGCCATGTCGGCAGGTACGTCTTTAATTTCATATTTCATCGGATCGCCGGAATCGTCCCAAATCCAGGCTTTGCGGGTTAATAGGTCGATCACGCCGGAAAACTGGTCTTCGCAGCCAATCGGCAGAGTCATCACTACCGGCACCGCGCCTAAAACATCTTCAACCTGCTTGACCACGCGGAAGAAGTCCGCGCCGATACGGTCTAGCTTATTAACATAAATAATGCGCGATACTTTAGAGTCGTTCGCATAGCGCCAGTTGGTTTCCGATTGCGGCTCAACACCTCCGGAACCGCAGAATACGCCGATACCGCCGTCCAACACTTTCAGCGAACGATATACTTCAATAGTGAAGTCAACGTGGCCTGGGGTGTCGATAATGTTAAAGCGGTGATCTTTCCAGAAACAGGTGGTTGCCGCCGACTGAATGGTGATGCCACGCTCTTGCTCTTGCACCATGAAGTCCGTGGTGGCGGCGCCGTCGTGCACCTCGCCGATTTTATGGATTTTACCGGTCAGCTTTAAGATCCGTTCGGTGGTCGTGGTTTTACCGGCGTCAACGTGCGCGAAGATACCGATGTTTCTGTAACGCGATAAATCTGTCATAGTTGTACTCTAAAGTTGGGCTTGAAAACTTGGTAGTCCGCTTCATTAAGCAGCACTCGGTTTCTTTCCTCGACGCCATGGCAACAAGCACTGTCGCTCGTCAAGTTTTGAAAATCGCCTATTTTAACCTAAATTGGCTACAATAATATACAGTTAGCATTAATTTTTGTTTTCGTAAAAATTTTTTGCCTGTTTGCTGGATTTTTGCAATTTGTTACATGTTTAAACCATTAATAACGTAAAACCCGTCGTAAATACGGCTAACCGAGCTTGACGGCAGGTTCCGTACCGGCAAAATGCCTGCTACGACATTAATTAATCGTCTTTATTGTATGCAGCCGTGGACTTAGCCAAAAAAATTCTCTTTGCCGGTGATCCGCACGGAAATTTTCAACCGTTAATTACGGCTGTCCATCAGAATCAACCGCAAGCTGTTGTATTACTTGGCGATTACGATCTTGATCGACCTTTGGAAGAAGCCCTGACCGAGATTGCCGGATTAACGGAAATTTGGTGGATTGCCGGTAACCACGACTTTGAAACGCCCGCCAAATACCGCAATTTGTTTCATTCCGCACTGGCCGGTAATAGCTTGCATCTGAAAGTAACCGAAATTGCCGGCATTCGTATTGCAGGTTTGGGCGGTATTTTTATGGGTAGAGTGTGGTATCCCCCGCAAGCGCCTAAATGGGCAAGCAAACAACACTATCTCAACTCGCTTAAACCACACCTTAAGCGCAATGATCTGCCATTGAAATACCAATGCGCAATCTGGCATGACGAATTCCACACCCTAACACAACAAAAAGCCGACATCCTCGTCACTCACGAAGCCCCGGGATCGCACAAGCATGGCTTTCACGCCATCAGCGATCTAGCGGTGCAAATGGGCGTAAAACAGGTTTTTCACGGCCACCTGCACGAAAATTACACGAAAATGATTAAACACAATATTAAAGTTTGCGGCGTAGCCAACGCGGCTGTGGCTGATTTGGCGGGGAATGTGGTTAGTGAGGGAGTGAAGATTGCATAACTCAAGCGAAGTTTTTTCTTAATTTTTATCTGGTAGCAAATTGCAAAATAAAGACTTTATCGATGTGAATAAAGAACTTAAACAAGGGCTTGCATGCTTTGCTGCCGGTACCCTTGTGCACACCAAGGAAGGCTCGGTGCCGATTGAGCAGATTAAAGTGGGTGACTATGTGCTTTCCAAGCCAGAAAGCGGCGAAGGCGAGCAAGCTTACAAGCGCGTCACTCAGGTGTTTGCCCACAAGCCGACACGGGTGATAAGAATGAATTACATCCCCGATGAAAGCCAGCAAATTGCTCACAATATCACCACCACGTTAAACCACCCGTTCTGGGTGACCGGTAAAGGCTGGACTAAAGCCCAGGACTTGAAGGGTACTGAGTCTGGTAAAGGCCAAAAGCTGGAATTGTGTGATGGCCGTAAAGTGCCAGTGTTCAATAATGCAAATATTTACATCAGTGACCAGTCGGGGGTGGGTTGGCTTTCCAGCACGAGCGATGGTCTAACTTCCCGTCCCGGTGCTCTCTGGGACTTCTTAAACCATCGCTTAGTGGCCACTCAAGTCGCGCCGCTTAAAGATTTTAAAGACATCATAGAGAATGAACTTGAGGACAATACCAATGCGTTCTATCTCAAGCTGCCCGTGTATAACTTAGAAGTGGAAGATTTCCACACTTACTACGTGGGAAAGCATGGTGTTTGGGTACACAACAAAAACGGCACTGGCCTTGAAATTTCAGTTAGAGGAACGCAAACGAAATTAACTGAAGATATGTTGCCCTTTTTTAGCAGAAAAGAGTTGCTGAGCTACCTAGACATATACCGCGCTGCTCTTCGTACGATACAGAACGTTAGAGCGTCTCAAACCTGAATTCCCACGCAGGAGCGCAGGAAGTATCAAACGCTAATCCAGAATTGGAAACAAAAAAACATCAGTCAACATCCCCATTGCCAATTTGCGCCATTTTGGTACCATAAAGTTTTAATTTGCAACCTAAGACAACATTATGGCTACTGTAAAACTCTCCGATGAATTGGTCGAAAAAGCCAGGATTCAAGCGGCAAAAGACCATCGTTCCGTACCTAAGCAAATTGAACATTGGGCAACCAAGGGCATGGAACTGGAAAAAGCGGAAATCACCAGCCAACAAAAACAGGCAATTTTTAAAAGCGTAATCAATGACTTCGATAAAACGCTGAAAATTTTGGCGAAATGATCAACTGGATTACCGAAGAAGATGCGCTGGTAATCCACAGGATGCTCATCGAAATTTACGGCGGACCCGAAGGCGTACGCGACTTTGCCCTGCTGCAATCCTCGCTCGCCAAGTCCAAAAACCTGTATTTTTACAGTGAAGCGCCATCTTTAAATGAACTTGCAGCATCCTATATTTACGGCATCGTTAAAAACCATCCTTTTGTAGATGGCAATAAGCGCGTCGGTTTTGTGGTGGGCGAGTCTTTTTTGCGGATGAATGGTTTTCAGCTAGAAAAAGACAACGATGCCGCCGCCAACATTATCCTTGCCTTAGCTGCTGGCGATATCGACGAAGTCGGGCTGGTTGAGTTTTTGGACAAGCATGCCCATCCAATTTAATTAGAATCCCAGGGCAAATCAGACGCACAAGCACGTTAAAAAATGACTTTGGAGACAACCGTGAAAAAAGTGGCCGTCATTACCGGCGCTTCCGCCGGACTTGGGCTGGCAACATCAATCCTGCTGGCAAAACACGGCTACCAAGTGTACGCCACCATGCGCAATCTGGAGCGGAAAGCCGCGCTACTGCATGCGGCGGAAGCGACCCAGGTAACCGTCCAGCTACAACAGCTTGATGTCAGCGATCCGACTTCCATAATGCAAGCCATAGACATCATAATCGCCAAAGAAGGCCGCATCAACATCCTGATTAATAACGCCGGAGCGGGTTTTGCCAAGGGCATTGAGCAAGTCACCGAAGCAGACATGCAGTGGCTTACCGACCTTAACTACTTTGGCGTGGTGCGCTGCTGCAAGGCAGTGTTGCCGCACATGCGCAAACAAAAAAGCGGGCATATTATTAATATAACTTCAGTTGGAGGATTGGTTGGGCAGCCGTTTAGCGAAATCTACTGTGCTTCCAAATTTGCCGTGGAGGGCTTTACCGAGTCTTTGGCGTCCATTATGCCGACGTTTTTTGGCATTAACATCAGCCTGATCGAACCCGGCGGCATAGACACCGGGCTTGCCAAGTCCGCCGCGATGTCCACGTTGGACAGCAGTTGGTTACTAGATGAAGACGATGAATACGCCCTGCTCTTTCGGCGTTATCTGAAGCGATTTAAAAAACGAGGACAAAGCAAAGCCGATGCCGCCATCAGCCAGCAAACGCCGCAAGAGGTTGCGGAAGTCATTTTGGCTGTCATTAATCAAGACGACCCGCCTCTGCGGATCAGGACATCCGAGTGGGCGGAAGATATTTGCCGCTTCAAAACCGCCGCCGACCCGGACGGCAAGCAGCAACTGGCAGATGTGGTTAAGCGGTATTTGTAAATACGATTAGAGTTGCGAATCGTACATATTATAGAGTTAATCCCATTCCTCCGATTACGTTACGCTAATCGGAGCTACGAGTTCTGTCTTCAAGACCATGCCATATCTTTTGAACAATGATCGCGTTTTCCTCAATCCGATAACGGATAATGTAGCCACGTCGCCCAAAGGGAATAAATAACTCTCGGTCTTGCCGTCCTTCCAACCGTTTCCCGATGCCGGAATGTTGAAGAATTAAGTTGGCGGCGTTTTTAAGGGTTTGTGCGGCATTCCGCGCCGCTTCTGGATTGTACGGTTCGATAAATTGCCGCAAGCGGATTAAATCGGCTCGTGCGGCGGTTGACCAGATCAATACTGGTGTTTTGCTTCTGGGCATGGCGTTTCTTGATCCGTTCCCCAACTATCAAGCCATGCCGTCATCGTGTCATAGTCCACGCCTAGCCCTGACCGCTTATAGTCTTCCCAAGCTGCATCTGCTTCTTGATTACGGTACTCCGCCTCTTCCGCTTTGTCTAGATATTCTTTAATCGCTTCGCGCATGATCCAATGCGCCGAACGCTGCCGCGCGTCGCCTAGATTTTTCAGGCGAATACGAGTTTCATCGTCGAGTTTAACGCCTACGGTCGTTGTCATGGTATCGCCCTGCATGGTTGCAATAAGTGACACTATTATATACTTTTATCAACTAATTTTCTATGATCGCAGTTTTATCGCATTGGGGGACTTTCATTATCAAGGTCGGCAAGAAAACCTGACAGGGAACTCCGCCCGTCCGCTTTCTTCCCCTTCTTTTAGCGCCTGCCTGAGTGCTGCAAGGCGGGTTTCTCGTTCTTTTAAAATCTCAGTTAATTGGTGCGCAGAGCGCACCCTACTTTATTAGGGCTTGTCTATTTTATTCGCCAAGCTTTCCGCATAACCGGTATAACTTCCGGGCGTGAGCTTCAATAACTTGGCCTTGGCATCGGCGGGTATGCCCAACGTATTAATAAACGCCTGCATTTGTTCCGGGGTAATGCGCTGGCCGCGGGTCAGTTCTTTGAGTTTTTCATACGGTTTTTCGATGCCGTAGCGGCGCATGACGGTCTGGATGGGTTCGGCCAGGACTTCCCAGTTGGCATCCAGATCGGCATTAATGGTATCGGGATTTAGCTGCAATTTGCCGATACCTTTTAGGGTAGCTTGGATGGCGATGCTGGTATGGGCGATGCCCACGCCGATATTGCGCAGCACGGTAGAATCAGTGAGATCGCGCTGCCAGCGGCTGATAGGCAGCTTTTCCGACAAATGACTAAAAATTGCATTGGCAAGACCTAAATTTCCTTCGGAATTCTCAAAATCGATGGGGTTAACCTTGTGCGGCATAGTGGATGAACCCACCTCCCCCGCCACGGTCTTTTGCTTGAAGTAACCCAGCGAAATATAACCCCAAACATCGCGGTTAAAGTCGATTAATACCGTGTTGAAACGTGATAAGACATGGAAGTATTCCGCCATATAATCGTGCGGTTCGATCTGGATCGTGTAAGGGTTGAAGGTTAAGCCCAACGATTCGACGAATGCTTTGGAGAATTCAGGCCAATCCACTTCGGGGTAAGCTACGGCATGGGCGTTGTAATTGCCGACCGCACCATTAATCTTGCCCATTAATTCGACCGCCGCAAACTGGTCTTTTTGGCGTTGCAAGCGGTAAGCTACGTTGGCGAACTCTTTGCCGACCGTCGTCGGCGTGGCGGATTGCCCGTGCGTACGTGACAACATCGGTTGCGCAGCAAAGTCGTGGGCACATTGTTTGATGGCATCAATGACCGACTGCATTTGTTTAAGCAGAGTCGCTCTGCCCTCTTTAAGCATTAATGCGTAGGACAGGTTATTAATGTCTTCGGAGGTACAGGCAAAATGGATAAATTCGCTAACCTGCCCCAGTTCCTGGTTGCCGGCAATTTTTTCTTTCAGGAAATATTCAATCGCCTTCACGTCATGATTGGTAGTGCGTTCGATATCTTTAATACGCTGGGCGTCCGCTTCGGTGAAGTCATTAATGATACTTTCCAGCAGTTTTTGTGCTGCATCCGTAAATGGCTGTACTTCTTTAATTTCCGGCTGATTCGCCAACGCCCGAAGCCATTGGATTTCGACCAGAACTCGATAACGGATCAGGCCGAATTCGCTGAAAATCGGACGTAGTTCGTTGACCTTATCGGCATAGCGGCCGTCGATGGGGGAAATGGCGGTGAGGTTGAAGTTAGTCATTTTCGATTACTTAATTTTGTGTTCGTACTTCGACAGGCTCAGCACGAACGGTTTTTTACACTGCCGTTCGCACTAGCCTGTCGAAGTGCGAATTGCGCATTCCTCATTCGTATGGTTATCTTTCTTGTATATACCAGATTGGCCAGTTAGATTTTTTCTTAATTCTATCACCCCGCCACCTAGACAAATCTCACCCTGGTAAAATACTACCGACTGGCCGGGTGTGATAGCTCTTTGCACTTCATCGAAAACAACACGGCATCGGCCTTCATCCAGCGGCTCTAACAGACAGGCTTGATCTGCCTGCCGATAGCGGGTTTTCGCAGCGCAACGTAGGGTTTGGGTTAACAGTTTATTATTGCACCAATCCAGATTTCCCGCTTCCAGCACATTATGCAACATTAATGGGTGATCGTGGCCTTGACCGACGATTAACTCGTTCTTCGTCAGATTTTTATCCAGTACATACCACGGCTCATCTGGCGCATCCTTTACGCCGCCAATTCCTAAGCCCTGGCGTTGTCCCATGGTGTAATACATCAAGCCCTGATGGCGGCCGATTAACTCGCCCTCTGGTGTGCGCATGTCGCCGAGCTGTGCAGGGAGGTAACGCTGTAAAAAATCCTTGAACTTGCGCTCACCGATAAAACAAATGCCGGTGCTGTCTTTTTTCCGGCTATTGGCAAAACCCGCCTCGTGCGCCAGCCGCCGGACGTCGCTTTTCTGCATGTCGCCGATGGGAAACAACGTATGCGCCAGCTCGTGTTGTTTTAAGGTGTAAAGGAAATAACTTTGTTCCTTATCGGGATCAAGCCCCTTCAACAAGAAAAACCCACCGTCTTTCTCGCCGACCCGCGCGTAATGCCCGGTGGCGATCATGTTCGCACCCAGATCATTAATAGCGTAATCCAGAAAGGCTTTAAATTTTACATATTTGTTGCACAGGATATCCGGATTGGGCGTCCGCCCTGCCTGGTATTCGGTCAGAAAAGACTCAAACACATCATCCCAATATTCGCTGGCAAAATTAACGGTTTTTAACGGAATGCCGAGCTTATCGCAAACCTGCTGGGCGTCGGCCAAGTCCTGGATGGCAGTGCAGTATTCCGTGCCGTCGTCTTCCTCCCAGTTTTTCATGAACAATCCGGTAACCCGGTAACCCTGCTGCATTAATAGCAAGGCCGATACCGACGAGTCGACGCCGCCAGACATCCCAACGATAATATGTTTATCGGAGTTACTCATGATCAAGAAAAGATTTCAGCAGCGCGAGCGGGTAACGCTCGCCTTTAAGATATTCACCCACCGCAATCGCCACCAGGGGGCTGCGCAACCGTTTGGCCTGAGTAAGTATTTCTTCAGAGCTAAGCCAATGGGTGGCAAATATGCCGTCATCCAAAGGATGATGCGGATCATGGCTGTGGCATTGTCCGGTAAAACAATATCTTAAATAACTGGGCTGCTTAGAATTGCGCCGCCACAATTGAATCGAAACCAACGCTTCCGGCTCAAATTGCCAGGCGGTTTCTTCGAACACTTCCCGTTTGACGGCTTCGATCAAACTTTCGTTTTCTTCCAGATGTCCCGCCGGTTGATTAAACTTCAACCCGCTTGCCGTCTGTTCTTCCACCAGCAAAAACCGGCCTTCGCGTTCAATGACCGCAGCGACCGTTACGTGCGGTTTCCACACCATGCTTTTTCCCCATTAATAAATGCTTATTTTAACGGATTTATAAGAATTTCACTGGTAAGATTTGAGCTCTTTCAGATTAATGTGTCCAACTAAGCAATTTTACGCATATGCATCGTCGGCAAGACATGCTACTTTGCAATTGTTGCTATAATTTAATCTTGAAATAAGCCGCACTTGGCACTATGTTATAGTTAAGCAGTTGATTTTAAGAATTATGTCAGATTTTGAGCCTTATAAAAATAACGACAACGAACTTGCAATTAAGCCTGCTAAGCCGCAGTTAAAAAAGCCGCCGCTATATAAGGTGATTTTACTGAATGACGACTTTACGCCGATGGGTTTTGTCATAGATATATTAATGCAGTTTTTCGGCATGCCGGAAGACATGGCGACCCGGGTAATGTTACAAATTCATACCCAAGGCGTCGGCGTATGCGGCACCTTTAGCAAAGAAGTCGCCGAAACCAAAGTATATTTGGTTAATCAATACTCGTGTGACCATCAACATCCATTGCTTTGTTCAATGGAAGAAATGTAGTTTGGAGTTAGTAGTATGTTAAGTAAAGAGCTTGAAGCAACTTTAGATAACGCCTTAAAAAGCGCTTACGCCAAGCGGCATGAGTTTATTACAGTGGAACACTTACTACTGGCTTTACTCGACAACGCTTCGGCAGGCGCTGTAATGGTGGCCTGCGGTTGCGATATTAATGCCTTGCGCGGCCAATTGACGCAATTTATCGACGAAACCATCACCTTAATTCCGGATGGCGCCGACCGCGACACGCCCCAATATACCTTGGCGTTTCAACGAGTACTCCAACGTGCGGTTTTTCACGTGCAAGCGTCCGATAAAAAAGAAGTTACCGGCGCAAATTTGTTCGTAGCACTATTCAGCGAGCAGGATTCGCATGCGGTTTATCTGCTCAATAAACAGGATGTTTCCCGACTGGATGTCGTCAATTACTTGGCGCACGGCATTTCAAAGCACGACCAGGACGGCTCGTCCGCCGACGAGTCCGCTGTGGAAAGCAGCCCGCAAGACGCCGAATCAGCGGGTAGTCCGCTGGAAAAATACACCGTTAATTTGAATGAAGAAGCCCTGAAAGGCCGTATCGATCCATTAATCGGCAGGGATCTGGAAATCGAAAGAACCATCCAGGTGCTATGCCGCCGCCGCAAAAACAACCCCTTACTGGTCGGTGAGGCGGGTGTCGGCAAAACCGCCATCGCGGAAGGCTTGGCTAAACGCATTGTTGAAGAAAGCGTACCTGACGTTTTACTGAATCATGTTATTTATTCTTTGGATTTAGGTGCATTGGTCGCAGGCACCAAATACCGGGGCGATTTTGAAAAACGCCTGAAAGCATTAATTAATCACCTAAAAATCAAACCGGAAGCAATTCTTTTTATCGATGAAATCCATACCATTATCGGTGCCGGTTCGGCCTCCGGCGGCACCATGGATGCGTCTAATTTAATTAAACCCATGCTGGCTTCCGGGCAGCTGCGCTGCATCGGCTCTACGACCTATCAGGAATACCGCGGCGTCTTTGAAAAAGATCACGCCCTGGCAAGACGTTTCCAAAAAATCGACATCTTGGAACCGTCTGTTGAAGAAACGGTACAAATCTTGAAAGGGTTGAGATCGCGTTTTGAAGAACACCATGACGTAAAATACTCGACCGAAGCGCT
Organism: Gammaproteobacteria bacterium; assembly: GCA_016874115.1. Lineage (GTDB taxonomy): Bacteria > Pseudomonadota > Gammaproteobacteria > Methylococcales > Methylomonadaceae > Methyloglobulus. Next base: position 12,688 of record VGVA01000044.1, read on the forward strand.
CAGGCTGGCTGCCGAATTATCGGACCGCTATATAACCGACCGGCACTTGCCCGATAAAGCGATTGACGTTATCGACGAAGCCGGTGCTAAACAACGGATGCTGGCGTTAAATGAGCGCAAAGAGGTGATCGGCGCGACCGAAATTGAAGAAATCGTGTCTAAAATTGCCCGGGTTCCGGCAAAATCGGTTTCCTCTAACGATATTGAAAAACTCGCGAACTTGGAAAAAAACCTCAAAATGCTGGTTTTCGGTCAGGACGAAGCGATTTCCGCCTTGGCAACAGCCATCAAATTGTCGCGTTCCGGACTGCGAGAAGCGCAAAAAACCATTGGTTCCTTCCTGTTTTCCGGCCCGACCGGCGTCGGCAAAACCGAAGTTACGCGCCAGCTTGCCAAAGTTTTGGGCATCGAATTAATACGCTTCGATATGTCTGAATACATGGAGCGGCATACCGTTTCGCGATTAATCGGCGCGCCTCCGGGCTATGTCGGCTTCGACCAGGGCGGCCTACTGACCGAGCAAATCAGCAAACATCCTTACGCGGTCTTGTTGCTTGACGAAATCGAGAAAGCGCACCCGGATGTCTTTAATCTATTGCTACAGGTAATGGATCACGGCTCATTAACCGACACCAATGGCCGAAAAGCCGATTTTCGTAATATTATCATGGTCATGACGACCAATGCCGGCGCGGAAGAAAGCAGCCGCGCGTCTATCGGGTTTACCCTGCAGGATCATGCGACGGATAGCCTGAAAGTCATCGAAAAAGGCTTTTCGCCGGAATTCCGCAACCGTCTGGATGCGATTATCCAGTTTAAACCTCTGGATATCAGCATTGTCGGTCATGTTGTCGATAAGTTTATTTTCGAATTGGAAGGCTTGCTGTCCGGCAAAAACGTTACTTTGTCTCTGGATGCGGAAGCCCGCCTGTGGCTGGCCGAAAACGGCTGCGATCCGAAAATGGGTGCACGGCCGATGGCGCGGTTAATTCAGGAAAAAATCAAGAAACCGCTGGCGAATGACCTGCTTTTCGGCAAACTGGCAAAAGGCGGCGACGTTCGTATCTACATGGAGAACAACGAACTGCGTTTTGCTATTACCAGCAAGGAACTGACTGTTTCTGAAAACAACTGAAGGGCAGCGCATCGGAACGGCAATTCCGCCGCTTGCCTGTTGGCGCGGCGGAAATTACCGCATCCGGAATGAGATACGTCCTTTGGTCAAGTCGTAAGGCGTCATTTCGACTTTCACGCTATCCCCTGTAAGAATACGAATATAGTGCTTACGCATTTTCCCTGAAATGTGAGCGGTCACAATATGCCCGTTTTCCAGTTGAACTCGAAACATGGTGTTCGGTAAGGTATCGATAACCTTGCCTTCCATTTCGATTTGATCTTCTTTCGCCATAAAAATTAATTAAACACCTAATAAAAAAGAGGATTATAACATAGCCTGGGATACAACAATAGCAAGCAAATTCAATAAACTGCCTATTTAATTATCAAACCTGGACGCCAGATAAACTTCAAACACTTTCGTTAGATAGCCATACGCAGCAATAATTCATTAATAATCGGCTGGTTAATCAAAAATTCTGCGCATTAGCTCACGCGTCAGGCTTGACAAAATTTCCACATCGTAGACACTTAACCAGTTTATTACCACCTAAGAGACCTCATTGGGGCGCATCGAAAAACCCACCCATGTTAAAATAGCATATCTACATAGCCGCTAGATTGATGCACACCACCATGATCAAAGAAAGCCTATTTGCCGCCGAAGAACGTGAAGCCAAACTCGATATGTTGGGCGACATTCTGCAAGTAATGGAAAAGCACGTGGACTTTGCGACCAT
>VGVA01000045.1 GCA_016874115.1 Gammaproteobacteria bacterium
GAACCGTTTCATCAACTTCTATAACACCGTCAAACCACACAAGGCTTTGAATAATTCAACTCCTTATGAAATACTCTACCAATATTTTAATCAACCACTCTGTAAACAACCCTGAGATTTCTTACATATTGACATATACTTGCCTAACGTAGTGATTTTTGAGTAAGCCGTAGCAAATAACAACTACGGCAAATTTATTGACATACAGGAATTAATCGATGAAAAAAATCTTGCCTCTAGCTGTTTTTTTATTAACTGCCTGTTCTCATCTACCGCCAGCGATAGAAAATCCGCCCGCTTATGATCTCGGTTATTATGAAGCGCTGGCAAGCACGAAAAAATTCAACAACTCCCCCGTGCGGTGGGGCGGTTTAATTGTTGAAGTAGAAAACGAAACCAATTTCAGCGCCTTACAGGTGCTGTCCTATCCGCTAAACAGCAGCGGCAGACCAGGACTGGACGATAAAAGCCAAGGGCGCTTTGTAGTGAAAAGCTCAGGGTTTTTAGATCCCGCCGTTTATACGAAAAACAAACCGATTACCATTGCCGGTAACCTGCAAGGCTTGACGGAACGCAAAGTCGGCAATAAGAATTTATTAATACCTTTAATCTCTGCTAATCACATTCAATTGTGGGAAGAAGACTATTATTACCCCTACTCGCCCTATTACGGCGGTTACGGCGGCTGGGGTTACGGTTTCGGCTATGGTAGCGGCTTTTATCCTTACGGCGGTTTCGGCTATGGCTATTCTCCCTACTACTGGGGCGGTTACCGGTCTTATTATCCGGCGCCTAGATACGTACCCTCACGCCCCCCCGGACGCCGCCGTTAATGTAACAGCAGATTCTTTTTAAGATCAGTTAATTGCAGGGTAAAGCCATTATGCAGAGCGCTGCAATTGAAAAAGATTAATCAAATCTTGCATACTCAAGGTTGCAGCTATAGACAAATCATCATTTAGAATTTCATATAACACGCCATCGCTGCCGCGAATACTAAACAACACGATGACATCCTGATCGCCGCCGCCTTCCCGGTGCGGTTCATCACTAGGTGGGCTGACGGTATAACTGCCGACAGGTCGAACTTCTTTTAGCCGACCATCAGCTTCATAAAGCCGATGTTCGCCCTGCACTACAAATGTATTGTTGTGAACTTTATGCCGGTGCAACACAATTTGTTGATTGGCGGAAAATTTGAACAAGACATCGATTATTTTAAGTTCTTCATTAATATCGAGAATAAAGTACAGTAAATGCTCAAAGTCGCCTAATTTTTGCCAACGGATACGATTGTCATCGAAAGCATGTAAAGTCATGATATTTTTTCCGATTAGATGATGGAGTTAATCATTAACAACAGCCTTCACCGGTTTCGCAGTGATTTGCATGTCGGCCGCCTTTGGTGTCGGCAACTTTTCTGACCGTGCCGGTAGCGCAATCCCACGGTTTGCCGGGCTGGTCGACGGCTGGCGCAATGCTGATGAAATGACTGCCGTATTCATCGCCTGTCAGCGTTCGGCACGTCCGTTCGCACACTGCCATGCGTTGGCCACGATAATACACATGACCATCGTCGTCGTAAACTTTTGAGAACGGGCCACGGTAAATCACGGCGTAGTCTTTATCAATACACGGCTCACGGTGCGGTTTTACGGCAGTGATGGTTACCGCGCGAAATTCGATGCCTTCAACCACCTGCCAAGGCTGGCTTTCCCATTTGTCGTAACTTACCGCAATAAAACCGGCATTAATAAAGGCCTGTAAAAAGGCATATTCTTGCATGGCACCGGAAATACAACCGCTCCACAAGTGTTGATCCTGTTTGAGATGCGACGGAACCGGTTCATCGCTGACGATATCGGAAATCGCAACCCGCCCGCCCGATTTTACCACGCGAAATATCTCTGAGATCATCTGTTCCTTGTCGCTGTCGCGCACCAGATTCAGTACACAGTTAGAAACTACCAGATCGACCGAATTGTCTTTTATTAATGGCGATTCTTTCCGCTGCTGGTCTTGCCATGCGCGTAAACGCATCACATCTCCGGATTTTTGCACCGGATGCTGCGCCAGATAGTTGTCCATTACCGTCACATCCAGCGCCAAATCCTGAATTTGGCCTTTCAGAAATTCCACGCGATTAGAACCCAGCTTCTGCGCCATTTCTTGCTGGTACTTACGGGCTAACGCCAACATGTCGTCGTTCATATCCACGCCGATGACTTTGCCGTTTTCACCCGCCAGTTGCGCCGCCATGTAACAAATTTTGCCGGAACCCGAACCCAAATCCAGCACCGTATCGCCCGGTTTGACATAACGGGAAGGGTCGCCGCAGCCGTAATCTTTTTCGACGATTTCCGGCGGCAAAAGAGCCAGTAAAGACTTGTCGTAATCGACCGGACAACACAAATCCGCCTGTTTGCTTTCCGCTCCTTGGGAATACCGTTCTAACACGCCTGTTTCTACTGTCATGACCTTTCCTGTTCAATTAATCATTAATTAACCAATGCCCCGCCGCAACTGCTGCCCTGGCCTGCCGTGCAGCCGTAGCAATGCTCCCTTACGGCAATGGGCGCTCCGATTAATGTCCTGCACTCAATATCGCTTAAATGTACCTTGCCGTTGCAACCCGCGCCCAGCGGCAAGTTCAACATCTGGTTAAAATCGCAATCATAGACATAACCTTGCCAGTCAACACTTAAGGTCGTTCGGCACATGACGCTATCCAAATTTTCCTGCCGGAAATTTTCTTTCAACACCTGCATATAATCTTTAAATAAGCCTTTACTAATTAACTGGCTGCCGAAACGCTGGATGGGTAGATTGCTCATGGCGTACAACTGATTGAATACAATACCGAAATGGTTAAGCAAATACTCTTTATAAGCCTGTTCCAGATAGGTTTGTTCGGGCGGTAAATGATGATCTTGCGGATTGTAAACCAGATGTAATGGCAGCTTTTGATCTGCCTGCCCGTAACCCAGGCTATTCAATTGCTGCAAGGCATGAATGCTGGCTGTAAAAGTGCCTTTGCCGCGTTGCTTGTCTACATTATCCTCCAGATAACAAGGCAAGGAAGCCACGATTTCCACCTGATGTTCCGCCAGAAACGGGGCCAGCCAAGCATAACCCGGCTCTTGCAGGATCACCAGATTGCAGCGGTCGATCACCTTAATCGGCATTGCTCTGGCCTGGCTGACCAGATAGCTGAAATGCGGGTTCATTTCCGGTGCGCCGCCGGTTAAATCAAGTGTAGTAATGGCTTCCCGGCGGATAAAATCCAGAACCAAATCAACCGTTTGCTTATCCATTAATTCTGTACGCTTTGGCCCGGCGTTAACATGGCAATGAGTACAACTTAGATTGCACAAATACCCCAGGTTAACCTGCAATACCTCAACCCTGGCTCTATTAATGACGGGAAAGTCGGTAGGTTCCAAATAGGGAAGCGTATCGTGCATGATTACTCCGCGGTAAAAAAAATATCGCCGTAATAAGCAACGGCTTGGCCGGACGAATTATCAGTATCGGTCATTAATGCGCCCGCATCGATATAGTGAATATCCTCGCCCGTAAGCCGTTTAAAATTTTCACGTACATTACGCTTTTCCGAAAACCATTGGCCGGTTTTATCGCTAGCAGAGCGCACGGCAACCATCATGGCATGATCGCCAGCAAATGGATTCGGCCAGATTTTGCCTTTGGGTGTGGTATTCGCCCACACATAATTAATCGCTTTGGTGTTCCAAAATATCAGACCGCCGCTGACTACCACATACACCCGCGCCGCAAAATCGTCGCCCAATTTCGTCTGCTCGTTAAGCCCCGTTAACGGCTGTTCCACTCGCCAGCGCCAATTCATGACCGGCGTTTTATTCAAATCGATACGTTGCTCGAAAAACAAACCGGACGCCGCCGCATGGCTCTCGGCTTTCAATACATTAATCTGACCATCGGTGATTAATCGGCAAGAAGTTTCACCTTGAAACGACTTATTTTTCCAGCCAGCCAACGACCCCGCAGAAAAACTGCCGACCGGCAGTACGGCCTGAGACAAATCTTCTTGGGCAACGGCAGCGAGAGACATCAGCAAGAAAAAAAGGATTAATACGATGAAGCGAAGACCATTTTCAGGCATTAAAGGTTTCCTCCAACCGGCAACAAAATGGAAACGAAATCAAGAAAAAACGCATGTCAATTACACCTGTCAGCATAGGCCAAGCGCCATTAATAAGCAAATAAAAGCAAGATGACCCTAGTTTATTTTTGACGATGAGATATAATGCCGTCCTCATCCGCACTATCATGCCTTGGTGGTGAAATTGGTAGACACAAGGGACTTAAAATCCCTCGGCTTAACGGCCGTGCCGGTTCGACTCCGGCCCAAGGCACCATCACGCTATTAATACTCCCGCACAATTTACCCGCTTATCCCGCGAATAAACTTCGCCGATATCATTACAACTTGCTGATGCAATCGGATTTTTTCGACGATTGCTTAATCGGATTAATTGTAAGAATTTCTTAACGCGTGACGGGGTATATTACCTCCTCACTTACGTTTTGCCGACGGTGGCTGTTGAACCACGTCGAAATGTTACGAACGGGGCAGCATGCCCCGTCCGACTGGAAATTTTTAGTACATCAAGAAGAAATCGCGTCTGTGCGAATTGAATTTTCTTGCGGGCTATTCATACCGCGCAAAATAAAAAGCCCCCGTCGGTTTACACCTCGTGAGGGCCTGAGTCGCTTGAAAGCGTTGCCTACGGAATAACCTTCCATTGGTATGAAAAGCAAAGCAATAGGCTATAGTTGGTTACACTACGCAACTGATTATAGACGAAGGTGAAAAATGAGCAAGCGAATTCTTGGATTGGATTTGGGCAGCAATTCTATTGGTTGGGCTTTGTTGGAAGAGCAGGACTGCAAGCCCACTAAGCTCATAGACGTGGGCAGCCGAATTTTTATCAAGGCGGCGGAAGAAAAAACACCGACACCTAAAAACGTCAAACGGCGCAATGCTAGGCTCACACGGCGCGTTCTTCAACGCCGCGCCCGGCGTAAGGCACGGATGCTCAATTATCTGATCCAACTCGGCTTATTGCCACAAGAACTCAAAGACAACCTCGCACCGGAAATTACCCTCAATACCTTAGGCAACCCTTACCAATTGCGGGCAAAAGCTTTAGATAAACCATTAACAACATTTGAATTAGGCCGAATTTTTCTGCATTTAGTCCAGCGGCGCGGTTTTTTAAGCAACCGGAAAACCTTACTGGGCGATATGGTAGACGATCCGGATGTGCTGGATGTATTGGCTGAGGAAGAAGAAAAGGTCGAAACCAGCACCGAGCGCGGCAAGGAAGAGTCCGCATTTAAGGCAGACATTAACCAACTTAAAGCCACGATTGCCGAAGCAGGCTACCGCACCTTGGGCGAATATTTGGCCTCGCTCGACCACCACGACTGCAAACGCAACCGCGCCACCGAAGGCGGGCATTTGCGTACCGACAGGCAGATGTACGGTGATGAGTTGGACTTGATCTGGCAACAACAAAGACAGCATCATCCGGTTCTCAACGACAAGGTAAAAGAAGAAATCGAACAAACCATTTTTTACCAACGCCCGTTGAAATTGAAGGAAGACCGCATCGGTAAATGTTCGCTGGAGCCGGACAAATACCGCGCTAAGGTCGCCTGGCTGGAGTGCCAGCGTTTCCGTTATCTGCAAGACATCAACAACTTGCAATATTTCGATCCGTATCAGGATAAGTACGTACCGATTACTGACATTGATAAGCAGAAACTGAGAAGGAGTACATGGAAGCGAGCGAAGCCGAGCGATGTATGACGACCCCTGCGTAGCCGTAGAGGCCGGGCGTTTTGACGGAGTTGGAGCGCAAGCGTAGTGCGTAGTCAAAATGCAAGGCCATACGACACGGCGTCAAGTCATTCGCGCAAGGTCAAAATACGAAGCAAGGCGGAAGCCGATGTTTTGTGTTTTGGGCTGTAGCGGGACGAACGCAGGCCGCCGAAGGCAAACTCGCCACGTCATTTTTCGCTGCTGAAATCGGATTGGACCCCATTTCAGCTTTCGCGAAAAATAGTGGCGCGCTGGTTCAGCTGTTTGAAAAAAAAGAATCCATTACGTTCGCTGCTTTACGAAAAGAATTGGGCTTAAGCAAAAACAACGAATTCAACCTGGAAATCGGCAACAAAAAGCTCAAAGGCAACATCACCGCCTGCGAAATCCGCAGTAAATTTCCGGCCTGGGATAACTTGCCGGATGAAAAACAGAAAGCCTTGGTCGAGGACTTGCTCACCATCACCAAAAAATCGGTGCTGAAAAACCGCCTGACGCGGCATTGGCAATTGGATGCCAACACCGCCGTGCAACTGTGTATGCTGGAATTTGAGCCGGGGCATGGCAGTCTCAGCTTAAAAGCCATCAAAAAGCTTCTGCCGTTTCTGGAAAAAGGCCAAATCTATTCCGATGCCAGGATTAGCGCGGGTTATGGTTATGAAGTGCAAGAAATCCAAGTGAAAGACAAGCTCGGTGCGCCGCCGTTTTTGCCCAATCCTATCGTCAGCAAAGGCTTGCATGAATTACGGCGGTTGGTTAACGCCATTATCGCGGAATATGGCAAACCCGATGCGATACGCATTGAAATGGCGCGGGATTTGGAGATGAACACAACCAAATATCAAAATCATCTAAAACAACAAAAAGCCAACACCAAGGCCAATGACGAAGCCGAACAAAAATTTAAGGAACAAGCGGCACTAAACCCGCACTTGAAGTTATCCAAATACCCCAGCAAGACCGATAAACTGAAATACCGGTTGTGGCAAGACCAGAAAAATTGCTGTGCGTACAGCGGCAAGACCATCAGCTTATCGGAATTATTCAGTGCCAACGTCGAGGTTGACCACATCTGGCCTTACAGCTTGTCGTTGGATGATTCCTACATGAATAAGGTGGTTTGTTATGTCAAGGAAAACCGCAACAAAGGCCAGCGCACACCGATTGATGCCTTTGGCGGCAATAGTGAGCAATGGAACCAGATAACCCAAGCCATCAGCCGTTGGGATAAGTCGTTAAAGTCCAAGCGCGACCGCTTTTTCACCCACAATGCTGAATTGCAACAGCGCGACTTCATCAGCAGCCAGCTTAACGACACCCGCTACATCAGCCGGGAAGCGCAAAAGTACCTAAAACAATTGGGCTGCGATATTAGCGTAAGCAAAGGCACGACCACGGCTTGGCTGCGCCACATCTGGGGCTTAAACGATCTGATCGGCGAAACCGACAAAAAGGAACGCACCGACCACCGCCACCACGCCATTGATGCGGTTGTAATCGCCTGTGTAGATAGGCGTTTGTACCAAGATTTGGTGAAAACCGCGCAATATCTGGAAAAAACGCAAACCGGGTTGGATATGCGGGATGTCGTCATCGACCCGCCCTGGCAGTCTTTGCGAAGTGATTTGGAAACTAAATTGGCGGAGATTATCGTCGCCCATGCGCCGCAGTTAAAGTTGAATGGCGAATTGCACGAAGTTACCGGCGCGGGGTTTATTGAATGTGTCGGCAATGTCAACCGCAAAAACCTGGATGGCACGTTTACCCAAGTAGATAAGATTATTGATCCGGTGGTTAAGGACATCGTCACGGAGCATTTAGCCAACTACAGCAATAATCCCAAACAAGCCTTTGCCGAAGGCGTAAAAGTGCTGCACAAAGACGGCATTACCCCAATTAAAAGAGTGCGGTTGTTGCAATCTGAGACAACATTGGCAAAGTTGGAAAAAAGCAAGTACGGTGCCAAGGACAAGCAAGGCAAAGTGTTCAAGTGGCTGGCTTATGGCAATCTGCACCATGTTGAAATCGTCAAGAACACCAGCACGGGCGCGTATTCCGGCCACTTCGTCACCATGATGGAAGCGCACCGCCGCGCCATGACGGGCAGCAAATCCGCCGCTAAACGGGGCGTTAATCGAGAAGCCATCATAAAAACTGATCACGGCGCGGAGGCGGAATTTGCGATGGCCTTGCACCGTAACGACTTAGTGAGTGTGGAAAAAGAAGGTAGGCGGGTGTTTTATCGGGTGCAGAAGTTGGAATCAGGCGATAATAGAATTGTTTTACGACTACACACTACAACAACTTTGGATAATAAAAGTGAGGAAATTTACTTTAGCATCAACAAAGAATCCTTCGAGAAGTAGTCATTTCAAAAACACAAAATTAATGCCATCGGCAAGTTAAGCTCATGATTAAGCGCACCATCGACATCAGCGAGGCAGCGTATCTACACTTGAAGAATAAGCAACTGCTGATCGACAAAAAAGGCGAAACCGTTGGGCAAATCCCGATTGAGGATATCGGCGTGGTCATCCTGGAAAATCCAGCAATCGTGCTAACCCAGCAGGTGGTCATTGCCTGCCAGCAAAACAATGTCGCCCTGGTGTTTTGCGACGAGCGCCACTTGCCGTATTCCGTACTGTTGCCGATAAGCGATGCCAATACCTTGCACACCAAAATTTTGCAGCAGCAGATTAGCCTGTCCGTACCCAGCAAAAAGCGCCTGTGGAGCCAGATTGTTCGGCACAAGATCAGCAATCAAGCGGAAACCTTAAAGAACTTAGGTCTTACCCATGCGCCTGTTGAGCGGCTGGCGGCTAAGGTAAAATCCGGCGACCCGGACAATCTAGAAGCACAGGCGGCGCAAAAATATTGGCCGTTGTTGTTTGGCAAGGAGTTTAGGCGCAATACCGACATGGACGACATTAACAGCCTGCTTAACTACGGTTACGCCATTATCCGGGCGTTAATTGCCCGCGCCATTGTCGGCAGCGGTTTACACCCGGCTTTGGGGCTGTTCCACAGCAACCAGTACAACGGCCTGTGTTTGGCGGATGACCTGATGGAACCCTTCCGCCCCTGGGTGGATTGGACGGTGCATCAACTGGCGGAAAACCAAGCGGAACCGAAAGTGGACTTAAGCGCCAAACTGGCCTTATTGAATATCTTAAGCGAAACCGTGCTGTGGCAAGAGCAATGCCTACCATTAATGGTGGCCTGCCATTATTTATTGGCGGACTTGAAACGGGCTTTTGACGACAGCGGCTATGCCTTGCAATATCCCCGGCGGATGTATGTTAAAACCACGGCTAATGCCCCATCCTTGCACGGCAACACGCGGCGGGCGGGCAAGGCATGACCTTTGGCGGGCTGAATTCCATGTGGGTTATCGTCCTGTTCGACTTACCGACGGAAACCGCCGAAGACCGCAAAAATTACACGGTGTTCAGAAAAAAACTGCTGGACGACGGCTTTGTGATGATGCAATATTCCGTGAATATGCGGCACAGCGCCAGCGACGAAAACGCCCTTGTCCATGCCAAACGGGTTAAGGCGTGGTTACCGCCGGACGGCGAGGTGAGAATCGTAAAAATAACCGACAAACAATTCGGCAGAATTGAAGTTTTTTATGGCAAAAAACGCAAGCCCATTGAAGCCGCGCCGGCGCAATTGTCTCTTTTTTGAAACAAAAAATCGACAATTGCGCCTTGAAAAACATCGTCTTGCAAAAGGGCGAGTGTAACCAACTATAGCCTATCTGCAAATCACAACAATCGCTTGTCTTGCCCCACCATAGGCGCCAGTGTAACCAACTATAGCCTATCTGCAAATCACAACCAAGAAGGAGAACGGTAACGATCTTAAAAAATGAGAAGCTGATTAAAATTGCTTATAATCTATCCCTAAGTCATTAATAAGCTAAAAAAGCCAGAAATTTATGCATCCAGTTATCGAAAAAGTCACGCAGGAAGTGATCGAACGCAGCGATAAAACCCGCTCCGCTTATCTGAAATATATTGACGGCCTGAACAAGCAAGGCCCTATACGCCTACGTTTGCCGTGCGGCAATCTGGCGCACGGCTTTGCCGCTTGCGAGACGAGCGAAAAAACCGACATGCGCGGTAACCAGAAGGCCAACATCGCCATTATTACGTCTTACAACGATATGCTGTCGGCGCACGAGCCTTATAAAAACGCGCCCGATTTAATTAAAGCCGCCATTAAGGAAGCGGGCGGCATGGCGCAGGTAGCAGGCGGCGTTCCGGCCATGTGCGACGGCATTACACAAGGCCAGCCGGGTATGGAAATGTCGCTGTTCAGCCGCGATTTGATCGCCATGGCGACGGCTATCGGCATGAGCCACAATATGTTTGACGGTGCGTTGTATCTGGGCGTGTGCGATAAGATCGTGCCAGGGTTATTAATCGGCGCACTGAGTTTCGGCCACTTGCCTGCCGTGTTCGTACCGGCTGGCCCCATGCCGAGTGGCATTACCAACAAGGAGAAAGCGCGGGCGCGGCAAGCCTATGCAGTCGGCAAAATCAGCCGGGAAGAACTTTTAGCGGCGGAATCCGCTTCGTACCACAGCGCCGGTACCTGCACCTTTTACGGCACCGCCAACAGCAATCAAATGATGATGGAAATCATGGGCTTGCACTTACCCGGAAGCTCTTTCATTAATCCATATACACCGTTGCGCGACGAATTAACCAAAGCAGCAGCGCAACAAGTGTTGAAATTTACCGCTTTCGGCAACGATTATCGCCCGATAGCGCACATGGTTTCGGAAAAGGCGATTATTAATGCGGTGATCGGCCTTCTGGCAACCGGCGGTTCCACCAACCATACTATGCATCTCATCGCTATTGCCCGCGCCTCCGGCATCGTGTTGAACTGGGATGATTTCGACCGCATCTCCAAAGCCGTGCCATTAATCGCCAAAATTTATCCCAACGGCCCTGCCGACGTGAACCACTTTCAAGCGGCGGGCGGCATGGGCGTATTAATAGCCGAGTTGCTGAAAAACGGTTTGTTGCATGAAGACATCCTGACCGTTGCCGATACCTGTGGGATGCTTAATTACACCAAAGAGCCGAAGTTAATCGATAATAAATTGACCTGGGAGCCGATACCGAAAGAATCTCTCGACAAGGAAGTACTCAGCACCGTAAAAGAACCGTTCGCCACCGGTGGCGGTCTGCATGTCATGAAAGGTAACTTGGGGCGCGGGATTGCCAAGCTGTCCGCTGTTTCTGAAGATCACCAAATTGTGGAAGCGCCTGCGGTCGTCTTTGACGACCAGGAAGACTTTTTGGCAGCCTTCAAGCGCGGTGAATTGGAAAAAGATTTCGTCGCCGTTATCCGTTTTCAAGGGCCGCGCACCAACGGTATGCCGGAGTTGCACAAGCTGACGCCGCCGCTGGGCGTATTGCAGGACAAGGGCTTTAAAGTTGCCCTGGTAACCGATGGCCGGATGTCCGGCGCATCCGGCAAGGTGCCGTCGGTTATTCACATTTGCCCGGAATGCGAGGTTGGCGGCCCTTTAGCTAAAGTGCGCAATGGCGATGTTATCTCTTTGAATTTACAAAGCGGCGACATTAATGTGCTGGTCTCTGAGGCGGAGTTCAACGCCCGTGTACCGTGGCCTAATTCAGCCAAAAATCACCATTACGGCATGGGGCGGGAAATGTTCGGCGGCTTCCGCCTGGGCGCATCATCGGCGGAAACCGGTGCTTCCAATTTATTTGCCGTCGATTAATAATGCGGTAAGCGAAAGGCACAAGGCCAAAGGCAAAAACAACACAACATATACTTTCAGCCTTGAGCCTTGAGCCTTGAGCCTTGAGCCTTGAGCCTTGAGCCTTGAGCCTTTTAATTAATTATCAACCATTTATGAACAACAAAAATTGGAAAATTCAACCTAAAGAGATACTGTCGGCCAGCCCGGTAATGCCTGTCATGGTGATTCAAAACCTGGACGACGCCATTCCTTTAGCGCAAGCGCTGGTAGCGGGCGGCATTAATGTGTTGGAAATTACGCTGCGTACGCCGATTGCGCTGCAAGCCATCAAGTTGATCAGCCAAAACGTAAAAGACGCTATCGTCGGCGCAGGCACCATTGCCAATCCGGCGCAACTGCGCGCCGCCGAAGAAGCAGGTGCCGTCTTCGCCATCAGCCCCGGTATTACCCCTGCCCTGTTGACTGCGGCAAGTACCAGCAGTATCGCATTAATTCCCGGCATTGCCACGTTGTCGGAATTAATGCAGGCTATGGATTACGGACTGGACCATCTAAAATTTTTTCCGGCGGAAGCTGCAGGCGGCATCCCCATGCTGAAAGCAATTTACGGACCGTTTCCGCAAGTCACTTTCTGCCCGACTGGCGGAATTTCGTCTGGAAACTATAATGAATACCTGCAGTTACCGAATGTCGCCTGTGTCGGCGGCTCCTGGCTGGCTCCACAAAATATTGTTAATGAAAAAAACTGGTTAAAAATCACTGATCTAGCGCATAAAGCCGTCACTGACGCCATTCAAGTTTAGCAATTTACCGTCATTATGGTAACCTAAAACAAACCTTTAAGACTGAGAGAGATTCCATGACCGCTCCCCGCAGCCTGACATTGACTGATAACAATCAGCCGATGTGCGAGTTACCTGTGCTATCAGGTACGACCGGCCCTGATGTTTTAGATGTGCAAAGCCTGTATAAACAAACCGGTATGTTTGCCTATGATCCCGGTTTTACTTCAACCGCCAGTTGCCGTTCGGCAATCACTTATATCGACGGCGAGGCGGGCGTCCTGTTGTATCGCGGCTATCCGATTGAACAACTGGCCGAACGCTGCACCTATCTTGAAGTGTGCTACTTGTTGCTGCACGGCGAACTGCCGAGCCAGAACGAATTAACCGATTTCGAACACGAAGTGACCATGCATACCATGGTGCACGACCAGGTTAACCTGTTTTTCCGGGGCTTCCGCCGCGACGCGCATCCGATGGCGATTATGGTCGGCGTGGTCGGTGCGCTGTCGGCGTTCTATCACGACGCCATGGACATCCATTCGCCCGAAGGCCGCAAGAGCGTCGCCATCCGTTTGATCGCCAAAGTTCCGACTATCGTCGCCATGTGCCATAAGTACAGCACCGGCTCGCCGTTCATGTATCCGCAAAACAAGCTGAGTTATGTGCAAAACTTTATGCGCATGATGCAAGCGACACCGTGCGATGACTACGAACCCAATCCGGTGCTGGTAAAAGCATTGGATCGCATTCTGATCCTCCATGCCGATCACGAACAGAACGCTTCGACTTCCACCGTGCGTTTGGCCGGTTCCAGCGGCGCTAATCCTTTCGCTTGCGTGACAGCCGGTATTGCCTGTTTGTGGGGCGCTGCGCACGGCGGTGCGAACGAGGCTGTCCTGAACATGTTGCAAGAAATCGACAATGTAAGCCGTATCGGCCAGTACATTAATAAAGCCAAGGACAAAAACGATCCGTTCCGGTTAATGGGCTTCGGTCATCGCGTTTATAAAAATCACGATCCGCGTTCCAAATTAATGCGCGAAACCTGTTATGAAGTGTTGAACGAACTCGGTTTGCAAGACGATAAAATGTTTAAACTGGCGATGGAATTGGAAAAAATCGCTTTGGAAGACGACTATTTTATCGCGAAAAAACTGTATCCTAACGTCGATTTTCATTCCGGCATCGTCCTTCATGCTTTGGGCATACCCAGCAAAATGTTTACGGCGATTTTCGCGATGGGACGCACCATCGGCTGGATTTCGCATTGGGATGAAATGATCGGCGACCCGGAACAAAAAATCGGCCGCCCCAGACAGTTGTATTCTGGCGCAACCCGCCGGGATGTACCGTTAAACCGCAAGTAATTTATCTTAATTTACGCCGCTTAGTTATTAATAAGCCATTAATAACCAAGGCGACCCATCCTTTCAGCACAGATCGGTAAGGCATTGTTATTTCAGCAAGAAGCTTTTTACAATTGTCCTTATTGCGGTGAGCCGATCTCGATATTAATTGATGAATCCGCCGGGGCGCAAAGTTATTACGAAGATTGCGCCGTGTGCTGCCGCCCGATATTTATTGTTATTCAAGACGATGGCGCGGGCGTGATGCATGTTGCCCTGTACAGGGATGACGAATAATCCGGTCATTCCCTATTAATCCCTGCAATGGCTGGTTTTGCAACGGCATTACAATAACCTGACTCTTCCTTAAAAAAATCTGGCTGCCGATACCGGACGCCTTCTCAACCCAATCCCATTAAGGCGTTGTGCGCTAACTGATTAATCGGCTTCTCCATTAACTTAAAACGTGTTTTCTCATTAAACATTGTTTAGAAAAAACATTAGCTTATAAGTATTCATACTAATTCCTATCCGCCATTATTAAGCTTATGATGCAGATAACTTTAGGGCACCTCGATTTACTTTGAAAATCAGCCGTTGCTTTGACCAACGACATATAGGAATCTTGATCCCCATGCATCAGGGCAAAAAATCGCCCACTTTTCAGTGGTTTTTATCCTGAAATGCCCTTTTTGGTGCATTTCAGGCGCAGCTTGGTCGTTAAAAGGCCAAAATTCCGCAGGTTTTCAGGCTGCAAAGTCGTCGCAGGTTATAGGTTGCT
>VGVA01000046.1 GCA_016874115.1 Gammaproteobacteria bacterium
ATGTCTCCGTAGAACCTAATGGCGCGGCGTTCGATGAAATCCTAAGCCCGGCAAACACTCAGCCATTTGTTCCTGCAAACGCCCAAAATAATTTGTAAGAAATTATTGTTATAAATAATTAATCATGCCTTAACATATTAATTAATAACTAAAATCCCCGCTTTTCCAGTGATGGCCGTGCAATGCGGCCATCACTGGATTATTTGTGCTTCATAATAATTTTGGTTGCTTCCTTATTAGTTTTACGCGGAAAATCTAATAAAATGCATTCAAAGAAGTAACAGGGTTGGATTATTTTACGATTTAACAATTTAATCGACTTGTAAAACGACTTGTGTGGTATTCGAGGTCACTAAAATGAAAACAATGAAGCTAAAAAAATTATTCCTGTCATTAATAATGATCGGTTATGTTTGTTTGGCGTCTGCGCATGAGCAAGCTGGTACGCTCGGGAGAAAAAATTCGACCGCCGCCGGCACCGACATTTTCCAAATCGATTGTGATGACGACGGTAATGGAGATCCGCATCATCTTATTGCCAACGTATCAGATCTACGGCCGGTAAACCCGGCTCTAATCGGAATTCAAATAACTTCGCTCACCACGGGCAAAGAAAGCACACTGAGCATCGATCCGAAAGATAACGACGGCAAAGCCAGCGCGGATGTGAAAGTAGTAAGTGACAGAGGTCCTTATCAAGTAAAAATACAAAGAATTCGAACACCAAAAGACAAGAAAGGTGTGGAAGTTTATTTTATGGTTTTCCATTGTGAAACGGCAACCGGTGCGCATACAGGCACTTCTGATCCGGTTATGAAACAAAATCAATAGTTTTTAACAAAATTAATGCATTGAGAAAACTATAATTGCATTAATGACTAGTTGCGCTTGACGGTTAGTGCATTTTTATAACAAATTAATCAATAATGAATACTGCACGGTAATCGTGCGTTAAAATGAAATTACGTTGTTTGTTGTTGATCTGGTTACTGTTGACGATAATTTACGGTTGTACTTCCGTCAAATCTTGGGAGCGCGGTACGCTTGCTAAACCGCAAATGGCTCAGGAACCAACTCCCTTACAAAGTGTGATTCGGGCGCATATCTATTCAAGCCGGGAAGCGGCAGGAACAGCTGGTGCTGCGCAAGGAGGCGGCTGTGGCTGTTATTAATGGCAAAACCAGATTGAACAGCCAATCGCGCGGATGTTCTGAACAAATTTCACCATCATCCCCCCTTTTATCGGCTTTGACCGGCGCTGCATTAATGCTGCCTGGTTTGCTGTATCCGGCGGCGCAAGCGGCCGAAAGCGATTCTCTGGATTTTCAATACAGCCATTATCAGGAAGGTAAACGGCAGATTACAGGCTTGTCGTCGGACGAAGAGACCGGTGAATATAAAATAGGCGGCATTAAAAATGCCTACAACCCGATTGAAGTCGAAAGTCAGCACGGACACGCCAATGTCAGCTTAAGCGACCGCGTCAAATTTGCTTTTAACTATACGCAGGATACCTGGGGCGGTGCCACACCCGTTGCCACAGCACCCGCCGTTTTCGGTAACAACCGTGAGGTTTATTCCGACGCTGGCACTATAGCAGGTGCATCGCCGTTGCTAACCGGTCAAAACGGCGGCAAGGTATTATTTGATAGCAATCGCAAGCCGGTCGCATACGCTCTACCCGGCGAGCCGGACAGCGGCTTGCTTTCCAGCCAGCAATTAACCCACGTACTCGCTTCGGCGTCGCCGGAAACCCGCAAGCAAGGCGATTTCAAATTAACGCACGAATGGAATGAAGCAGCGTTGAGTTTAGGTGGCGGCATTTCGGTTGAAGACGATTATGAATCGCGCTTCGGCAATATCGGCGGGCGATGGGACCTTAACCAAAAACTGACTACGCTGAATCTGGATTTAAGCTATACCAACAGCGATACTCATGCCGTTCTCGATCACGATTCGCTACCTTATCTTGACTACAGCCATTACCGCGCAAACGGTCAATTAACTAAAACCAAGGATTCGGCGCAGTCCAGTATTTTAAGCGGCGGCCGTCAGGATTGGGCCAGCCATTTCGGCATAACTCAGATTATTAATAAGAATGCATTGATGAGCGCGGATATAGGTTACACTCGTAGCACGGGTTATCTATCCAATCCTTACAAAGCGGTCAGCGTTGTTTTTATCGATCCGCTCAATCAGAACGGTAATTTGCCGCCTGGAATTATTCAAGGCAAGCTAAAACCCTTGCTGGAACAGCGCCCGGAAGTTCGCAATCAATGGAATTTGGGCGGACGTTATGTACAATTCATTAATAGCCTGGATGCCGCTTTGCATTTCGATTACCGGTTTTCTGCGGACGACTGGGGCATTCATTCGCACACGTTCGAAGCCGATTGGGTGCAACCGCTGGGCAACGGCTGGACGCTTACGCCGCGTGTGCGTTATTACTCGCAAAGCGCAGCGGATTTTTATACGCCATGGCTGGTATCGGAACAAGCTTATCGACAACAGCCTGCCAATACCGGCAGGAATCCGGCATTGCCTTATAATCCGAATAAATTGCCTGATCATTTTTCCAGCGATCACCGTTTATCCGGTTTCGGTGCGTTGAGCGGTGCGCTGACAGTATCTAAAACCTTCGGTAAAGCCGTGACTTTGGAAACCGGGTTTGAATATTATACCCATCAGGGATCGTTCAAACTGGGCGGCGGCGGAGAAAACGCCTTTGCCGACTTCGATTACTGGCTGGCCAATGCAGCAGTCAAAGTTAATTTGGACACATTTGTCGGCAGCAGTCACGATCAGCATGCGCAGCATGGCGAACACGGCCATCACCACCACGGCAGCCATGCGCCAGCCGGTGTCATGTTCGATCATTTACTACCGAAAGCGGGCGATATGATGGTGGGCTACCGTTACATGTACGGCAGTCAGGGCGGCACGATATTAAATGGCGATGTTGCTGTTAATGATTCGGCGATTGTTAATCGCGGTTGCGGGCCGAACCCCTGTTTTCTCAAACCGGCCAGCATGAATATGACCATGCACATGCTCGATCTCATGTATGCGCCGACCGATTGGCTGACATTAATGCTGATGCCGCAGTTTATGGACATGAGTATGAACATGAAACGGCTCAGCGGCGCGCCGAATGACGACGTGGCGAATAACAACATCGGCAATTCTGCCGGATCGAACATCGGCGAACATATAGAGCACCATGTCCAAAATGGCCATGAAACTGGCGGCATCGGCGATCTGGGTATGTATGCATTATTTAAATTCTTTGATGATGGTACGCATCATTTTCATGCTACCGCAGGTTTAAGTGCGCCGACTGCCGATATTAATATCCAGTTGCGCCGTAATCATCAGGTTGAAGGCGGCTTTATCCATTACGGCATGCAGTTGGGTAACGGCACTTGGGATTTTAAACCCAGCCTGACCTACACCGGCCAGCTTGAAGAGTTCTCTTGGGGAGCACAAGTCAACGCTACTGTGCGTTTGGAAGACAAGAACAAGTCCGGCTATGCGTTGGGCGATATATTTCAGGCCATGGCGTGGAGCGGCTACAATTTGACCGACTGGCTGAGCGCTTCCGTTCGTGGCGTTTATACCACGCAGGGCAGCATTAATGGCCGTTTCAACGGCTTAATTAATCAATTCGGGCCGATGGATTATCCGGGCAGTTACGGCGGCAAGTTTTGGGATATTGGTTTTGGTCTCAGCGCTGCTATACCGTCGGGCGATTTGGCGGGCAATCGCGTCAGCGTGGAGTGGTTGCAACCGGTCAAAGACGACGTTAATGGTTATCAGCTTGAGCGCGACGGAACGCTTTCCGCCACCTGGAGTCTGGCGTTTTAACGATGACGAGCAAGCTTATGGACAACTTATTAATAAATATAGCGTTTAAGCTAACAAAATTGATATTTTGTTTATTCATGTCAACCGGTTTTTTAATGCATCCGGTGAATGCTAAACCGATCGGCAAATCCGCAGATTTAGCCAAAGACGCGCTACATTTGACGGAAAACAACGGCGCATTAACATTAACCGTTGCCCAGGTGTCATTGCCAACAGTGTTAAAATATATAGCCGAAAAACACCGGTTTTCGCTTCATTTATCAGACCTGCCTGAGCAATTAGTTAATGCCAATTGTACCGGCGCCGACTTGCCGCGCGTGTTGATCTGTTTGTTACAAAACAAAGCCGATATCGTGTTTCGTTATCAGCCTAGCGATGCTAATCATCAGCCGAAACAAACAATTGCCGAGGCATGGGTAGTACCTTCAACTGTAAATAAACCCGGAATGAATACCGACGAGACGGAGTTACCTGTTCCTGCGCCTATTGAACAAACACAGACATCGAGCGAAACCGCTACGTCAACAGAGAACAGAATTAATAAGCTGTTGACGCAAGCGCAAGAAAATAATCCGCAACAAAAAGCAATGGCTTTGGGTGCTTTGTTATCAACCGGAAGGAAAGACGATCCGGCTATAAGAGATGTACTGGAACAGGCACTAACCGATCCAAACCCGGAAGTCCGGGTGCAAGCCTTATCCACCTTCACGCACTGCGAAGGAAATGACGCCCTGGCTGCGATTCAACAAGGGTTGCATGACGAGTCGGCAGACGTACGTCTGATCGCGGTTGAAGGAATTAAAGACGATATTGCTTTGTTGCAGCAAATGATTAATGACAAGAACGAAGCCGTTCAAAGTTTGGCCGAAATTAAATTACAAATACTCGCACAACGGCCTAGTGTTGAGTACATTGCACAATGACCAAGCATACATTTATGTTATCTTATTAACCATTTACCATCTATAAAAATCATGATAAATCAGTTTTTTATAAAATACTTGCTGATTGTATGGGCTATGTTTTACTGTCTCAACCTCGGCGCAGTGGAAATAGGCCAAAATATGTCGACTTGTTCCTTATCGCAATTTACAGGGTCATCAGCACAACCTGCGGGTGCCACATTAAACCAATACAAGGGGAAAGTAATCTATGTCGATTTCTGGGCGTCCTGGTGCGGATCGTGCGCTAAATCATTTCCGTTTTTAAATGATCTGCATACGCGATACAAAGATCAGGGTTTACAAATTGTTGCAGTGAATCTGGATGAAAACATCGACGACGCCAACTCTTTTATCGCCAAACATCCGGCCGGTTTTCCGGTTATGACCGATGCCACCAAGCAATGCGCCAAAGATTTCGACGTTAAAGCCATGCCGTCTTCCTATATTGTTGACCGTAAAGGTGTAGTGCGTCATATTCATCTGGGTTTCAATCCCGGCGAAGCAGAGGATTTACAAAAAATAGTGGAAAAATTGTTGAACGAAAAGGTCTCCGGGTAACAGTTTCAAGCTGATTTGAATCGATTAACGATTAATAAACCGTGTACGGATTGCATTAATCCGGCATCGTACATTAACGGATGACCAAGTCGTGCGCACTCGTCCGCTTCGGTATTTTCAAAAGGCATTCAAAGCCATGGGAACGCCGTGCGACATTCAATTGTTTACACGTACGCAAGCAGAAGCAGATCAGGCCGCGACCCAGGTTATCGCCGATGTGCAACGCTTGGAGGCTCGTTATTCGCGTTATAAAGACGACAGTTTTTTATCTGAAATCAACCGGATAGCAGCAAAGGGCAAAGCGATAACGGTGGATGAAGAAACCGCCAATCTGCTGAATTATGCCCATACCTGTTATCAGCAAAGCGACGGTTTATTCGATATTACGTCCGGCATTTTGCGCCGCGCCTGGCGTTTCGATACGGGAGAATTGCCCGAACAGTCGTTAATCGACAATTTACTGCCGTACGTCGGCTGGCGCAAAGTGTCCTGGCAGAGGCCTGAACTGGCGTTTTCAGTGCCGGGCATGGAAATCGATTTCGGCGGTATCGTTAAAGAATACGCGGTAGACCGTGCGGCGTCGCTCTGTTATGCCCAAGGCATCCGGCATGGCGTTATCAATCTGGGCGGCGATATTAAAGTGATCGGACCCAGAGCAGATAACACACCGTGGCGCGTAGGTATCCGCCATCCGCGTACGCACAATGCCGTGGTGGATACTATCTGCTTGAATGCAGGCGCACTGGCCAGCAGCGGCGATTACGAACGCTGCATCGTCATTAATGGTGTTCGCTACGGCCATGTATTGAATCCGCTGACTGGTTGGCCGGTGCGTCATCTGGCGGCAGTCAGTGTACTCGGCGATTTCTGTGTGGTGGCGGGTAGCGCCGCAACAATCGCCATGCTTAAAGAAGAACAGGGGCCGTCATGGTTAGCGGAACTCAGCCTGCCGCATCTTTGGGTTGATGTGACCGGCCAAGTGGGCGGCGATCTGAGCAATCAGGCAGGATAAAATTAAACTTCTTCCTTAACAATCGGTTAATACCAAGAAGGAGTACATGGAAGCGAGCGAAGCCGAGCGATGTACGACGACCCCTGCGTAGCCGTAGAGGCCGGGCGTTTTGACGGAGTTGGAGCGCAAGCGTAGTGCGTAGTCAAAATGCAAGGCCATACGACACGGCGTCAAGTCATTCGCGCAAGGTCAAAATACGAAGCAAGGCGGAAGCCGATGTTTTGTGTTTTGGGCTGTAGCGGGACGAACGCAGACCGCCGAAGGCAAACTCGCCACGTCATTTTTCGCTGCTGAAATCGGATTGGACCCCATTTCAGCTTTCGCAAAAAATAGTGGCGCGCTGGGCGATAATTAATCATATCATTAATACAACATTAACTATTTCATGAATGATAAACAACTACACAGCTCTGCCAACCTCTGGATTTATCTAACCGTTTTTATTACCGGCGCGTCGGTCATGGTGATCGAACTGCTGGGAACGCGCATGATAGCACCGTTTTACGGAGCCAGTTTGTATGTCTGGTCGTCGTTGATTTCAGTCACGATGATTGCATTGGCCATCGGCTATTTTACCGGCGGGCGCTGGGCGGACCGCGCGCAACGCACGGGTTTATCATTAATCATCGCACTGGCTGCGCTGTTTACGCTATTAATACCCTGGGCTACCAGACCGGTGTTGCTGGTGACCGATTCCCTAGGGTTGCGCGGCGGTGCGTTCACCAGTGCGCTGGTGTTGTTTATGCCTAGCTTGACATTGCTGAGTATGGTCGGCCCATTCGCCATTAAACTGGCGACTGCTAAATTGGAAGGCGTGGGCGCCAGTTCCGGTTCTATTTATGCGGTCAGCACGTTAGGCAGCGTCATAGGTACGTTATTACTGGGTTTCTTTCTGTTTCCCTGGGTCGGTTCCCGGCAGATATTAATCAGCACGGCGCTGGTGCTTTTCGTGTTGGCGTTGCTGGTGGCGATTATCGAGCAAAAACGCTCGGCTTTAAAAATTACGGTGTTGCCTTGCGTGGCATTAATGATTACCGGACTGTGCCTGCTGCCGTTGTGCATTAATGCCGGTCAAGCGCCGTCAGACAACCGCTTTCAAGTTCTGTCGGAACGCGAAAGCTTGTACGGCTATGTCCGCGTAATCGATCAGGAAAGCAAAAACTTGCGCTTTTTAACGTCAGACGCCTCCATGATCGGCGCGGCAAATATTACTGATGGCGCAAATCGGTTGACTTACCAAGATATCGTCGCATTAATCCCGGCGATTAAACCGTCGATTAAAAAGACTTTATTAATCGGTCAGGGGGCAGGGCACATGGCTATGGCCTTGCAGCAAAAATACAGCATTGTAGTCGATACGTTGGAAATCGATCCCGCCGTCGCAGAAGCCGCCAGCACGTATTTTGGCTTTAAGCCCAACGGCAAAGCTGTAATTGGCGACGCCCGCTACGAAATCCGTCATTTAACTGGGCCTTACGATCTGATTATCCACGATTGCTTTACCGGCGGCTCGGAGCCTTCGCACTTATTAACGGTAGAAACCCTGCAGCAACTGAAAGGTTTATTATCGCCCGATGGCATGTTGGCGCTGAATTTCGTCGGATTTGGCGAAGGCGAAGGGCAGCGCGGTTTGGCATCCGTTTCTCATACCCTGAAACAGGTCTTTGCCGAGCAATCCTTATATATCTCGGAACCCGGCGAAGCCTTTAATGATTTTATTTTTCTGGCCGGTAATCAGCCACTGGATTTCGCCGTTTCTACGCTCTCCGCTGAACAAACAGCTTGGCTCAATCAACGCCGATATGCGATTAATGCTACAGATGGTTTAGTTCTTACCGACAACCTCAATCCGCTGGAACATCTGCAAATCCGCAAATCGGAGCGCTATCGCGAGGTGTTGCTTAGTTGGTTTGGCGGTGATTTGTTAATTCGTTAAGTTTTTGCTTGAATTAATAGTTACTTAACCCGCATCCCCGCTACTGCTCCAATATCCGGACTTAATACAAAAATATCCTTGCCGCCAGGCCCGGCCGCCAGCACCATGCCTTCAGAGCTGCCGAACTTCATCTTACGCGGGGCAAGATTGGCTAATACCACAGTCAACCGGCCTTCCAGTTCTTCCGGCTTATAAGCCGATTTTATCCCGGCAAACACCGTCCGCGTTTCGTCACCGATGTCCACCGTCAGTTTCAGTAGCTTATCGGCTTCCGGTATAGCTTCCGCCTTGACGATACGGGCGACACGCAAATCCAGCTTGGCGAAATCATCAATGATGATTTCCGGTGCGATTGGTTCGAATTGTTTAGGCTTCGGCTTGTCGGTTGTTTTTTCGAGCGTTTCTTTTGACGCTTCGACAATGGCGGCAATTTTGTCTGGATCAACTCTAGTCATCAGCGGTTTGAATTCATTAATGGTATGATCGCCCAAAAATTGTATATCGTTAATCCAGCTGTGCGAAGAAACATTCAAAAACAACTCGGCTTCCTTCACCAATACGGGCAAGACGGGTTTTAAATAAGCTGCCAATACGCGGAACAGATTCAAGCCCATCGTGCAAACCTCATGCAGATCCTGATCCTTGCTGTCTTCCTTGGCAAGTAACCACGGTTTTTTGTCGTCGATATAAGCATTAGCCTTATCCGCCAACGCCATAATTTCGCGCATGGCTTTGGCGAATTCGCGGGTTTCGTACAATTCGGCAATAGGTTCGTTGGCATTAATGAATTCATCAAATAAGGCCGGTTCCGCATTGGTGGCGGATAACCTGCCGCCAAAACGCTTACCAATAAACCCGGCGCACCGGCTGGCGATATTGACGACCTTGCCGACCAGATCGGAATTGACCCGTTGGCTGAAATCGTCGAAATTAAGATCGATGTCGTCCACGCCTGCGCTGAGCTTGGCGGCGAAATAGTAACGCAGGTATTCCGGATTGAGATGATCCAGATAAGTCCTGGCTTTGATGAAAGTGCCGCGCGATTTAGACATTTTTTCACCGTTCACCGTCAAGAAGCCGTGGGCAAAGACTGCACTGGGCGTACGGAAATGCGCGCCGGTCAACATGGCCGGCCAGAACAGGGCGTGGAAGTAAATGATGTCCTTACCGATGAAGTGGTATAACTCGGCGTCGCTGTCCTTACTCCAGAAGTCGTTGAAGTCTATGTCTTTTTTATCGCACAGGTTTTTAAAGCTGGCCATGTAGCCGATCGGCGCATCCAGCCAGACGTAAAAATACTTGCCCGGAGCATCGGGAATTTCAAAGCCGAAATAAGGCGCATCGCGACTGATGTCCCATTGCTGCAAGCCGCCCTTCAACCATTCCGCCATTTTGTTGGCGACTTCCGGCTGCAAATGCCCGGCACTGGTCCAGTTTTGCAGCATGTCGCTGAAATTGCCCAGATCGAAGAAATAATGCACGGAATCTTTTTCAATCGGTTTCTCGCCGGAAATTGCGGATACTGCATTCTTTAATTCAGTCGGGCTATACGTCGCGCCGCAAACTTCGCAGCCGTCGCCATACTGGTCTTGCGCGCCGCACTTGGGGCATTCGCCTTTGATAAAGCGATCCGGCAGGAACATGTTTTTAACCGGGTCGAATGCTTGAGTAATGCTGCGCGAGCTGATATGTCCAGCATCATGTAGACGCCGGTAAATTAATGCGGAAAGTGCTTTATTCTCTTCCGAATGCGTACTGTGGTAATTATCGAAAGCCACGCCGAATTCGGTAAAGTCAGCCAAATGCTCCTGCCAAACTTGGCCGATAAGCGCTTCCGGCGAAATTCCTAAGCTGTCGGCCTTAAGCATGATCGGTGTGCCGTGGGTGTCGTCCGCGCACACGTAATAGCACGTATGCCCACGTTGTTTTTGAAAGCGTACCCAAATATCGGTCTGAATGTATTCCACCAGGTGCCCGATATGAATCGGGCCATTGGCGTAGGGCAAGGCGCTGGTGACAAGAATTTTTCGATATGGCATACAATAAACAAGTTAGTACCGATTAGTTTCTCATTATGTCATAAAATCATGATTAACGGGCAGTAACAACCCCATAAACTGCTTTAGAATATTGCTGAAAAGACAATAATGAGTTCATGTTTCGACGACCGAAGGAAGTGTCTCTGGTGTAAACCAGCACGAACGGTTATATTGAATAACATCATTAAATCTGTCGTTCGCCCTGAGTCTGTCCTTGGCATAGTCGAAGGATCTGTCGAAGGGCATTAATTAAATTAAGCAATTTGCCATGACTGAACTGACTAAAAAAGAAATCGAAACCGCCCTGAAAGCTTTCATCGACCCCAACCACGGCCAGGATTTAATCACCGCCAAATCGGTCAAGGCTATGAATGTTGAAGATAACAATGTCAATGTAAAAATCGAACTGGGTTATCCTGCCCTAAGCTACCATGCTCAATTACAATTGGAAGTTGAAAACCGTCTTAAGCAATTACCGGACGTTAAAACGGTTGCAGTGGAGGTCGGTTCTAAAATGGTTGCCCATGCCGTACAGCAAACATTGAAACCGATGGCGAACATTAAAAATATTATCGCCGTGGCTTCAGCTAAAGGTGGGGTAGGGAAGTCCACAACTGCGGTTAATCTGGCATTGGCTTTAGCCGCGGAAGGCGCAACAGTGGGCATTTTGGATGCCGACATTTACGGACCCAGCATTCCCACCATGCTCGGTTTGTCCGGGCTGCCTGAAAGCCGCGACAACAAAACCATGCAGCCGAAAGAAGCTTACGGCATTCAGACCATGTCCATAGGTTATCTAGTGGAAGCGGACCAGGCCGTGATCTGGCGCGGGCCGATGGTGACAAATGCTTTGCAGCAATTGCTGCGCGATACTAACTGGCAAAACCTGGACTATTTAATTATCGACCTGCCGCCCGGCACCGGGGACATCCAATTGACTTTGTCGCAGCAGATTCCGGTGAGCGGTGCGATTATCGTCACTACGCCGCAGGATATCGCGTTAATTGATGCGCAGCGCGGTCTGGCGATGTTCAATAAGGTTAACGTGCCGGTGTTGGGTATCGTGGAAAACATGAGTGTTCATATTTGCAGCAATTGCGGCCAAGCCGAACCCATTTTCGGCCAGAGCGGCGGCCGATTAATGGCGGAAACCAACCATGTCGATTTCTTGGGCGCGTTGCCGTTGGACATTAATATCCGTGTTCAGGCCGATTCCGGTCAACCGACGGTTGTTTCCGATCCTGACAGCGAGTCGGCCAAAATGTACAAAGCAATTGCCCGGAAGGTGGCGGCAAAACTGGCGTTGAAAGTGAAGGATTTTACGGCGAAGTTTCCGAATATTGTCATTCAGAATACTTAAAATATAAGTATTTTTGATTTACTCTATATCTATCGCTAAAAACCTAGAAGGCACAGCAAAAACCCACCCATGTTAAAATGGCGTCTCTACACAGAAGCTAGATTAATGTGCGCCGGCATGATCAAAGAAAGTCTATTTGCCGCCGAAGAAGGTGAAGTCAAACTGGATAAGTTGGGTGACATTCTGCAAGTGATGGAAAAGCACGTGGACTTTGCAACCATGGCGGCCCACGTCGACGAAGCCGCGCCTCGGCCCAGTCAAGAGAAAGGCGGTGGTCCGCCCTTTCCGACGGAACTGATGGTTCGCGTTTTGGTGCTTCAGCAACTGCATGGTCTCGGCGATGAGCAAATGGAATATTAACTGTTGGATCGCCTGAGCTTCCAGCGGTTTGTGGGGCTGCGCCACAGTAATCAGATTCCAGACCGGACCACGATCTGGATGTTCCGTGAACGACTGATCGCCGCCAACGCCAGTGAAACCTTATTCGACGCTGTCGAGCATCAACGCCACCGGCATGGCCACATTGCCCGCTGCGGTCAACTCGTGGATGCCAGTATCGTACCTGCGCCTAAACAAAAGCTGAAGAAAGATGAAAAAGCGCTGATCGATCAACCCGAACCAGCCATACCGATTGACTGGTCACCGGCCAAACGCCGCCAGAAAGACATCGATGCCACCTGGACCAAAAAGCACGGCAAATCGTATTTTTGGTATAAATTGACCGTGAATGCCGATAAGCGATACACGCAGATTCGCAAAGTCAAAGTCACCACCGCCTGCGAGCACGACACCCTGCATCTGGACGATGTTCTTGATCCCCTGAATACCAGCCGTGACTTGTATGCTGACAAAGGATATGTCGATGCTGAACGCGAGGCTCGACTCAAATCCGAAGGTTACCGTGTGCACATTCAGCGCAAGGCCAAAAAGGGCAAACCGTTATCGGAATGCCAGCAGCGCCGTAACACCCGTATTGCCAGAACCCGTTCACGTGTCGAACACGTGTTTGCCAGTCTTGAACAGCTCGGCAGCAAGAAGCTACGCAGCATCGGTCTGGATCGCGCCACCTTGCAACTCAACCTCAAGGCAGCAACCTATAACCTACGACGACTTTGCAGCCTGAAAACCTGCGGAATTTTGGCCTTTTAACGGTCAAGCTGCGCCTGAAATGCACCAAAAAGGGCATTTCAGGATAAAAACCACTGAAAAGTGGGCAATTTTTTGCCCTGATGCATGGGGATCAAGATTCCTATATGTCGTTGGTCAAAGCAACGGCTGATTTTCAAAGTAAATCGAGGTGCCCTAGAATAGAACAAACTACATGATTAATCCTAAAAAGATCAGTTTGCCTCTTATGCAGGTGCGGGAAGGCAATCTGGTGGATGTAATTGCCGACCTCGAAGATACTTTACTAGCGCCAAACTTAATATCCGGCACCAACGCTGTTGGGCATTGAACTGCTCCGCAGTTGCCCAAAGCTCTTTGAAGAATGCGGCAATCCGGCGATAGCACTGTTCAACTTTTACCGCCTCGGAGTGGGTACTGCTGACGGTTAGTCGGGTTTGTCCCGCGTGGAAGGAGTACATGGAAGCGAGCGAAGCCGAGCGATGTACGACGACCCCTGCGTAGCCGTAGAGGCCGGGCGTTTTGACGGAGTTGGAGCGCAAGCGTAGTGCGTAGTCAAAATGCAAGGCCATACGACACGGCGTCAAGTCATTCGCGCAAGGTCAAAATACGAAGCAAGGCGGAAGCCGATGTTTTGTGTTTTGGGCTGTAGCGGGACGAACGCAGGCCGCCGAAGGCAAACTCGCCACGTCATTTTTCGCTGCTGAAATCGGATTGGACCCCATTTCAGCTTTCGTGAAAAATAGTGGCGCGCTGGGCAAGCCATTGATATGGGCATAGCGTTTGTGCCCTGACAACACTGAAAGCAATAGCGTCCCCAGCACATTGCGTTTTCTCGGGGCGTTGGGGCTAACCCAGCGTAAAGGGCATCGTGACACCCAATCTCCAAACAATCCGCTGATGTGCAAAAATTCTATGAAAAAGGGCAATTGCCCCATCGCCGTCACCGATGCTTGTGGATCCCATTCCACATGGATCCTGCCGCCAAATGTTTCTACCCTGACAGGTTCAGCATACGGAATTAATGCCTTCGGTTCGGGTTCACCCAAAGGGTGAATGATCTGTTCTGCCATAAGCGCCTCCTTGCCGCTTAATTTCAAACAGTTAACAATTTTTTGCAACTTTAAGGATTAAATCGGTTAAGCCATTAATCGCGGGTCAAGCCGGTTTTTTTTGATAACCAAAGGTTCACGCCCTAATTGTCGTAATATTATTCTCAAGACATGTGGGCACCTCGATTTACTTTGAAAATCAGCCGTTGCTTTGACCAACGACATATAGGAATCTTGATCCCCATGCATCAGGGCAAAAAATTGCCCACTTTTCAGTGGTTTTTATCCTGAAATGCCCTTTTTGGTGCATTTCAGGCGCAGCTTGGTCGTTAAAAGGCCAAAATTCCGCAGGTTTTCAGGCTGCAAAGTCGTCGCAGGTTATAGGTTGCT
>VGVA01000047.1 GCA_016874115.1 Gammaproteobacteria bacterium
GGAATTAATGCCTTCGGTTCGGATTCACCCAAAGGGTGAATGATCTGTTCTGCCATAAGCGCCTCCTTGCCGCTTAATTTCAAACAGTTAACAATTTTTTGCAACCTTAAGATGCTCTTTTAAGGTTAAAAGACAAGCAGGAATTAACCGGTTTGGCCGGGACTAGCGAAAATAACAGCTTGACGCTAAAAAGTAACGGCGTTTACGATTCGCACCCGATACCATTATCGGAGGTTACTGATATTAATAAAAAATTCTTTTCTGGATCGGCTAACTTCGGTGGAGCATTGGCTGGCGGTAACACCGAGCGGCAAAGCTACCACGCTGATGCCGGCATACTAGTGCGCGGCCGTGACGACAAGGTGACTTTAGGCGGCCAATACAACTACGGCGACAATACGGACAACCCGAATACGCCGCAAGCGCAGAACATCCTCAATGCCCGCAACTGGCAGTTGTACGGCACATATGCGCATTACTTCACTCCGAAATGGTATGGATACGCTAACGGCTTGTTTACCAACGACCGTTTACAAGACATCAGGTTGCGTTCCGCTTTCGGTATCGGTGCAGGTTATCAGTTCTTTGAGTCGGAAGACTTAAACCTTTCGGTTGAAGCAGGTCCTGCCTATCAAAACCTGGATTTTTATGATGCTGCATGGAATTGTAATGCCTTGCGTGTCACCAATCCTAATGCTTGTGCGCCGTTGGAAGACCGCAGCGGTATAGCCGGACGCTGGGCAGTTAATTACGACCAGTTTGTCTGGAACAAAACGGTGCAATTATTCCACAGCCATGAAGGCTTGGTGGCGGATGACTTGTTTATCCGTTCTCGTACAGGTTTCCGTGTACCGATCTGGAACGGTATTCAGTTTACCAACGAAATCCAGGTCGATTACTTGAGCAAACCGGCGCCAGGCAAACAAAGTACGGATACCCGTTATTTGTTTAGTATCGGTTACGGCTGGTAATTAATCGTAAACTATTCTCATCATTACACTGTATTGGGCGGGATTGCATTTATCCCGCCCATTTTTTTTACTGTCCGATTATTTATTAATGCGATTGGAAATCTATCAGTCGAACGGTTTTTGTAAACTGAAGATGTAATACTGTATTAACCTGGTTTTGCTGAGTAGCTCGGCGGCTAAGGTTTCTGCAACCGCCATTGCATTAGGAACCGAAAATTGCTTGCCTAATTGTCTTAGAAAACGGTAAGTGGGTATGGTGTTGGCGGTAATGTCGTGCTCGCTTTGCAGGATAAATCGGCAGTTATCCGTCAGCTTGCGGTAATCGTCCAGACCGTATTCCAGATTGCATTTGCCGTAAAAGCCTATACCGAATTTGTCATGCGTCTTTAGTTTAGCAAAGGGTTTAAGTACGGGTTTAGAGATGAAGTCGGACAGCGCCAAATAGCCGCCGGGCTTCAGTACCCGAAAAGCTTCGCGAAAGAATTGCTCCCGATCGGGAAAGTGGAAGATACACTCAACCGCCAGCACGGCGTCGAATGAGGCGTCCGGCAAGGGTAGGGCGCAAGCATTCGCTTGTCTGAATTCTATCGCATTGTTTTTAGAAGGTTTTACAGTTTCTTTCGCCCTGTTTAATTGCCGTTCATCGATATTAATGCCCATAAGTTTCATGTTCTCGTAGTTGTCATTAATATGGGCAATGGTGCCGCCAAAGCCGCAACCGGCATCCAGAACGTGCTGGTTAGGTTGCAGGTTAGCGGCAAGGCATACCTGTCGGCTGAGTTCTTCCGCAGCCTCAATAAAATCTTCGGTGGTTAATGTTGCTGTTTTCGGATTTTCCCAATAACCCCAATGCAGGTGGCGGCCGAAACAATCTTCAAGGTATTTTTCGCCGCTTTGCATGGCGGCCAAAAGATAATCGATATACGGCAGCCTGATCGGCAACGGTTGCTTAGAAGATTTATTGTCAGCCATTAATGATTAATCAGGCCAATCGGCTTTTGACATTAACACGATTAATCATGGTAATTAAAAAAGCCGGGTTACGATTTAAGGCTGGCCAGATCGATCACAAAACGGTACTTCACATCGCTGCGTAACATGCGTTCGTACGCTTCATTAATGTATTGCATCGGAATCAGTTCGATGTCCGATACGATGTTGTGTTCGGCGCAGAAGTCCAGCATCTCTTGCGTTTCTTTAAGCCCGCCGATTAATGAACCGGCAAGCTGGCGGCGTTTAAAAATAAAACGGCCGACGTCAGGCGACGGGTGCGGATGATCCGGTACGCCGACCAGGCATAATGTGCCATCGCGCTTGAGCAGGCAACTGTAGGCGTCCAAGTCGTGCGCGGCGGAGACGGTATCGAGTATGAAATCGAAACTCAGCGTATGCTTCGCCATGTTATCCCGGTTTTTAGAAACGACTACCTCGTGCGCGCCCAAACGTTTGGCGTCCTCGACTTTGCTGGGCGATGTGGTAAATAATACGACGTGAGCGCCTAACGCACGAGCGAACTTGACGCCCATGTGGCCTAAACCACCCAGGCCGACAATGCCGACTTTATCGCCTTTTTTAATCTTCCAGTGCATTAATGGCGAGTAAGTGGTAATGCCAGCACATAACAGCGGCGCGGCGGCGGCAGGATCGAGTCTGTCGGAGATATGCAGCACAAAATGTCGGTCGACGACTATCTGGGTGGAATAGCCGCCGTAAGTATTGCCACCGGTTATCTTGTCTTCGGAGTTGTAGGTAAAGGTCGGCGTGTTGCAGAATTGCTCAAGATTATCCTGGCAATCGGGGCATGTCCGGCAGGAGTCCACTAGACAGCCGACACCAACGGTTTCGCCGACAGTAAAATCGCCGACCGCACCGCCTAATGCAGTTACTTTGCCGATGATTTCATGGCCTGGCACCATGGGGTAACGGGCATTGCCCCATTCGTTGCGCACCTGATGAATGTCGGAATGACAGACGCCGCAGAATAAAATTTCGATTTGCACATCGTTAGGGCGTAAATCTCGCCGCTCGAACGTGAAAGGCTCTAAGGAAGATGCGGCATCGTGGGTGGCATAGCCGTGGGTTTTTAGCATCGACTAATCTCCTTGTTCTTCTTAAGAAGATGTTAGAACAAAGTTAATTAATTCGCGCAAAGCGGTTATTAATCGGCCATCATTCAAACGCAAGACCGGCCTTGCTCCAGGCAACAGCGCCGCCATCCAGATTGTACAGCTTTGTATAGCCCAGGTCGTGCAAGGTTCTTGCGGCGGCATTGCCCATCGGCCCGCCTGCACAATACAGATAGATGGGCGTCGATTTATCTTGCGGCAGTTTATCCGTGTGCTTCTCCACTTCGTCGTAAGGTATGAAAGCATCGGTACCTTTAATATGCCGTTGCCCCGGCGTATGCACGTCAACTAGAAAAACATCCTGATTTTTCAAGACTTTGTTCAATTCCGACGGACTGAGCATGGTGAGGTAATCGGGTTGTTTATATTGGCAGGCAGCGAGAATAATGCCAGTCAAAATGATTAATGGATAGTTAATTTTCATATTATGTGCGGCATTAAAAGAAATAAATGCTTGATATTTGACTTATTAACAGAATACTTTTTATCAGCTATCGATGTCTACTATATTGCTTCAACCGGTCGGAATGATGATGCATCATTAAGCTGTTTAAGCGCATGCCATCCGATATCCGCTGGTCTTCAAGCCGGTCCATTCGCCATTGTTGACTTTGCAGCAGTAATTGCCGACGGTATAAGTCCTGGGCTTGTAGCTGCTGTTGCGTCTGAACGTGCATGATTTGGGCTTGGTTCCAGGTGTTACTGTAAAAATTGCCGGGATAGACGATGATCGACCTTGAATAGACGGGGAA
The DNA here is from genome assembly GCA_016874115.1 of Gammaproteobacteria bacterium. Classification (GTDB taxonomy): domain Bacteria; phylum Pseudomonadota; class Gammaproteobacteria; order Methylococcales; family Methylomonadaceae; genus Methyloglobulus. The sequence continues at coordinate 3,850 of VGVA01000047.1, forward strand.
ACTGATGAGAAAAAGCAAAATTAACCTTAACATTGTCGCGCCCTTTGGTGTGAATAGTTAATGCTTAGATAACAATTTTGCCATTTTTTACAATAAAATTGGTAAAAATTTTTGATATCTTATAATCATGCTACCGCTTTACGGAGATTAATGTCCCTGTGCAGCAGTAGCAAAGTTTGTAGGTTATTCCTTAGTAAAAAAATAGTAAGTCCCGTATTTATTCTTCAGAGTCATGGCTTTGTCGCTTTTTTCCACTACGGTATAAAGATCAAATTTTGGGGAACCTAGTACCAAGGTTTTGAGTTTGCCGTTTTCAATTTCGTAAGGCGCTGGGAGTTGGTCGTAGTAAGTGCCAGCTCTAGGAATGTGCTTTATGGTGAAATTGCCATCCGTGAACACCCATGTGTCTTCACGCTTAGCAGGGCGTCGGTCGGTTAGGGAGTTTTTGGTGTAATCCACCTTCCAAGAGCCTTCTATGTCTTGTTTGTTTTGCAAACTGACGTCGGCAATAGCCTGTCCGCCCAATAGCGATGCGCTCAGCAAAACAACAGTTAACATTAATATTTTCATTTTGGATTCCTGGGTCAATAAATTCGAAAATTGAAGTCCTAATTCTATTTGGAAAAAGATTTCTTACCTATATTTTATAAGGCAGGTCTCACTCTGCCTTACCTTGCGGTTCGCAAATCAACTTTTAACCGCTTTCAAAACCTCCTGCAACATCTTGTTGGCATCGCCAAACAACATGCGGGTGTTTTCTTTAACAAACAATGGGTTGCCGACACCGGCATAGCCCGAAGCCATGCTGCGTTTCATGACGATGGTGGTATCCCCTTTCCAACATTCCAGCACCGGCATGCCGGCGATGGGGCTGTTGGGGTCGTCGAGGGCGGAGGGGTTGACGATGTCGTTGGCGCCGATAACGATGCTGACATCCACGTCGTCCCAGTCCTCGTTGATTTCGTCCATTTCGTACACGATGTCATAAGGCACTTTAGCTTCCGCCAGCAACACGTTCATATGGCCGGGCATGCGTCCGGCGACGGGGTGGATGCCGAAACCGACCTTTTTGCCTTTATCGCGCAGGAATTTGGTGATTTCATTAACGGTATGCTGGGCCTGCGCGACGGCCATGCCGTAGCCGGGGATGATCATGATGTTTTTGGACGACAGCAGCAATTGCGCGGTTTCCTCCGCGCTAATCGCCTGTACTTCACCTTCCACCACGGCGGCATCCGCGCCGGATGCGGTGCCGAAGCCGCCCGCGATCACGCTTAGGAAGTGGCGGTTCATCGCGCGGCACATAATGTAGCTCAGAATCGCGCCGCTGCTGCCGACGAGTGCGCCGGTCACGATTAATAAGTCATTGTTGAGCATGAAGCCGGTCGCCGAAGCCGCCCAGCCGGAATAGCTGTTGAGCATGGACACCACCACGGGCATGTCCGCGCCGCCAATAGCCATCACCATGTGGACGCCGAAGGCCAGGGCTAGGGTGGTCATTAATAGCAGCGGAAAGAAGCCGCCACCGGTTTCGGCTGCAGACAAAAACCACTTGCCGATGAAGATGACCAGGATTAATAAGCCGAGATTCAACCAATGGCGTGCCGGTAACAGAACCGGTTTGCCGCTGATTTTTTCGCTAAGCTTGCCGAAGGCGATGACCGAGCCGGAGAACGTAACTGCGCCGATTAATATTCCAAGATAAATTTCGACTTCGTGGATGGTTTTTTCTGCACCGGTGAAATGGGATGAGGTGTCCATGAAATTGGCGTAGCCGACCAACATTGCCGCCAAGCCGACCAAGCTGTGCATGATGGCGACCAGTTCCGGCATTTGCGTCATCTCTACCTTTTTGGCTGCATACAGGCCGACGCTGCCGCCGACCGCCAATGCCGCGCCAAGGATGGCGTAGGACGTCACCGCGCCGCTCATGACGGTGGCGATAATAGCGATTGCCATGCCCAATATGCCGAAATAATTGCCGCGACGCGCGGTTTCCTGGTTACTCAGGCCGGATAAGCTTAAAATGAACAGAATGGTGGCGACGATGTAGGACATCGTAACTAAACTTTGCGACATGGTTTTCCCCTTATTTTCTGAACATTTCGAGCATACGGCGCGTCACCAGGAAGCCGCCTGCGATATTAATGGAAGCCAGCAAAATGCCTAAACCCGCCAGCACGGTAATCAAGAAGCCCGGCGCGGAAATCTGCACCAATGCGCCGATAACGATAATGCCGCTGATGGCGTTGGTCACGCTCATTAATGGCGTATGCAGAGCCGGGGTTACATTCCAAATGACTTGATAACCGACGAAGCAGGCTAGTACGAACACAGTAAAGTGCGACATGAATGCGGCAGGGGCGTTTGCACCGACCCAGAACAGGGCCGCGCCAGCAATCGCTAAACTTATCAGTTGTTTGACAGCGGGCGGAATGGCCGGTTTTCTCTCGACGACAACAGACGAAGCCGCTTCCGCTTTGGCTTGCGGGGCAACCGAAATGGTTGGCGGCGGTGGCGGCCAAGTGATTTTGCCGTCTTTAACAACAGTTGCACCCCTGATAACTTCGTCTTCCATGTTGACGTTGATGTTGCCGTCTTTCGCCGGAGTTAGATCGGTCAGAAAATGCCGTAAATTGGTGGCGTACAACTGGCTGGATTGATTAGCCATGCGGCTCGGCAGGTCGCTGTAACCGATAATAGTCACGTTGTGTTTATTGACCGCCTTATCTTTCTCGGTCAACTCGCAGTTGCCGCCTTGTTCCGCCGCCAAATCCACGATCACGCTGCCGGGTTTCATGGATTTGACCATGTCGGACGTGATTAACTTGGGCGCAGGTTTGCCTGGAATTAATGCGGTGGTGATGATGATATCGACTTCCTTCGCCTGCTGGGCAAACAAGGCCATTTCCGCTTCGATGAACTCTTTCGACATCACTTTGGCGTAGCCGCCGGTGCCGGAGCCTTCCTCTTTAAAATCCAGCATCAGGAATTCGGCATCCATACTTTCGATCTGCTCTTTCACTTCCGGCCTAGTGTCGAAAGCGCGGACAATCGCACCCATGCTTTTAGCCGCGCCGATGGCTGCCAAACCCGCCACGCCCGCGCCGATGACCAACACTTTCGCGGGTGGAATTTTGCCTGCAGCGGTAATCTGGCCGGTAAAAAAGCGTCCGAAATGCTGCGCGGCTTCCACCACAGCGCGGTAACCGGCGATATTCGCCATAGAACTCAAGGCGTCCAGCTTTTGCGCCCGGGAAATGCGCGGCACCGAATCCATCGCCATCACCGTTACGCCGTTTTTCTCAAACTGTTTCATCAGTGCCTCGCTTTGTGCAGGCCAGATGAAGCTGATCAGGTTTTTACCCTTGGGCAGCAAGTCCGCTTCTTCCTTAGACGGCGCACGAACTTTCATCACGATGTCGGATTGCTCCCAGATCGACTTGGCGTCTTTAACAATTTTAACGCCTGCTTTCTTGTAAGCCTCATCGCTGATGTCGGCGGCAGCGCCGGCACCGCTTTCAATGCAGACTTCATAGCCAAGCTTAATGATTTGCTCGGCGGCTTCGGGCGTGATCGCCACCCGCCTTTCGCCGGGGTAGAGTTCTTTCGGTACACCAATCTTCATAAGGGTTCCTGCCTGTGTTAGGGTATGATGGATTTGCGTTATTATTAATAGGTCAAAACTCCGAGAGGATAGAAGATTAAGCTCGGGTTTTCAATAGAATTTGTCGGCTTTTCGTATCTGGCGATTAATTAGCGGTAAAAAATAAAAAACATGCTAGAAAATACCCATAGTTATTTGGCAAAAGACTTCCTGGAAACGGCGGAAGGCTTGTGTTTTGCGGTGGTTCAGTCGGGAACCGAGCGGTGCGATGGTCAAGCTAAGGTATTGTGTTTTTTACGTTATATTCTGCAAGCCGACAACGGCAAAAAACAGTGGCGTAAGGTCGGCACCCAGGACGCCAATTCCTTCCTAAGTACGCAATATCCTCATTATCTTTACCATTCCGCTGCGTTGGATACGGCAATTCATGCGGTTGATGTAGTACGAATCCGGCATCACCACCAGCCCAGGCGCCGATTACAGGAGATTTTGAGCCATTTACCACAAGACCGCGTCGAACAAGATCTGACGGAGTTATGCGTCCTATTGCAGAAAAACGGCCTGGATTTAACAAAAACCGGCGTTACCGGTTCGTTATTAATCGGGGCGCAGCAAATGCAATCCGATATCGATTTGGTCATTTACGACCGTGAGAATTTTCATAAAGCCAGAAAAATAACACAAGAATTAATCGAAAACGGCCAGTTAGGCGCATTGGCGGACAGCGATTGGCAGGAAGCCTTTGCGCGCCGTTCCTGCACCTTGAGCTTGCCGGAATACGTTTGGCATGAACAACGAAAACTTAATAAGGGATTGATTAATAATCGTAAATTCGACCTTAACTTTGTAACGGAACAAATCAGCAAGACGGTTACTTATCGCAAACTCGGTGCTATCACGTTGCAGTGTACAATAACCGGCGATTGGTACGGCTTCGATTATCCGGCGGTTTACGCCATCGATCACACTGAGATTAAGTCGGTGGCATGTTTTATCGCCACCTATACCGGGCAAGCTTTCACGGGCGAAACTGTCGAGATTTCCGGTTTACTGGAGCAGTCTGAACAAGGTGAGAAGCGGATAGTGGTCGGTTCCAGCCGGGAAGCGCCGGGAGAGTATATTAAAGTTGTTCGTAAATAAAAGCTTGGCTATCAAAAGCTATGCGAGACTAAATCTTATGTTTTTTAAGTATCTTCTTAACATTAATACCTATGCGCTTACTGATTAACATTGTTTTTTTACCGCATTTTCAATAACTTCTGCTTTAGCCGAAGAGTTTTCCGTCGTCGGGGGTTACGGATTCGATTGGTTACATCCTAAATCGACCGAATGCCGTCGCATTAATCGAAGCGATGCCGCTAAGTTAAAACGCTGCGAACTCAAGTCTCCTGGAAATGCTTTCGGATTATCATTGCCTTATTACCAGTGTAAGCCTTCGAAGGATAGCGAATATTTAATCTATGCATCGAAAGCCCATTGCAAAGAGGCTTTTGAAACCATGCAAGCCAATGAACCTTAAGAGAGTAGGGAAGTTCTGTAGGTCAGGGTGCGCGTTACGTTCCCTGACATTTCAGTAAGTCACATAGCCGTATTTTCAACCTATTAATAAAGTGCGAACAAAATAAATTCACTATTCATGGTTAAGTTATCCGGTTTTGCCGCTTTCATCTTCGACTTGGACGGTCTGATACTCGATACCGAACCGACATATTTTGCAGCATGGCAATTGACCGTGGAAACGATGGGTTTTCAGTTGCCGTCGGAGCGTTACTTGACGATGTCCGGTTACCATTATCAGCGGGTCATGTCGACGTTGCAGGAGTGGCTGGGGTCGAGTTTCGACTTGGCTGAATTCGACCACTTGAGCGTACAGATTTGGCGTGATTATGTCAGGGAAAACGGGATAACTGTCAAACCTGGGGTTGTCGATTTGCTGGATTACGCAAACCGGCAACGCATCCCGTATTGCGTAGCAACCAACAGCATGGAGCAATACGCCAAAGAATGTCTGGCGATTGCCGGGTTGACTGAACGGTTTCCGTTGCTGGTGACGCGTTCCGATGTCGAGAGGGCAAAGCCCAGCCCTGAGATTTTTTTGAAAGCGGCTGAATTAATGGGGATGGCTATCGACCATTGCGTGATTTTTGAAGATTCCCATACCGGCGTGGTTGCTGCCGCTAAATCCGGGGCTTACACCGTTTACGTGCCTTCGTCTTTCCCGATAAATCCAGCAACCGTTGAACTAGCCGATTGCCTGCTGGACGATTTGACCCAAGCTCTGAATACTTGCACTTAGCAGTTGGTATTCGGGATATAATTACCGATTAATCCGCATCCTCAGCCGTTTGATTAATGACTTCACCTGCAAAAATAACCGTCACCGCGCCAGCACGCCTGCACATGGGCTTTATCGGGCTGTGCGGCGCGTTGGATCGGCAATTCGGCAGTATCGGCATTGCCATTAATGAAATCTTTACGCGCCTGACGGTAAGCGAAGCCAGTCAACGGACTATAAAAGGCCCGGCGGCTGCGCGGGCGGATAAATGTTTGAGCCAGTTGTGCCAAGCACTCGGTGTGCAGGATCGGCTAGAAATTGCTATCGAATCCGCTATTCCGGAGCATGTCGGTTTGGGTTCCGGTACGCAGATGGCGCTGGCAATCGGCACTGGCTTGAATGCATTTTACGGCTTGGGTTTGACGGTACGGGAGATTGCCGCGGTTATGGATCGTGGTTTGCGGTCCGGCATCGGCATTGGCGTTTTTGAGTACAGCGGTCTGGTGGTGGACGGCGGGCGCGGCAAGCAGACGGTTGTGCCGCCGGTGCTGGTGAATTTAACTGTACCTGAGTCCTGGCGCTTTATTCTGGTGTTCGACAAGCGCGGCAAGGGGCTGTACGGTGATGACGAGATTAATGCTTTTGCCGCCTTGCCGGGATTTCCTCAGCGCGAAGCCGAACACCTGTGTTATCGATTAATGATGCACGGCTTACCGGCAGTGGCCGAGCACGATATTAATGCCTTCGGTGAGGTCATCACTCAACTACAACAGGCGGTTGGACAGCATTTCGCACCGGTACAGGGCGGTATTTACGCCAGCCTAGAAGTTGCCGAAGCGATGGCTTGGCTTAGCGCGCAAGGCGCAGTCGGCGTAGGGCAGACTTCTTGGGGACCGACTGGATTTTGTATGCTGGATTCTATTGCCTATGCGCAGGATTTGGTGACAAAAGCCCGGAAACAATTTGCCGCATCGCCGCATCTGGATTTCGTTATGGTCAGCGCCAATAATCAAAAAAGCTGCTCACGGTTGAGTATGGACAGCTAGATAAAACATTAATAGCCTGTGCGGGCAGGGCTTTTAAATTGTTCTTTATCACGACACGGCAGCGGGAGAATAAATTAAGCATTCGAGGAGTTTACCAGTGAATGTTAGCCAACCGGCACGATTAACTGCTATAGCAACAGCCGTGTTGTTATTAATCCTGTGTTGCGCCGTTAATTTTGCCCTGCAATCGACTCTTCCGCCCGAGCCGCTGGGCGATTCCGCGCCCTTGAATCAATTTTCCGCCGGTCGCGCCATGCGCACAGTACGGCATATTGCCGCAGAACCGCATCCTACGGGGTCGCAAGCCAATATCGAGGTGCGCGATTACTTGATTAATGAACTGAAAAGCTTGGGATTAACGCCTGAGGTGCAATCGGCGCTGGTAATGCAGCAAGCCAAGCAGTCGATCCTTCAAAACCGCCAAGTCGGGGGAATTCATAATGTTTTGGCAAAATTACCGGGAAAGCAAACAGGCAAGGCTTTGTTGCTGGTCGCGCATTACGATTCCGTCCCTGCCGGATCGGGCGCTGCTGACGACGCGGCGTCGGTAGCGGCCATCTTGGAAACGTTACGGGCGATTAAAACACAGGCCGCCTTGCACAATGACGTCATTTGCCTGTTTACCGATGGTGAAGAAAGCGGCCTGCTTGGAGCCAATGCGTTTGTCAGGCAACATCCCTGGGCGAAGGATGTCGGCCTGGTGCTGAACTTTGAATACCGCGGCAACAGCGGGGCTTTCATGATGTTCGAAACCAGCTTTGGTAACGGAAAATTGATTGAAGGTCTGGCGGCGGCAGTACCTGCAATTCAAGCGAATTCATTAATGTTTGAAGTGTATAACCGTATGCCTAACGATACCGATTTTACGGTATTTAAACAGGCAGGATTTTCAGGGATGAACTTTGCCGCCATAGACGGTTTTGCCGCTTACCACACCGAATTAGACCGCCCAGAAGCTATTAATCAAGGTACATTACAGCACGAAGGCGACATCATGCTGGGGCTGGTCAAGCATTTCGGCAATCAATCATTGGATAATCTGAAAGCGGAAAACCGGGTTTATTTCGATTTGCCCGGATTCGGCATCGTTCATTACCCGCAAAGTTGGATAACTGCGATGTTATTGTTGCCATTAATAATTTATATATGTATTTGCGTTAAATCTATTAAAACTAAAGCTATGCGTTTGCGGTCGTTAATGGCAGTTGCAATTAGTTACCCATTATTAATCGGCATGTTATATGGCATTAATTATGGGGTTTTGAAAGGTATCCAGTTGGTTCATACTGATAAACCAAACACATTCATTAATGACCTGTTTTTTATAGGGTTAATGTTAATTGATAGTGCAGTTATGGGCAGTATTGTTTTGGTTTGCCGGAAATGGCTGACATCACAAGAATTATGCCTCGGTATTGCTGCCTGTTGGCTGATAATGAATGGCTTGTTGTGCTTGATTCCAGGGGCAACTTTTTTGACATTCTGGCCAATACTCGCCGTATTGCTCTCTTATTTATGCATCAGCTTGAGTAATATAAATGGGCGCAACGTGAATCAAAAATGGCTTTATGCTGTGGGTGCATTACCGGTATTAATCCTCTATGCACCGATCATCAAAAACTTATACATTGCATTAACTTTTACAAGCGCAGCTATTATTTTAGTTCCCTTTTGTTTTGCAGCGGGAATGTTTGCTCCGGTGTTAATTGAATTTCGTCGTAGCCGTTCTTTATAGAAAAGCATGATTTACGGTGTAAGCCGATAAGCTGTTTTAAATAATCTAGTTAGCGTTGCTGTCAAAACGATCCAGCAAAATCGCCACCAGCATATCGCTCATCACATTTACCATCGAACGGCAGCGCGCGATGATCCAGTCAATGGTTGCGATTAATGGGATAATTGCCGCAATCAAGGCGGCGTTCAAGCCAATCGTGCTCAACACCAGCGGCAGAGCGATCAATCCTGCTTCAGGAATGCCGGCCACGCCAATTCCGACCATGACGGATGCGGCAACGATTAATAACTGCTGCGATACATCCGGATTCATGCCCAACGCTTGAGCTAAAAAAATCGCGGTCATGGCTTCATATAAAACCACGCCGTCGTTGTTGAGATTGGTGCCGATCAGCGCCGCGACACGCGCGGAGCGTTCGCTCACGCCGATTTTTTCTGTCAAGCAGCGCAAGGTTACCGGCACAGTCGCCAAGCTGCTGTTGGTGGAAAAGCCTGTTAATATTGCGTCCGCGCCTTGGTCCACGTAGCGGCTTATCGGCACACGCCCGACGACGCGCGCCATTAACGGATAATAAACGAAAGCATGCAGCAGCAAGCCGCTGAGCATGGTGACCAGGAACAGGCTTAACAACACAAAAACACCCAAACCGGATTTGCCGACCACATGCGCAACCACGCCCGTTATCGCAAAAGGAATGGCTCGGATGATCCACGACAACATTTGTAGCACCACCTGATAACAAGCCGAGATAGCTTTTTCGATGAGTTGGATTCCGCTTTGCTCGAAATTTTCGGTGTGCGCTTTGACTGTTTTGATGGCGCAACCGATAAAGACCGCCATTAATATCACCGAAATAATGTTGTTTTTAACGAATGGATCAAAAATATTTTCCGGAATATAGCCGGAAATATTAGCCAACGGGTTTAATGTTACGCCTTGCGGTGCTGGCTTTAACGGTGCGCCATTGGCCGCTTCCGGCAGTTGAGTCATTAATTCCTGGATATGTCCGCTCCAGGATAAGCCTGGGCTAAATACATTCATAATCGCCAGGCCGATGGACATCGCTACCAGCAGATTAAATCCACAAATGCTAAGAAGCCTGCCAAAATGGTGAAAGCGAATGTCGCAACGGCTAAAGGCATCCAGAATCGCCAGAAACACCAGCGGCGTTGCCAGCGTTTTTAACAGGCGGATCACCAGCATGCCGAGTTGTCCCAGCGTTTCATTCGTTAATAAACCGCCTAAATACGGTTTTGCGCCGAACAGCACACCCAACAGCGTACCGATGCTTACGCCAATGACAACTTGTACAGCCAGGGGGATTTCCTTAAGTGAACGCATTTAAACGCTTAAAAGCCAATGGAAGCCGGAATGATAAAGGTAAAAGGCGGCATTACGCCAGCTTATTAATGGAATCGGCATCTTTACCATCTTTAGGGCACCTCGATTTACTTTGAAAATCAGCCGTTGCTTTGACCAACGACATATAGGAATCTTGATCCCCATGCATCAGGGCAAAAAATTGCCCACTTTTCAGTGGTTTTTATCCTGAAATGCCCTTTTTGGTGCATTTCAGGCGCAGCTTGGTCGTTAAAAGGCCAAAATTCCGCAGGTTTTCAGGCTGCAAAGTCGTCGCAGGTTATAGGTTGCT
>VGVA01000048.1 GCA_016874115.1 Gammaproteobacteria bacterium
GGCAGAACGCCGATGGAAACATTGCTCAGTGGGAAACTGATTTGGGACGAAAAAAACTTGAACCAAATCTAACCTGACAGCCACCCTGAAAATTCGGTAACTGTCAGATCAGGTTTGAGCTAGTACACATTAAAGGCTATCAATCCCCAAATTCGCCAACTGATCCGCTTTCTCGTTGCCGTCTATTCCCGAATGCCCTTTCACCCACTTCCATACGATATTATGTCTAGTTTGCGCGGCATCCATCCTGCGCCATAAATCTTCATTTTTGACCGCGCCTTTGTTGGCGGTCTTCCAGCCGCGCTTTTTCCAGTTATCCAACCATTCGGTTATACCTTGCAGCACGTATTTGGAATCGCTATGCAGCTCGACTTTACAAGGCTTGGTCAAGGCTTCCAGAGCATTAATGACAGCCATTAATTCCATGCGGTTGTTGGTGGTAAGCTGTTCGCCACCATACAATTCTTTAGTTTTGCCCTTATAGCTGAGGATTGCGCCCCATCCGCCCGGCCCGGGATTGCCGCGGCAAGCGCCGTCGGTGTAAATAACAACGATATCATTCATGTTTTTTCTGTTGGTGGCTAACCGATGCGGTTCCTGCTATCGCCAGGCTTCGCTGCAGTTTTTTCACAGGTGTGAGCGGAATTAACCGGTAGCGTCGCTTAATCGCCTTAACGCCATAAGCCGATGCGGTAAGGGAAAAGGCTCCCGTCATTTTAAAATGCGTGTTTTTTATGGTATCCAGATTAAATTGCGCAACTGTCGTCACCTCAAAATTCAACAGTTTTAACCAGTCCACTACCCGATGGCGGCTGATAAAATGCCCGCGCCACGAATCCGCCAATCGTTTATCCCACAGATATTGATACCTGACCCACACATTCCAGGGGTTAAAATTTAAGATAACAACGCAGCCTTCCGGCTTTAATACGCGCTCCACTTCCCGCATCGTTTGAAAACGATAAGCATCAAACTCCAGGATATGCGGCAGGATAATCATATCTATACTGTCGCTTTGTAACGGCAAGTGATAAGCCTTTGCCTGAATTTTTCTGGCATCCTTAAAACCTAAATTTTTCGCATCCAGCACTGTAAAATTAGAATAAAGCGAGCAATCGATATATTCATTTTCCCATCCTAATCCACCCACTTGCAGAATGGTTTGTTGGCAACTGACAACAATCGAATTCGCCAGATACTCTACTTCTAAGTCCCTTAGCAACTTGCCGCGGGGCGTTTCGTAGCAGGCAAACAGGAAGTCGCGCTTCATAACTTAATATTTTTCTCTATTAATTTTAGATTTTTCAATAAAAACAAGCTACAATGACGTTAATCTATGTTTAAACTTTTATCAAACAGGTTTGACGATGAGCGACAATTTTAACAAGTCAGTCAATCTTTTTGTTTTTTTGATCGCATTGGTCATTTCCGGCTGTTCCGATACGCCGAATGAACCGTTAGTCATCGAAGATTCAACGGACGTATCCAGACCTTACGCAAGTTCTAATCCGCAACCTTCTTCTTCGCAAGGCTTTTTTAAAAAGCGTCTTAAAAGCATGTTTTCCCATCATGATACTGTCTGGGAAAGAATGCTTTCGTTGTACTCCCTGCCTGAAGTTAATAACGAACGAGTTGACCGCGAACTCAGTTATTTCTTAAACCGTCCCGATTATATCGCCCGCGTTCAGGAGCGCGCCGCGCCTTACATGCACTTGATTCTGGACGAAATCGAGTCCCAAAACCTGCCGGGCGAACTGGCGCTTCTGCCTGTTGTGGAAAGCGCTTTCATTCCCGAAGCATTATCCCGAAGCGCCGCTTCCGGATTGTGGCAATTTATTCCCTCCACCGGCCGTCTATACGGACTTGAGCAAAACTCCTGGTACGACGGCCGCCGCGATGTTTACGCCTCAACAATCGCCGCCACCCGCTTTTTGAAGGACCTCAGCGAGGAATTCAACGGCGATTACTTCCTGGCTTTGGCGTCTTACAACTGGGGCAAAGGTAATGTCAGCAAGGCCATGATGCGTAACGATTACCAGGGTCTGCCGACCGATTACTGGTCGCTGGATATGCCTAAAGAAACTGCTGATTATGTACCACGCTTATTGGCGGTTGCCAAATTATTTGCTAATGCCGACCGTTACGGCGTTCGTCTGCTCGACATACCCAATAAACCGTATTGCGAAATCGTTAATGTCGGCTCGCAGCTGGATTTAGATAAAGCGGCAGAATTGGCTAACACGCCGTTAAGCCATTTTATGAAGTTGAACCCATGTTATAAAAAAGGCACTACTTCACCCTATGGGCCGCATCGTTTGCTTGTACCGGTAAAACACGCCAGCGCCTTTAAGCAAAAACTGGCGCAATTGCCGATTAGCGAACGCGTTAATTTCAGACGTTATGAAGAAGATATGTTGTCTGATCGCTCTCGCGACTCCGAATTACAACCTGAACGGGTGAGAAACGATCAATTTAGAACTGAAAATCGTCGGCAACGCGAGATTATTCCTCCCAAGATAGCAGCCAAGCCGCGCTATTATGTGCCGCCCGCTTCTACGGCATCTTACACTGTACACCGGGGCGAAACGCTGTCGGCGATTGCTCGTAACCACAACACAACGATTGAGCAGTTAAAACAAATTAACCATTTCTCTAAAAATAGCGTTAATTACGGTAGTACTTTAAAAGTTCCGGCCACTCGCCGCACGACAACGGTTGTTGCAGCTAAAAAAAGCAGCAAACCGGGCAAGACCAAGACAGCTGGCGGTCAGGTTTATGTGGTTAAAAAAGGCGATACTTTCTATAACGTTTCCAAACGCTTTGCAGTCAGTCGGAACCATATCGCCAACTGGAACAATATCTCACCCAACGGTAATTTAAAACTGGGACAGCGCTTGGTTATTAAAGGCGGCGCGGTTCAGCAAGTCGCTTCAGCAGCATCGCCTCGTTTGATTCGCTACACCGCTAAAAAAGGCGATTCATTAATGCAGCTTTCCAGAAAATTCGGCGTTTCCTTAAGCGATCTACGCAAGTCCAATCCGCAAGCTGGCAAAGGCATACGTCCTGGACAAAGCATTAAAATTGTGGTGGAAAACTCCAATCGCGCAACCTGATCTATTTAATTTCTCTGCCGTCTAAGCGGCAGACGGCGGTTTTACATTACCTACGTAAACCAAAAGTCCAGCTCAAAACGCAATTTCCAAGCGTAACCGTGTTTTGAGCCACGTTTTCCTTACCTGCTTCAAGCTTACGATTTTTTAATCAATCCTTGAGCAACAGGTTTACAATCTCATTATCCCGTTATTAATTAACTGATCACGCAGTACGCTATTACATACTGTTTCACTGTCAATAATGGTATTCGCCAACAGACTGTTGACGCTTTAACCGGTAATTATTAACAGCAACTTACTTCAACACATGTTAAAAAGCTGTTTAGCGTCATTAACAATACTATTAATGGCGCTAAACAACCGCTATCATCAACATTGATGAGACATACCATGAGCAGAGCCAACTACTTTCACCGGTTAATCGCCAAATGGCGGAAAGCGCCGCTCTTTCAACAGATACTGATTGCCTTGATCTTGGGCATCGTCACCGGATTTGCTGCAGGCAGTTCGGCCACCTTACTGGCGTTACCGGGAAAACTGGTGCTGCAGTTATTGGGCGCACTGGCTCCAGCGTTGATATTAACAGCCATTATCCACGCTTTAATGACGGCGCAATTGGGCGACGGCGTCAGCTTTAAAATTGTTCGTTTATTAATCATGAATACCTTGGTTGCAATTAGCATCGGGCTTCTGATCGCCAATCTATTGCAACCGGGCCTAGCTTCTTCGCTCACACCACCGGCAGCGCAAGCCGAAAACACAGCAGGCAACAACAATCCTTTGGCGTTGTTTTTAGAAAATATACCCAAAAGCCTGTTGGGACCGCTGGGCGACGACGGCAAGGTAATCGGCGTGATTTTCATTGCCGTAGCGTTCGGGCTTGCCTTGCGTAAGGAACGCTCGCGCCCTTTACAGCATGTTCAGGACTGGGTGGAACTGGCGCTGGCGTGTTTCATCCGCATCTTGCATTGGATTATTGCGGTAGTACCGCTGGCGGTTTTCGGCATTGTCGCCAGTATTATCGGCAGCCAGGGTTTTAGCGCTTTCAAGTCGCTCGGCTGGTTTGTGGCGAGCGTACTACTGGCGCTTGCCCTGCAAGCCGCTTATTATTTAATCCGAATCCAGCTTTGTTCGTGGGTTAATCCTGTTACCTTGTTAAAAGACACACGCGACGCCTTGTTTATGGCTTTTTCCACCGGCAGTTCGACCGCGACCATGCCATTAACTTACGAATGTTTAAAGAAAACCGGCTTGCGCGAACAGTCGGCCAGTTTGGGCGCGCTGGTCGGCGCTAATTTCAATAACGACGGCACCGCACTCTATGAAGCTATGGCTGCGCTGTTTATTGCGCAAATGCTGGGAATGAATTTAGGATTGGAGCACCAATTAATGGTGGTGCTGACCAGCGTCATCGCTTCCGTGGGCGCTGCAGGCATTCCAGAAGCGGGGCTCGTCACCATGACGCTTGTTTTTGGCGCGGTTGGATTACCGACCCAATACATTGCCATTTTATTAACGGTCGATTGGTTTTTAGACCGATGCCGCACCGCCATTAATGTAATGGGCGATATCAACGTTAGCTGTTTGCTGGATGGAAAAATTCCTGACTCGGCAAATACTTAACAAACAGAAACAGGCGTCGCCATGAGGCAATTACCCATTGTTTTAAGCTGCCTGCACCGGAATGGAAGACGCCGAACGCATAACCTCGTTTTTATCGTTGACGTAAATCAACACCGGTTTGTAAGTCAGCAATTCTTTCTGGTCTAGGATAGAATAGGCGCAGATAATGATCAAATCGCCGGGGCAGGCCAATCGCGCCGCCGCGCCATTAACGGAAATAGTGCCTGAGCCGTTTTCCGCACGAATAGCGTAAGTAGTAAAACGTTCGCCGTTATTAATGTTGTAGATCTGGATTTGCTCATACTCCCTGATGCCAGCCAGATCCAGCAAATTGCCGTCAATCGCGCACGAACCCTCATAACCCAATTCCGAACGGGTTACGGTGACTCTGTGCAGTTTTGCTTTCAGCATGGTCGTTTGCATGGTTTGGCGACTATTCTCCTAAAGGGAACCGTTAATTATTACTTATATTAACTATAATATCAATAGCATAGATTTTAATAATTACAACAGCCGGTGCGCGTCTTGCTAAAAGCAATGTTGTCTATTAAACGCGTGTTAGCCAATCTGGCGGCTGTTAATATTACTAAATTTACATCTTTATTATCCGCTTGCTGTAAGTCATCGGCATTACAGATATTGAAATAATCTGGCTTAAATCCAGCGCTTTGCAAAAAACTCAACGCTTCGTTTTCTATCGTCGCATACGATTTATTACCCATTAATACATCAGCTCTGGCCTTACACAATGCCTGATACAATTTAGCAGCAGTTTTTCGTTGTTCGCCGATTAAGTAACCGTTTCTGGAACTCATCGCTAACCCATCGACCTCGCGTTCCGTCGCAACAGATTTAATTTCCACAGGAAAGTTCAAGTCATTAACCATCGTGCGAATAATCATCAGCTGTTGAAAGTCCTTTTGACCGAAAAAAGCCGCATCGGGTTGCACAAGATTAAATAATTTACCGACAACCGTCGCTACGCCGTCGAAATGACCGGGCCTGAATGCGCCGCAATGCAGATTGGACAAGCCTTTTACGCTAATCACTGTTTGCGAGTTCTCGCCGTACATTTCTGCCTCACCGGGTAAAAACAGCGCATCGATGTCTGCATCCAGTAATTTTTGCCTATCTTCCGCCTCGGTGCGGGGATAAGCGGCAAAATCTTCGCCCGGCCCGAATTGCGTCGGATTAACAAAAATGCTGACGATAACGCGCTGTGCATCCTGTTTGGCGGCGTAAACCAGTTTTAAATGCCCGGCGTGTAAATTACCCATTGTCGGAACGAACGCGATGCGCTCGCCGAATGATCGCCAATCTTTTACCGCTGCGCGCAGTTCATTAATACTATTAATAACTTGCATGATTAATAGCAATGTTCAGGCGCTGGGAATTCTGCATTTTTAACCGCTTTGCGGTAAGCATGAATAGCGGACTCGATACTGTCTTCACCCAACAGGAAATTTTTGGAAAAACGGGGACGTTTACCGAAACTGATGCCCAGCATGTCGTACAATACCAAAACCTGGCCGTCGCAATCGACACCTGCACCGATACCGATCACCGGAATGATTAATTCGTTGCTGATTTGTTTGGCAAGCGCGGCCGGTACGCATTCCAGAATCAGCATCGTTGCCCCGGATTCTTGTAACAATTGCGCGTCTTCGCGTATTTTCTGCGCGACATCCGGCTCCTTGCCCTGCACTTGATAGCCGCCCAATTGATGAATGGACTGCGGCAATAAGCCCAAATGGCCACAAACCGGAATTTTCTGCTCCACCAAAAAACGGATGCAATCCAATCTTGCACCCTCCAGCTTAACCATCTGCGCACCGCCCTGCTGCAGCAATAAAGCCGCATTCTTAGCGGCATCGATGGGATTGCTGTAGCTCATGAAGGGTAAATCGGCGATAAGAAACGCTCTTTCCCGTGCATGATTTACGCATCGGGTATGGTACAGCATGTCGGCAATGGACACCGGTATTGTAGTGCGATGGCCTTGCACAACCATTCCTAAGGAATCGCCGACCAGAAGAACATCAATGCCTGATCTATCGAGCAGCGCGGCAAAACTGGCGTCATACGCGGTCAAACAGGTGATTTTTTCACCGTCGCGCTTCATTGCGCGGATGTCATTAATCGACAGAAGAGCATTAACTGATTGATTCATCGTCATTTAGTCGCCGTATTCCGACATAGGGACAGTGCATTAATAATTCAGAAAGCTTACCGTAGCCCGGAATATACAAATCCGGCGCAATCTCGCTTAACGGGTACAACACAAAAGCCCGCTCCGCCAAGCCTTTATGCGGCACGGACAATTCTGTCGTGTTAATTTGTCGGTCGCCGTACAACAATATATCCAGATCCAGCGTTCTTTCGCCCCAGCGTCGCGCCCGCACCCGGCCATGCGCCAGTTCGATATGCTGCAAAGCATGTAATAACTCCAACGGCGGCAAACCGGTCTCTACCGCCATCACAGCATTAATGTATTCGGGTTGATCTTGCGGACCCATCGGCGCGCTTACATATAAGCCGGAAAAACAGCGCTCCCGAACGTGCGACAAGCCATTAATGGACCGCCGAGAGGAGTTAATTTGTGTTATCGGCGAATCCAGGTTACTACCCAAGCCGATATACGCAATGATGGGGTTTGCAATTGGCTTATTCAACCCGCCAATCCGTCAACTGTCCGAAGCCCTGGATTTGTTCTGGCCTGATCGCCGGTTTCTTCGCTTAAAACCGGATTTTCTAGTCTTATGATTGCGTCCGGGTTCTGACATTCTGCGCTGTTCGTTTTCATCGGCAGACTGGTATGCCGTCCACCATTGCGCCAGCTCCAGCGCGACGCCGCCGGATTCAGTACGCAGCAGCAAAAAATCATAAGCCGCGCGAAAACGGGGCTGATTAAACAGCCGCGCCGGTTTTGCGCCCACGCGGCTGTGGAATTTCGGTTGCAACGACCAAACCTCACGCATGGCAGTAGTAATGTGACGCGGCATAGCGGTTACCTTAACCTGGCGGCTAATAGCGACGTTCATGGCTTCCTGCAAGGCCGAGTGATCCGGTAGCCCCTGTTGTTGAAAATCGCGCGCCAGCATTTGCACGGGTTCCCACAAAAACGCCGCCAGCAGAAAATAGGCCGTCACCGTCTTACCTTCGGCAATGCGGTTATCTGAGTTTTGTAAGGCCTTGATTAAAAATAGTTTCGGAAAGCCGTCGTACTCTATCGCCAAACTGTTTTCGGTCGCCGGAAACAGTACCTTAAACAATCCGTAATGGCGCAGCATTTCAAAAGTCTGCAAGGCATTGCCGCTCATGAACAGTTTCAGCACTTCATCGTACAACCGTGCGGGCGGAATACTGTCCAGCAAGCCGCTTAACTGGTGGATGGCCTGCTCGCAGGCAGGTTCGATATTAAAACCAAGCTTAACCGCAAAACGGACGGCCCGGATCATCCTGACCGGATCTTCACGAAAACGGGTTTCCGGATCGCCGATCAGTCGTAATGTCGCCGTGTTATGATCGGCCATGCCGCCGACATAATCCACCACGGAAAAGTCTTTAATGTTGTAATACAGCGCGTTTACCGTAAAATCACGCCGCCACACATCCTGATCGATAGTGCCGTACACGTTGTCACGCAGCAAACGGCCTTCGTTATTGAGCATCTGTTGCTCGCTTTGTTCTGCGCCTTCGCTACGGAAGGTGGCTACTTCAATCACTTCCTTGCCGAAATGGACGTGCGCCAAGCGAAACCGCCTGCCGATTAACCGGCAATTCCGGAAAATTCGCTTGATTTGATCGGGATCGGCATTGGTTACGACATCGAAATCCTTAGGTTCTCGGCCTAATAACAAATCGCGCACACAACCGCCCACCAGATAGGCGTCAAACCCTTCTTTTTTCAGCTTATACAAAACCTTTAACGCATTATCGCTAATTTGCGAACGTGAAATCGGATGTTCGGCGCGTAAATAAACCGTTGCCTCGGACGATTTTGTCGGCTTCGACTTTGCTGTACCGATAATTTTTTTGAAAATATTTAAAATAGCCGGAAATCCCTGCGGTTAGTTTTTTCTTTTATCATACCATTTCGCGGGCATTGCTCCCAGATAGTCGGCTGGTTTTCTTTTACATTCCCAAGTCTGTTAGTGTAAAATCATAATAAGTTTATCAAACAATTGGCTAGATGTTTCTGGCTACAGCCGTTTAACTTTATCCTTACCCAATAACTAAACAAGGTACCGCAATGTCTGACTTGAAAACGCTGAAAAATAAAATAGTTAATGAATGCCTTGACCAACCCTTGTTAGCCGCAATTTTTATCTGCGATTTTGCCATTCTGCTATTCCATCGCCCGCCGCTTTTGTACTCTTTGGTGATGATGGGTTTATTGGTGGCTATCGCTATGTATCTCGGCCAAAAAATGGCTTTGTTCGATCTTAAAACGGCATTTCAGTTTTTAAAAACCTTTAATTTCTCCAAATCGACTGAAAAGGCGGTAACGGAAGCCATCGACGACATGAAGGATGTTGCTAAAGATGTACAAGAGGCTGTTAATGACATCAAATCCGCTGTCGCCGATGAAGTGAAGGATGTCAGCAAAGAAGTTAAAGCTGCTGTTAAAGATGTGAAAGCTGTTGTTGCCGAAGCCGTCGAAGATAAGCCCGCCAAACCTGCGGCAAAAGCAAAAGCTAAACCAAAAGCAAAAACTTGAAGGCCGAAAAACCCAGATTTTGGCGATATTCGGCCATTATTAGTTACGACCTTATCCTGCTGTGCGCCGTCTGGTTTTTTGCGACATTTTTGATTTTACCGCTTAATCACGGCGCTGCTTTTACCGCTAAGGATTATTTTTACCCTGCTTACTTGATTGGTGTAAGCTTCTGTTTTTATGGCTGGTTTTGGACTCATGGCGGGCAAACGCTAGGGCTTAAGACTTGGAAATGTAAAATTGTCACCGTTGACGGCAAACCCGTAAGCTGGCGACAAGCATTAATCCGTTTTTTTGCCGCCATCGTTTCAATTGCCTGCCTGGGTTTGGGGCTGTTCTGGCTATTAATCGATCGCAATCGTCGAACATGGCATGATATCCTTTCCAAAACCAAGCTGGTCCTGGTTTCTTCCCAGCAATAATAATTGACAGTTATTGGCTAACGCCGGTTCAATCATTATTGATTATCCGAAGGCGCTTGTCCTGTTCTGCTTTAATAGTATGCTGAAACAGCATTAATAACCTGATTTCCCGTTCTACACAACACATCATGACCAATCCCTTACTTAGCAATACCGAACTGCCGCTGTTTTCCCAAATCAAACCGGAACACGTCGAACCGGCAATTGACCAGGTTTTAAACGATGCCCGTGCCGACGTCGAAAACTGTTTACAAAGGACAAATGATTATACCTGGGAGAACCTTATCGAACCGCTAGAACAGGCCGATAACCGCATTAATAAGGCATGGTCGCCGGTCAGCCATTTGAATTCGGTGATGAATAATGATGAGTTACGCGTAGCGTATAACGCCTGCATCCCCAAGTTAAGCGAATATTCCACCGAAATGGGGCAACACGAAGGCTTATACAAAGCCTATAGCGCCATTGCTAAAAGTCACGCATTTGCCGCATTCAATACTGCCCAAAAAAAGGTGATTAATAATGCGCTGCGGGATTTCAAACTGTCCGGCATTGCGCTGGAACCGGAGAAAAAACAGCGTTTCAAAGAAATCAGCCAGGAATTATCTACGCTCGCCAGCCGGTTTGAAGAAAATGTGCTGGATGCCACCAACGCCTGGAGCAAGTTATTAATTAATGAATCAGAATTAGCGGGGCTACCAGAAACAGCATTAGAGCAAGCAAAGCAGGCGGCTGAGCAGGAAGGAAAAACGGGCTGGTTGATTAATCTGCAATTCCCGTCATTCCATGCCGTCATGACGTATGCCGATAACCGGGAATTACGCCGGGAACATTACGAAGCCTACTCAACCAAAGCGTCTGACCAGGGACCTAACGCGGGGCAGTGGGATAATAGCGACATCATGGAAAAGTTGTTGGCCTTGCGCCATGAAAAAGCTCAGTTATTGGGTTTCAACAACTACGCTGAGCTTTCGCTGGCGACCAAGATGGCGAAAAAGCCCGCCGATGTGCTGACATTTCTGGAAGATTTGGCGGCAAAATCATTGCCACAAGCTCGCCAAGACTTGACCGAATTGCACACTTTCGCCGAAAAAGAACACGGCATTAATGACTTACAACCCTGGGATATCGGTTATTATTCAGAAAAAATGCGGCAACACTTCTATCAACTGTCGCAAGAAGAGATAAAAGCTTACTTTCCGATTACTCGCGTCCTCCCCGGCATGTTTACAGTCGTGGAAAAGCTTTATGGCTTAAAAATTAGTGAGATTAAAGACTTCTATAGCTGGCATTCTGACGTACGGTTTTTTCAAATAATCGACCGAAACGGTCAATTACGCGGCAAATTCTTTTTGGACTTATACGCACGTTCAAAAAAGCGCGGCGGCGCATGGATGGACGATTGCGTAGGACGGGCAAAATTTCACGACACGCTACAAACGCCGGTGGCTTATCTCACATGCAACTTCACACCAGCCGTTAATAACCAACCAGCCTTATTAACCCACGACGAACTCACCACCCTATTCCACGAATTCGGCCACGGCTTGCATCACATGCTGACGCAAATCGACTACCTGGGTGTATCCGGCATTAATGGTGTGGAATGGGATGCAGTGGAATTGCCCAGCCAGTTCATGGAAAACTGGTGCTGGGAAAAAGAAGCATTGCAATTGTTGTCCGGGCATTATCAGACCAGCGAAACTTTACCCGATAGCTTGTACGACAAGATGGTCGCGGCGAAGAATTTTCAGGCGGGCATGATAATGGTACGACAACTAGAATTTGCCTTGTTCGATTTTCTTATCCATCTCAATTACGATCCCAAATTGGGCGGGCGGATTTACGAAACTTTAAACAAAGTGCGTGAGAAAGTCGCCGTTGTCATTCCGCCTGCCTTCAACCGCTTTGCCCATAGCTTCGGTCATATTTTTGCTGGCGGCTACGCGGCTGGATATTACAGTTATAAGTGGGCGGAAGTGCTGTCCAGCGACGCTTACTCACTGTTTGAGGAGCAAGGAATTTTTAACCCAGAAACCGGCAATGCCTTCCTGACCAACATCTTGGAGCGTGGAGGTAGCCAAAATGCGATGGAATTGTTCGTCAAGTTTCGTGGCCGCAAACCGACGATTGACGCCTTGCTCCGTCATAATGGCATCGGAATCGCCGCGTGAAATATAAAGATTTGCGCGACTTTATCGCCCAACTTGAACAACAAGGCGAACTGAAACGGATTTCCCTCGAAGTCGATCCGTTCCTGGAAATGACTGAAATCTGCGACCGCGTGTTAAAGCAAGGTGGCCCCGCCCTGCTGTTTGAAAATCCCAAAGGCCACACGATACCCGTACTGGGCAACCTGTTCGGTACTACCAAGCGCGTGGCGATGGGTATGGGCGCAAAGGACATCAGCCAACTACGCGGCATCGGCGAAGTACTAGCAACGCTGAAAGAACCCGAGCCACCCAAAGGCATGAAAGATGCTTTTGAGAAATTCCCCGTGTTCAAACAGGTATTGAACATGGCGCCGAAGCTGATTAATAAGCCGCCCTGCCAGGAAGTTATCCTCGAAGGCGACGAGATTGACTTAAGCAGCTACCCCATCCAAACCTGTTGGCCGGAAGATGCCGCGCCACTTATCACTTGGCCTTTAGTCATCACCAAAGGGCCGAACAAACAACGGCAAAATCTGGGGATATATCGCCAACAGGTAATCGGCAAAAACAAAGTCATCATGCGTTGGTTGGCGCATCGCGGCGGCGCACTGGATTTTAAGGAATGGCAAACCGCCTATCCCGACAAGCCCTTCCCGGTTGCCGTCGCCCTGGGGGCAGACCCGGCCACCATCCTCGGCGCCGTCACGCCCGTGCCGGATACCTTATCCGAATATGCTTTTGCAGGCTTATTACGTGGCAGCAAAACCGAAGTGGCAAGCTGTTTATTAAACGATTTACAAGTGCCCGCGATCGCGGAAATCGTGCTGGAAGGCTACATTTACCCCGGCGAAACCGCGCAGGAAGGGCCGTTTGGCGACCACACCGGTTATTATAACGAGGTAGACGAATTTCCGGTTTTCACCATCGAACGCATCACCCAACGCCACAACCCCATCTACCACAGCACCTACACCGGCAGGCCGCCGGACGAACCGGCCATCTTGGGCGTGGCACTCAACGAAGTGTTCGTGCCGATTTTACAGAAGCAATTCCCCGAAATCGTCGATTTTTACCTGCCGCCCGAAGGCTGCTCTTACCGCATGGCGGTCATCAGCATGAAAAAGCAGTACGCGGGCCACGCCAAGCGCGTCATGCTCGGCACTTGGTCGTACCTGCGCCAGTTTATGTACACCAAGTTCGTGATTGTTGTCGATGATGACGTGAATGTCCGCGACTGGAAGGACGTGATCTGGGCCATCACCACGCGCATGGACCCGGCGCGGGACTTGACCATCCTGGAAAACACGCCGATTGATTACCTGGATTTCGCCTCGCCCGTCTCCGGTTTAGGTTCCAAAGTCGGCTTCGATGCCACCAACAAATGGCCGGGCGAAACCATGCGCGAATGGGGCAAGCCGATTGTGATGTCGAAGAGTGTGGTGAAGAAGGTGGATAAGATGTGGGAGAGTTTATTTAAAATGTAGGCCACATTGCCGCCTAAGCAATGCGCCAGGTAGTGCTAACGCGCAACCTGGCCTACAACTGGTCGCCATCGGCGTGTTCCCCGCCAGCGGCGCGCTCGATCTGATCGCGGATGGCTTGCGCTTTGCCGTCCGCGGCTTCAGTCTACGACCGCTTTGTCGATGCCATACCCACCGCATTAATGAAACCGTTCAGCGGCAGCGGCGCCCGGGCGATGATGATTGATGCCATGAAAACCTTTGGGCCGGATTCCTTTGCCGGACGCTTATCGTCCATCGTCCAAGGCAGCTCGTAGGGCGGATTAGACGCGCAAATAATTTGCATTTTGAGCTTTTCTTCTTTAGGTTGAGCGCGTCGTAATCCGCCGAATGAAAATTTGCACCCTTGCGGCGGATTACGCCACACCCAAAGAAACTTAATTTATTTAACATTAGCGGTTTTGCGTTGCTTTTATGCCCTTGGGTAAATTTGACCTACAACACTAAAGAAATTTGATGGAAATCCACTTAAAAACATTAGGTTGCCGCCTGAACGAAGCGGAATTGGAAACCTGGGCGCAGGCGTTCCAGAAGTCCGGCCATCAGGTAACCCGGCAGGTGGAAAATGCCAACCTGATCGTCATTAACTCCTGTGCGGTCACGCAGGATGCCG
>VGVA01000049.1 GCA_016874115.1 Gammaproteobacteria bacterium
GTGTTCGGTGACGCCAAGATGACCACCGCACTACTCGACAGGATTACCCATCATTGCGACATCCTGGAAACCGGCAACGATTCCTATCGATTTAAGCAACGCAAAAAGGCGGTAGAAAACCTATAACCTTACAGTTTGGCTGGAAACTATTCGGCACTCTTTAGTGGAAACTTTTCAAAGCCGTTTGACACTCCATTCGATTAAAGTTTAAGTAACGGTAGGTATCGTCCGCCGTTTCGCCAATCGTCTTGGCGTATTGCATGTACTCATCCAGCGTCGGTATTTTACCCAGTAACGAGCACACCGCCGCCAGTTCGGCCGAGGATAGGAACACGTTAGCGCCATTGCCCAGCCGGTTGGGGAAGTTGCGGGTAGAAGTAGATACAACGGTCGAATTTTCTTTCACTCGCGCCTGATTGCCCATGCACAACGAGCAGCCGGGCATTTCCATCCGTGCGCCCGCCTTGCCGAAGCTGCCGTAGTAACCTTCTTCCAGCAACTGGTTTTGGTCCATCTTGGTCGGCGGCGCGACCCAAAGCGTGGTCGGCAATTCGCCTTTATGCTTATCCAACAACTTACCTGCCGCGCGGAAGTGGCCGATGTTGGTCATGCACGAACCCAGGAACACTTCGTCAATCTTTGTCCCCGCGACTTCGGATAAGGGCTTGATGTCGTCCGGGTCGTTCGGGCAGGCCAGCAAGGGCTCGGTGATTTCGTCCATGTTAATGTCGATGATTTCATAATACTCGGCATCGGCATCCGGCTCCATTAATACCGGATTCGCCAGCCAAGCCTCCATGTTCTTGATGCGCCGTTCGATGGTACGCACATCGCCGTAGCCTTGCGCGATCATCCACTTTAATAAGGTAATGTTAGAGGTAATGTATTCGATGATCGGTTCTTTGTTCAGCTTGATGGTACAGCCGCCGGCCGAACGTTCCGCCGACGCATCAGACAATTCAAACGCCTGCTCTACCTTTAAATCCGGCAAACCTTCGATTTCCATGATGCGGCCGGAATACACGTTCTTCTTGCCTTTTTTGTCCAGTGTCAATAAGCCGCGTTTCATGGCGTAATACGGAATGGCGTTAACCAGATCGCGCAGGGTAATCCCTGGCTGCATCGTGCCTTTAAAGCGCACCAGTACGGATTCCGGCATGTCCAGCGGCATTACGCCTGTTGCGGCGGCAAACGCCACCAGACCAGAACCCGCCGGAAAGCTGATGCCGATTGGGAAGCGAGTATGCGAATCGCCGCCCGTGCCGACAGTATCGGGCAGCAACATACGGTTCAGCCAGGAATGAATGATGCCATCACCCGGCCTTAAAGAAACACCGCCCCGGTTCATTATGAAGTCCGGCAAGCTATGGTGCATTTGAATATCGACTGGCTTGGGATAAGCGGCGGTGTGGCAGAATGACTGCATGACCAAATCGGCGGAAAAGCCCAGACAGGCCAAGTCTTTCAACTCGTCGCGGGTCATCGGGCCGGTGGTGTCTTGCGAGCCAACGGTAGTCATATAAGGTTCGCAATAAGCATGTGGCCTTATGCCCGCTACGCCGCAGGCCTTGCCGACCATTTTCTGTGCCAGCGTAAAGCCCTTGGAACTGGCGGCGACTTCCCCCGACTTTTTAAACACAGTTGACGCGCTTAAACCCAAGGCCTTTCGCGCACGTTCGGTCAAGCCACGGCCAATGATTAATGGAATCCGCCCATTGGCGCGGACTTCATCCAGCAATACCTCGGTCTTCAATTCAAATGTACAGATAACTTCATCCGAATTATGCCGCTTAATCACGCCCTCATGCGGATAAATGTCGATGACATCGCCCATGCTCATCTGAGTGACATCGCATTCAATCGGCAGCGCGCCGGAATCTTCCATGGTGTTGAAAAAAATCGGCGCAATCTTGCCGCCGATGCACACGCCACCTTCGCGCTTGTTGGGGATAAAAGGGATGTCGCTGCCCATGTGCCACAGCACGGAGTTGGTGGCCGACTTACGCGACGAGCCGGTGCCGACCACATCACCCACATAAGCCAGCGGGAAGCCTTTCTGTTTTTGCTCCTCAATTTGCGCCAGCGCATCGGTAATGCCGTCGCGCGGCATTTTCAGCATGGCCTTGCCGTGCAGCGGAATGTCAGGGCGCGACCATGCATCCGGCGCGGGCGACAGGTCGTCGGTATTGGTTTCGCCGGGGACTTTAAACACCGTCACCGTCAACTTATGCGGCACCTCCGGTTTGGCGGTGAACCACTCCGCATCCGCCCAGGACTGGATAACCTGCTTCGCGTAAGTATTGTCCGCCTCGGCCTTCTCCTGCACATCGTGGAAGGCATCGAAGATCAATAAGGTATGCGACAAGGCTTTTGCCGCAATCGGCGCGTTTGTTGGATGATCGAGCAATTCAACCAACGGCGCGACATTGTAACCGCCGAGCATCGTCCCCAGCAGTTCCGTAGCGCGTTCCAGTGATAAAATCGGAGAAGTCGCCTCGCCCTTCGCCACCGCCGCCAGGAATCCCGCCTTCACATAAGCAGCTTCATCCACGCCTGCCGGAATTCGGTTGACTAGCAAGTCGAGGATAAACGCCTCTTCGGCAACTGCTCCCAGCGTTGCCCTACCTCCTGCATCCATGCAGTCGTCCCCGTCTAGCGGATGCTTAATTAACTCCACCAGTGCGGCGGTTTGCGCCGCATCCAGCGGTTTAGGGGGAATGCCTTCGGCGGCACGTTCGGTGGCGTGTTTACGGTATTCGTTTAACATAATAAAACTTCGGAAGTTACAGATATAAAGTGGCTAATATAACTTAAGATTTTGTTAACCGTTAAAGGTTTAACTAAAAGTTGGTTAATAAAAAAATTAGTCAGATCAAAAACATTTGCAATATATCTCATTGTGAGATATATTGGTCTTAGGGTTACTTAAAAACA
This sequence comes from Gammaproteobacteria bacterium, assembly GCA_016874115.1. GTDB lineage: Bacteria > Pseudomonadota > Gammaproteobacteria > Methylococcales > Methylomonadaceae > Methyloglobulus. The sequence continues at coordinate 2,935 of VGVA01000049.1, forward strand.
TAACGGTAATTTGGAGATATAAATGAAAATTAACCACTTACAAAAATTAAGGAAGTCTTATGACCCATATCATTTCCTATGCCAGAATCCGCTCTTTTGTCAAACAACATCCCGACTCGGGAACGTCCCTTAACGCTTGGTTTCAATTGGTCAGCAAGCATAATTTCGCCAATTACAATGAATTGAAAACCTTGTCCCCCAGTGCTGATGTCGTCAAAAATGACAAGGGCGTTTCCTTGACGGTGTTCAACATTCACGGGAACAAATATCGGCTTATCGCTGCCATCCATTATAACCGGAACAAACTGTACATACGCGACATCTTAAGGCATGAAGACTACAATAAAGACAAATGGAAGACTTAACGTAAACAAGTTATTTAAAGCACTTTATTCATAGTATAAAAATGAATGCTTTTCTTTAATACAAGGCATTACTATTTATTGTTATCAATCTAAGAGTCTAGATGACTAACCGACCTGGCGCACCAGGAACCTAGAAGTGGAGACTTCACATGAACAGCACATTACAAACGATGAAAGATAGCTGGCAACCCTTGGCTCCGCTGGTTTCCGTGCCTTATACCGAAGCCGAATACCAAGCGCGTGTTGAACTGTTAAACGAACTCATCGACGAAGTGGGCGAAAACGAAGACCATCCATTGGCTTCGCTTCTGGACATCGTCGGCATTGCTGTCTCCAGCTATGAGCAAAGCCATGTTCCAATTCCCGCCGCATCGCCGCAAGATGTCCTGGTTTTTTTAATGGCAGAACATCAACTTAAACAAAGTGATTTACCGGAAATCGGCAGTCAAGGCGTGGTTTCGGAAGTATTAAACGGCAAGCGGCAATTAAACGCGCGGCAAATCCAAGCCCTTTCGCAGCGTTTCGGTGTTTCCGCTGCTGTGTTCTTTACTTGAATATCTTCTTAAAAAACCCCTGCGTCTTCTCCCACGAATCCTTATCCGCCTTTTCGTCATACACCAATGGCGGCATATTGAAGCGTTTACCGAAATCCGTTGCATCCGGATTGGTGAAGCTGTGTTGGATGCCGGGGTAGTTGATGAATTCGTAGTCCGCGCCGTTTGTCTTCATATCCTTTTCAAAGGTGTCGATTTGTTCTTTGGTAACGAAAGGATCGGCGGCACCGTTGAAGACCAGGATTTTAGTTTTGATGGGCGTTGCGGTCGGTTTGGCCTTATCGGCAATTCCTAAAGCGCCGTGATAACCAACCACACCGGCCAGTTCGGGGTTGACTTTTGCCATGTACAAGACCATGCCCCCACCGAAGCAATAACCGATGGCGGCAATTTTTTCGGCTTCAACTGTCGGCTGGTTTTCCAGCAGTTTAAGCGCGGCATTAAAGCGGGCTTCAGAGCCTTTCATGTCTGCTAATGCTGCATCCATATAGGTTTGCGCATCCTTCGGGTGATCGGCAACCTTGCCCTTTCCATACATGTCCAAAGCAAAAGCGGTATAGCCTAGCTTTGCAAGCATCACGGTACGCTTTTTTGCGTAGGCGTTATGCCCCCACCATTCATGCACCACCAGCACACCGGGGCGCTTGCCCTTGATGCTGTCATCGTAGCTTAGCGTACCTTCAAACGGCTGGCCTGCGACTTCGTAATTAATGGTTTCGGAAAGGATTTCGGCGTGGAGATTCGGATTGAACAGCAATAGAGATATTCCTAAAACTGACGGCCAAAAACTGATTTTGCACATAATTTTTGCTCCTGCTATCAAATCGGTTGTCCGCACTTCGACAAGCTCAGTGCGAACGGTTCATTTTAAATACCGGCATTTTTACATCCGTTCGTGGTGTTGTCTTCAAAGGGCATAAAAGCCTATCGAACTATGAACGGGGATGAGATACTGACCGCGAAGCTTTTCCCAGAAAATCGTGTTATACCATCGCCCCCACAATCGCATCGCCCATTTCTTTAGTGCCGTATTTTGAGTCCGGGTTCAAATCGGGCGTGACGTATTTACCTTCTTTTACCACTTTTTTAATGGCGGTGTCGATGCGTTTGGCGGCGTCGAATTCGCCCAGATGATTCAGCATCATTACCCCTGCCATGATGACGGCGGTCGGGTTGGCGAGATTTTTCCCGGCAATGTCCGGCGCACTGCCGTGCACGGCCTCAAACAGTGCAGCATTGTCTCCAATATTGGCTCCGGGTATTAATCCCAAACCGCCCACCAAACCGGCAGTCAAGTCGGACAAAATATCGCCGAACATATTGGTCGTTACCACGACATCGAATTGCTCCGGCTTCATGACCATGTGCATACAGGCGGCATCGACGATTTTTTCGTCGAACTGGATGTCAAGGTATTTCGTCGCCGTTTCCCGTGCGACATCCAAGAATAAGCCCTGGGTGTATTTGAGGATGTTGGCCTTATGACAAACCGTCACTTTCTTGCGCTGGTTGTCGCGGGCATACTTAAACGCATATTCGATCACGCGCTGCGAACCGGCGCGGGTCACCACAGCCAAGCTTTCGGCGATGTCCTTCTTCGCCGTTAAATAATGTTCCAGGCCGGAATACAAACCTTCGGTATTTTCCCGAACTATGACGATATCGACATTATCAAAGCGGGTTTTGATGCCATCCCAGTTATTGGCTGGGCGGACGTTCGCATACAACTCATACTGCTGACGGAGCGCAACATTAATGCTACGAAAGCCGCCGCCGACCACAGTAGTTAATGGCCCTTTAAAGGCAACCCGGGTTTTATCGAAGGAAATCATGGTTTCGGAAGGCAATGGGGTTTCGAATTTCTCGAATGCCGACATCCCGGCGAACGCTTCTTCCCACTCGATCTTCGTGCCGGACGCGTCGATAACTTTTACGGCCTCGTCCATGATCGACGGACCAACCCCATCGCCTTTAATCAGCGTAACTTTGTGCATTAATTGCTCCATTTATTAATCCAGAATCCTAAGTTATTAATGATAAATATATTAACCAGCTTGTTTTTCCATATCTTTGGGCAAACTGACCGCCCATAGTTTTTCAAGCTGATAATGTTCGCGCGCCTGGGCGGACATTGCATGCACGATTACGTCGCCTAAATCCAGCAGAATCCAGTCAGCGCCCGGACCGCCTTCGATGCCTAATGGTTCTACTCCATTCTCACCAGCTTTTTCTGCAACGTAATCGCAAAGCGTTTGTAAATGCCGGCCCGATGTCCCGGTAACCACAACCATGTAATCGGTAAAGCTGGTTTTATCCCGCACATCTAACGTAGTGATTTGCTGGCCTTTGCGGTCTTCCAGCTCTTGTAGTACAAGTTTTAACAGTTGTTCTGGTTGCATACTGATTCCTATTACAGTAAATACTGACGGGCTATTGATTAACTGCGTAATTTGCAAAACGTGAATGAATGCTGTTACGCATTGTTAGTGCAATATTAACAAGAGAAAACACAATTGCCGGTTAGGTGTTTTGATAGAGTTGTTGTTCATTAATATAGCTTATGACAGCATCGGGCAATAAAAAGCGCGGATTGCGACCTGCCGCGACAATCTGCCGAATGTTTGTGGCCGAAATATCCAATTGGGTAATCGGCTGAAAAAATAAAAGTCCGGATATTTGCCGACTTAATTGCCGCCGGTCTCCGGTTTGTCTTTGGGTAAAGAAAGGATCAAGCTCATTAATAACATACCCCGGTCTGGTTAATACCGCAATATGGGCGTAATCGAATAACCGTTGCCATTGATGCCAGCTGGTCAATTTGTTAAAAGCGTCGCTGCCGATGAACAGCAGCAAAGGTTGCTGCGACAGTTCGTCCCGCAGACTTGACAAGGTATCAACCATATAAGATTTGCCCTGCCGATTCAGTTCACGCTGGTCGATAACAAATTGCGGTTGATTAATAATAGCCAATTCCAGCATGTGTAAACGCATTACGGCAGAGGCCACCGGCAAATCCCGATGCGGCGGTTGCGCGCTGGGTATTAACCTGACTTCATCAAGGCCGAAGATTTCCGATACCTCCAGCGCCGAGCGCAAATGACCGTAGTGGATTGGATCAAAAGTGCCGCCGAAAATGCCGATCATTAACTACAGTCTAATACGTAAAGCTAATATTGCGTTATAAATCTGCATATTTGCGCGTTAGGGGATAATGTTTTTATTAATTCAATTCAACTGAGCTTAAACAACAATTTTACCTTGGTTAGACTGCACCTATGGAAAGTTATTGTCTTATATGTCCGTCGCCCAGCACGATAAATTTAAGCGACGTTAAACCTGTCAATCCAACCGGACCGCGCGCATGCAGCTTATCGGTGCTGATGCCGATTTCCGCGCCCAAACCGTACTCAAAACCGTCGGCAAACCGCGTAGAGGCATTCACCATGACCGAGCTTGAATCCACTTCACGTAAAAAACGGCGGGCTTTGCTGTAGTTTTCCGTCACAATCGCGTCGGTATGCAATGATCCGTATTGATTAATATGCTCGATCGCCTCATCCAGACCATTAATAATTTTTATCGCAAGTACCGGCGCTAAGTATTCGGTGCGCCAGTCTTCTTCCGTTGCCCGGATGCTCGATGGGATTAATGAGCAGGTTTTGGGGCAACCGCGCAGTTCAACACCCTTCTCGCCGTATTTATCAGCCAACAAAGGCAACACCTCGGCAGCAACCGATTCGGCCACCAGCAAGGTTTCCATGGCGTTACAGACACCATAACGCTGAGTTTTGGCGTTCATGGCAATAGTAACCGCCTTGTCGAGATCGGCATCGTCATCGATATAAACATGGCAAATACCGTCAAGGTGCTTGATAACCGGAATGGTTGCTTCTTTTGAAATTCGCTCAATTAGGCTTTTCCCACCCCGCGGCACAATCACATCGACATATTGGCTCATCGTGATTAATTCACCCACGGCGGCACGATCAGCAGTTGCAATAACCTGCACCGCCTCCGCAGGCAAACCGGCTTCGGTTAATCCCTGGGTAATGCAGGCGGCAATCGCCTGATTGGAATGAATGGATTCAGAACCGCCGCGCAATATACAAGCATTGCCCGACTTCAAACACAAAGCAGCGGCATCCACCGTTACGTTCGGGCGTGATTCGTAAATAATGCCGATTACCCCCAAAGGCACTCGCATTTGCCCGACCTGAATACCACTGGGGCGAAATTTTAAATCAGAAATTTCCCCAACCGGATCGGGCAAAGCCGCGACTTCTTTCAAGCCGTCAACCATGGCCTTAATGCTTTTTGGGGTAATCGCCAAACGATCCAGCATGGCCGCATCCAAGCCATTGGCTTTGCCTGCCGCCAAATCTTTGCTGTTCTCTGCGATTAACTGGTTTGCGTTTTGCTCAATTTTTTCGGCAATGATTAATAGTGCCTGATTTTTTTGACTGGTTTCGGCACGGCTGATTGCGCGTCCGGCTTTGCGGGCTTGCATACCCAGATCAGTCATATAGGTTTTGATATTCACGTTGCTGGCAATCGTTTAAATTTTCAATCGTAAATTATATAGGTTAAAGAGCATTAATCCTAGAATCCGGCTGTTCGGCAATAAAAATGCAACGACTTTGTCCTGATTTATCAATGATTAATCCGGCAACCGTTAGTTCGGGAAATTTTCCTTTTTTTATCCTAGTCATTCTTATCTAACTTTTTTTTAGCTAGACTGCAACCATTTTGCTTTCTTCGTATTTTCGATTAAATCATGAACAATAACTATAAAAAGCTAACTGCCCTCTGTTTGCTATTAATTAATACGCCCATATACGCCGAAGAACAGAATACGGTTGAATTGGATGCGGTCGAAGTTATCGGCGTAACGCCCTTGTCGGGCAGCAATTTACCCGCGGAGAAGATCGCCGCCAATGTGCAGACTGTGAATTCCGAGCAGCTAAGCGACGCCAAAACCACATCTCTGTCCGAATACATGAACCGCTACCTGGGCAGTGTGAGTGTGAACGAGGCGCAGAATAACCCCTTACAGCCGGATATTTACTACCGGGGCTTTGTCGCCTCGCACCTGCTCGGCCTACCGCAAGGCTTATCCACTTATGTTAACGGTGTGCGCTTTAACGAACCTTTCGGCGACAGCGTGAATTGGGATTTAGTCCCGCAAGGCGCTATCGACACCATGGCTCTGCATCCCGGCTCCAATCCAGTTTACGGTCTAAATACGCTGGGCGGTGCAATTGCTGTGCGCACCAAAACCGGCTTTTCTGCGCCGGGACATCAATTCGAGGCCTACGGCGGCTCTTGGGACCGGCATTCGGAAGAGCTAACTTCAGGCTGGAATAATGGCGAACTCGGTTATTTCATCGATCTGCATCACTTCGATGAAAAAGGCTGGCGGCCGTTTTCACCCAGCAAGGCCGACCAAGTGTTCGGCACCTTAAGTTGGCGTGGTGACAAGGGAACATTGGATTTAACGCTGGCCGCCACCGACAACCAACTGCGCGGCAACGGCGCAATCCCGGTGCAGTTACAGGCGCTTAACCGCAAATCGGTCTTCACCCATCCCGACATCAGCACCAATCGTTTGTTCTTTTCGGAATTGGAAGGGAGTTACGCCTTGACTGATGATATCGAACTCAGCGGCAACGCCTATTTCCGGCAAAACCGGATCAAGACCTTTAATGGCGACGACAGCGATTTTGATGAATGTGCAACTAACCCATCCCTAGTTTGCGACGAAGAAGGTGAAGTTGCAGAAGATATTAATAATAACCCTATCGCCGCCGGAGATAATGTTGAAGGCGCGACCAATAACACCAGCGCCACTTTCATGCGTGGACGCGGCGGCAATGTGCAAGCCGCATTCAACCAGGCTTTGTTCGGCCATGAAAACCATTTGATCATTGGCGCTACTTACGATTATGCCAGTGTACATTTCGGTTCTGATACCGAACTGGCAAGATTAACGGATGACCGCGGCACAATTGGCAGTGGAATTTTCACTCGTGAAAATAAGGTGCGCGTCAACACCAGCACAGAAACGTTCGGCATTTATTTCAGTGAAACTTTCGACATCACCGACAAGCTGACGGCAACTGTTGCCAGTCGTTACAATCACGTCAACTTGAAACTGGACAACCGCTTTATTGACAACGGGCCAGACAAACTAAGTGGCGAACACAGTTTTGACCGCTTTAATCCTTCTGGTGGCTTAACCTACCAAGTACTGGATAACCTCAATATTTATGGTGGTTACAGCGAATCGTCCCGAGTACCAACACCAATGGAATTGAGCTGCGCCGATCCGAAAGACCCATGCCGCTTGCCCAACGCTTTTCTGGCCGATCCGCCGTTAAAACAAGTCGTCGCCAAAACTTATGAGGCAGGCTTACGCGGTGATTTCAATAAGCTGATGGGCAGGGACATGTTTAAGTGGAACGCCGGTTATTTCCATACCATTAATCACGACGACATTATCTTTAATCGTGGCGGGGATAGTGTGAGCGAAGGATTTTTTAGCAATGTCGGGCAAACCCGGCGGCACGGTGTAGAGCTGGCGACCAGCATTAACTATCCGCAATTGTTTAGCGAGATCGACGACTGGCATTTTGCGACCAACTATACGTACCTTAATGCCCGTTTCCTGGACAGTTTCGACATCCAAAACCCGCTCAACCTGGAACAACGCGCCACGGTACAGCGCGGCGACCGCATTCCTGGCCTGCCGGAACATATCTTTAAGGCGTCCTTAGGTGTGGATTTATGGCAAAAACTGTTTTTAGGCATTAATGGCGCCTACAGCGGCAACCGTTTTTTTCGGGGCGATGAAGCGAATATCTTGAAGCCTTTGTCCGGTTATTGGTTGTTCAATGCCACTGCGGAATACAAGGTCACAAAGAATTTTAGCCTTTTCGGCAAATTGGATAATATTTTCGACGTGCGCTACAACACCTTTGGACTTATCGGCGATCCGTCCGAAGTTTTAGGAGACAACTTTAACAACCCACGCTTCGTATCCCCAGGCGCGCCCAGGGCAGGATGGGTAGGAATAAGATTAAGTTTGTAAGCCGTTTCTAATCCCTTTTCGGGAGTCTTGTAGAGCGACAGGCAACAAAAAGCCCGCATAAAGCGGGCATATTGAGTCTTATTGTTGTTGTTATTTCGCTGTACTGTGTGTCTCCTGTACAACTTAACTCAAGCAGAATTACTTTTTTTATTATTGTTATATATCAATAGCCCATAAGGCTATGCCCCCTCTATACCGATACTAAAATCGGCATCGCTCCGAAAAGCTGGAGGTATTTTATAACTAAAAAAATGCGTTTGTCCAACAAAAAAACCATATTTTTTTGAAAATTAATGGCCTTATTTTTTTTATATTTATTAACAATAAGTTACAAATAATTTGTAATCGAAATCTGTATGGATTTGTAAGATTATGCTGTCATTTTCTCGACTTTGTTAAGCTCAGGTTCAGGAAAAAAGGGATATTAACGCTCTCTTCTAGCTTCAAATTGTTCATTCAAAAAGAAGTCATGGCGATACCTCAAAATGGCTATCAATTGCGGTGTTAATCCCTTCGATTGCTGCGCTAATCGTATCTGAAAGATTGCATCCTGCAGTTGTCCCATTGCGTAATAATACTCCGCCAAATAGCGGTGCGATTCCGCCGGTTGCTTCAGCTCGTTATAAACCTGCGCCAATAATTCGTAGTAAACCGGCATCTTTTGCGCTTTGTACGTTAGGCTTGCTAAATTTTGTTGCGCCAGTTTCGGTTCGCCCGCCCGCACCAGCGTGGTAATGTATTCCAGCTTTATGGCTTCATTATCGGGATATTGTTCGGTTAATTTCTGGTATCTGCTCAAGGCTAGGCGGTAATTTTTCGCTTCCAGCGCCGTGCGCGCCAATGCGGTGGCGTAATGCGACTGCGCAGGAAATTGTTTGGTCAACTCCTGGAATACGGCTTCAGCTTCGCTGTATTTTTGCGCCTTGAGCGCCAACAATCCCATGCCGTACTTGGCAACGGTGCGTTGTTCCGCCGTCCCCTGAGCTTGTTTGGTTTTGAATAATTTCGCCGCACCGGCCAGATCTTTGCTTGCCAGAACCTGTAGTTTCGTTTTGATTAATTGATAACTCAACGAATCGGTATATTGCTTATAAGGATAATTTTCCGCTCTGCCGCGCGTGTCTGAAATACGCGATGAGGTTACCGGGTGCGTCCGTAAAAAATCGGGAATATCCTTGCCGTAATACCGGCTCGATTGTTGCAGACGCTCGAAAAATGTCGGCATACTGCGCGGATCGTACTTTGCTTCCTGCAATGTCTGCATCCCGACACGGTCCGCTTCCATTTCGTTCTCGCGGGTAAAATCGATTTGGAACTGTACATTACTACCCATGACCGCCATGATAGCCGCCTGCCCTAAAGCCGGGGCTTGCGAGCCGATTAATATGGCTGCCAGCATGCCTGCCATGGTCGGTACCGATAGACGTCCGGCTGCCTCTGCGGCGCGGTATAAATGCCGCTGGGTAACGTGCGCAATTTCGTGCGCCATAACAGACGCCAGCTCGCTTTCGGCTTCCGTTAAGGTAATTAATCCTGAGTTTACGCCAATGTAACCGCCGGGGCCGGCAAACGCATTGACATCATTTTCCATCACCACAAAAAAATGGAATGGCAAACTGGGGTTGTCGCTGTTGGAGGAGAGTTTATGGCCTATATTTTCAATGTATTCCTGAACTTCCGCATCCTGATTAATAGTGACTTCGGCATGCAAGCTGCGAAAAAACGCTTCACCCAATTCTTTTTCTTCGGCGGGCGAAATAATAGCACCGGATGAATCGCCCATATCGGGCAAAACGATTCGGGTATCCAATTCGGCCTGATTAACGACCGGATACAGGGCGAGTAGAAGGATTGGAATTAATTGATTAATGATTTTTCTCATCGCCGTGAGAATTTGTTATTTAAGCCTTAGTTCCAGAACAGCCATCATTCCGGAGAAGTCGAAATAGCGTAATAATCAGCTGTTATAATTAATACTTATCGGCTTCTGCTTTCGCTTTTTTTGCGCCTTCCGGGTTGCTTTGCTGTTCCCTGGCTTTCGCCACCAGCAACCAGCTGTGTTTTTTTAAGTTGGTATCGTTAACTGCCAGTAAAGCGGCTTTTCTGGCTATATCTTCCGCCAGCCGGGGCTTGGATTGCTGTAACCGCAATAACGCCAACTTGTAATACAAGGTGGCATTCCTCGGCTCGATGCGAATGGCCCGCTCGATAGAAGACACCGCCGAATCCAGATTTCCGCCCTGACTTTCTTCATTGGCCGCCATAACCAGCGAACCTACCGCCGGGGATTGCGGCGCAAAGGTATCCAAAGGCTTTAATTTTTCAGGCTCTTTCGGCGTTTCGGCAACCGGCGGCGGCATATTTTCAACCGGCTTGACCGCCTCAACCGGCGCTTCGGTCTCCGGCGGCGCAGTATCCGTCGGCTGTTCGGCGGCAAACGGATCGTCCGGCAGGCTTGATTGGTCGGGCGGTATGATTTGCGGTTCAACCGGCGGCGGCAAATCCGGTTTTATTTCCACCATATCCGGCGGCCTGTTATAACCTTCCAGGGGACGGGTTTCCGTGACCGGCGGCTCAGGCGCAGGCGGCGGAGTTGGTACGGTTGGGTAAGACGGGTAATTACCGCCATAAACAGGAGCAGGCGGCTGGGGTCCACACAAATCGGCGCAAGCCGTCAACAAAGCCGTGATTAATAGGATTAATAAAGCGCGAATCGATAACATATCGTCGTAAAAATTCAGTTAATTCATACCATGAAGGAAGAGTACGCAGTCATCGTCGCCTTTAAATAACCGCAGATTCATTAATTCTACTTCAGTTAGACAAAACAAACCTATTAATCCTTTACTTAGCCGCATGTCGATTAATTAAAACATATTTCTTCACATGTAAGAAATCTCAGGGTTGTTTACAGAGTGGTTGATTAAAATATTGGTAGAGTATTTCATAAGGAGTTGAATTATTCAAAGCCTTGTGTGGTTTGACGGTGTTATAGAAGTTGATGAAACGGTTC
>VGVA01000050.1 GCA_016874115.1 Gammaproteobacteria bacterium
AGCAACCTATAACCTGCGACGACTTTGCAGCCTGAAAACCTGCGGAATTTTGGCCTTTTAACGACCAAGCTGCGCCTGAAATGCACCAAAAAGGGCATTTCAGGATAAAAACCACTGAAAAGTGGGCAATTTTTTGCCCTGATGCATGGGGATCAAGATTCCTATATGTCGTTGGTCAAAGCAACGGCTGATTTTCAAAGTAAATCGAGGTGCCCCGATGTTTTGGTCGCCCAGGAAATCGACCGGCTCGGCAAACTATGGGGACAGCAATATACGACCGAACCCATTGATTTATCTAGCGTGTTAACCCCCGAACAAATCGCCAACCTGGATTTATTCGACCAACTGCAACTGCAATCGGTCATCACTGTTTGCCGCAATTGCGACAACCTTGCCCAGGCAGGGCGACGTTTATTTGCCATATCCCGTAACCAGCGAGGCAGTATCAACGATTCCGACCGGCTACGTAAATATTTGGCAAAGTTTGGTCTGGAATGGTCTACATTATAATCCTTAACAGTAATAGTCATTAATAATCAAATAACTAATTAAACTTTTCCTTCATCGACAATATTATATTTCGATCATTTAAGCGACATATTAAGAAGCTGCCACAGATAATCCAGACTACACCAGCCATGCTTTTTATTAACGAGCCTGTTCCGACCTACTTTTTACTGATAGAATCCCAAACAATATTCAGTCATAATGATTGCAAAGAGAAATAACGATTAATAACCATAATAATTTAAGCCTGATTTAGGAGGAGACGCTGATGACCGAAGATTTTTCTGAAGACCTCGAAACTGTTAATCCAGATGCCGACCGCGCCCAACTGGCAGTAAACCGGTGCGAGGAGCTTTGCCAATCTGCAGAGCAATTTCAACAAAATGCAGCCCAATGCTGCGAACAAGCAACGGCATTTGCCCAACAAACGGAAGCCTGCTGTCAACAAGCAACCGCCAATGCCGACGCCACCGCTACCGCCGCAAATCAAGCCCTAGTTAATGCTGAAAATGCTGCTAGTTGCTGCGAGCAAGCAACCGCATTTGCCCAACAAACGGAAGCCTGCTGCCAACAAGCAACCGCCAATGCCGAAGCTACTGCTGCTGCAGCAAATCAAACGCAAGTTAATGCACAGACTGCCGCCCAATGCTGCGACCAAGCAGCAGGTTTCGCGCAACAGGCAGAAGCCAACTGTCAACAAGCAATTGCCAATGCGGATGCCGCCAATTCTGCAGCCAGACAAGCGCAGGATAACGCCCAGATTGCCGCCGACAACGCCAATCAAGCTGCGGCTTTTGTTGATAATGCCAACAACTGCGTCCAAACGGCCGGTTCTTATGCCGAGGCGGCGCGCAACCAATGCGCCGATGCAGAAAATTACGCAGCAGCGGCCCGTAGCCAATGCGCCGATACGGAAAATTACGCAGCAGCAGCCCGTAGCCGGTGCGCCGATGCAGAAAATTACGCGTCAGCAGCCCGTAGCCAATGCGCCGATGCAGAAAATTACGCGTCAGCAGCCCGTAGCCAATGCGCCGATGCGGAAAATTACAGCGCAGCTGCTCGCAATCAATGCGCCGATGCGGAAAGTTACGCTGGTTCTGCAAGAAATGCACAAGACCAAGCGCAAGCGGCGCTTAGTAATGCACAGAGTTTTGCTCAACAATCGCAAGACTGCGTCAATCATTGCGCCGATTTAAGCCAGCAAGCCAGCAATTGCTGCAATGAAATCGCACAACGGCTAAACGACGCCAATACGTCGATGAACCAAATGCAAGACATTAAAAGTCAGGTGGAAAATCTGCTGGCAGAAGCGCAGCAAGCCTTTCAACAAAGCCAGGAGGCCAACCAAGCGGCCATTCAAGCACGGAATGAAGCGGAACAATTGCGAAATCAAGTGCAAGAAACGCTGGCATTAATTCTGGAGCATGCGCAGAATGCCGAACGGGCAGTTACTGTCGCCAGTGGCGCATCGAAGGACACGATTAAATCCATGTTGGAAGCGAAAGACGTATTAGCGCGCGCTTTCAGCGCCAGCAAATGGAATTAAGCGGCTGCTAATCCCGCTAGTTTAGCTATTAATAAGCATCCAGCAGCGGTTTTTTGTTGCTGGATGGCTTTAATAATTCAGCCCGAATACGATACTTCCTTAAATCCGCTCCAGTTTTGTTAACGGATTGTAAAAACTAGGGTCTACCGCCGCCAAATTAGCTTCGGGATGTTTGGACCGCATGACTTCCCTAACCTTCCCTTCCGCTTCTTTACGGGCATAAATCAAGATTAAATAGTTGCCGGCCAATAAATCCTCATGAAACAAGGCCGTTTTTTTATTTTCCGCAGCGATTCCCGCCAATCCGCCTTCCCATGTCCCGAATAAGGTAAGAAATCCGAGTAGCAAGAAGTAAGCGATTTCTGGCATATCCGAGCCGAAAGGCTTGGTCGCGCTGAATAGTAAAACGGCAATAAAGCCGATAAAAAGACCTAGAATTCCGCCGAGAATGCCGTACCGTAAAATATCCAGTGTTTCCAAATAATTGCTGGAATGAATTTTGTATTTTTTAAGCCCGGCAACATCCTTGCTTAATACATGGATAAACCAATCATTAATTCCTGCTTCATGTAAATCGCCGGTAATTTTTCGGGTGCTGTCCAATGTGGAAGTCAAGTAGTAAAGGCATTTCATGACCACTCTCCCATTAATGGCGGGTATTCGCCTGCTACTAAGACATTTTTTTAGCGGTTGGGTTCGGATTTTTTATGGGGGAACCGGTAGTTAGCTGCTCTATAACCGGAATAGTTGTTAATACGTATAACCGGGCAGCAAGTCTAAACAAGATAGATGACAGCAACCTACGCAGTAAGATCCTGTTTATTAATGATATTAATCAAGCTTATGGCGATTTATACCCATCATCGGTTTTAACGCGGCGGATAAATAGTTCACCATGGACCATAACGTCAAGGCAGCGGCAATATACAGCAATCCATAACCGATCTGATTAATGGGTAAGCCGTACAAGTCTTTGCGGTACAACAACAAACTGATCGCCAGCATTTGCGACATCGTCTTCCACTTGCCTATTTGGGATACTTTCACGGTACCGCGCTGGCCCAGTTCCGCCATCCATTCACGCAATGAGGCGATAGTGATTTCCCTGCCGATAATGATGGCGGCGGGCACCGCCAGATAGGGAGATGCCTGCTGTTGTACGATTAATACCAACACAAAAGCGACCATTAATTTATCGGCAACCGGATCCAGAAACGCGCCAAATGTCGTTTCCAGTTGCATTTTGCGGGCGAGATAACCGTCCAGCCAATCGGTAATACCGGCCAAAAAGAATATAAACGTGCAGGCAACGTTCGCATGTTCCCACGGCAGATAGAATACTACCGCCAGCAAGGGAATAAACGCGATCCTGATTAACGTTAATATGGTCGGTAAGTTATAGTCAATGGTCATCTTGATGATGAAAGTTGTCGTAAATTCGCTGTGCCAATTGTTTACTGATGCCGTCCACACTGCTCAGCGCATCGATGCCGGCTTTTTCGATGCCTTGCAGACCGCCGAATTGCTTTAATAATAGCTGGCGGCGTTTTGCACCCAGCCCCGTTATACCTTCAAGCGCCGATTGATTAACCGCTTTACCGCGCCGTTGTCGGTGCCCCGTAATAGCAAAACGATGGGCTTCATCGCGGATATGCTGAATTAACAACAAGCCGCTAGCGCCTGGAGTCATGACAAACGGATGTTCTTGTTCTACCAGGATTAATTTTTCCATACCCGGCTTTCTGTCAGGGCCTTTAGATACTCCTACTATCATAACATCATTTATCGCCAATTCGGCTAATGCTTTTTGCGCTGCCCCAACCTGGCCTTTGCCGCCGTCAATAAAAAGGATGTCGGGAGCAGCATGTTCGCCTTTTTGCAAACGTTTGTAACGTCTGGAAACCGCCTGATTAATGGCGGCATAATCATCGCCGGGCGTAATACCTTCGATATTAAAGCGGCGATAAGCCGATTTTACCGGCCCTTCCTGATCGAATACAACGCAAGACGCCACCGTTTGTCCGCCCTGCGTATGGCTGATATCAAAGCATTCCAGGCGTTTGGGCGTGTCTGCACAGCCCAATTCTTCCTGAAGGCTGAGGAAACGCGCATAAACTCCTTGCCTATCGGCCAATTTACTCATTAATGAATTTTCGGCGTTGGTTAATGCCATCTGCAGCCATTTGGCTCGTTCACCGCGTACATTCGAAGAAATTGCCACGTTATGCTTGGCTAAGCCCGTTAATACATCGATTAATAACGTGGATTCCTGCGGCTCGTGGCTGACGATTAACTCATACGGCACCGGTTTTTCCAGGTAATATTGCTGGATGAACGCTTGCATGACCGCGCCCGGATCGAATTCGTCGAGCATTTTGGGAAAATACGCCTTGTTGCCCAAATGCTGCCCGTTGCGGATAAAAAACACCTGTACGCAAGCCAGATTGGCTTTGGTCGCACAGGCGATAATATCGGCATCGCCGCGCTCACCGTGGATGAAATTCTTCTGCAGGATTGTTCTCAACTTGCCGATCTGGTCGCGGTAATGAGCGGCCTGTTCAAAATGCAATGCCGCCGCTGCCACTTCCATTTTATTAATCAGGCGCTCGATTAATAAATTACCGTTACCTTCCAGAAACATTACCGTACTAGCAACGTCTTCGGCATAGCTTTGCTTATCGACCAGACCGACGCAGGGCGCGGTACAGCGTTCTATCTGGAATTGTAGGCAAGGCCGGTTGCGATTAATGTAAAAACTGTCATCGCATTGCCGGATTGGGAACAACTTTTGCAGGAGTTTTAAACTCTCCCGCACCGCACCGGCGCTGGGATAAGGACCGAAATAGCGCCCCGGTTTGTTTTTAGCGCCACGATGGAAAGTCAATTGCGGAAAATCCTGTTCGCTTGATAAGTATATGTAAGGGAAAGACTTATCATCCCGCAAAGAGATATTGTAGCGCGGCTTATGGCGTTTAATGAGCTGGGATTCCAACAACAACGCCTCGCCTTCGGTATGGGTTACCGTCACCTCGATCGCGGCAATGCGCGCCACCATCGTCTGCTGCTTGGGCGTAGCGACCTGCTTATTAAAATACGTGGCGACGCGGTTTTTCAGGTTTTTCGCCTTGCCGATGTAAATAATCTCGCCCTTGTCATCCAGCATTTTATACACACCGGGACGCTTGGTTAGCGTTTTAAGGAACGCTTTGCTGTCGAAGCTTTGGTTTTCTGAAATCACACGAATTAATACGGTAGATTACATTGCAATGTCACAACCACATGGATGATGGAGCAAAGTAGGGTGCGTTTTACGAATCCGATTTATTGGTTTGCACACTTTTTAACCATTGGTAAGCAATATAATGTATGAATAGTTTGGCTTCAGAAATTGACATAGGGTTGGTTGTATTTGGCCTATGACCATAAGCATGTCGTGCTAAATCGCCTGATACTTGTGGGCTATGTACGGCATCTTTAAAACGATCAAATTGATCTTTTGATATGTAAAATTTATTTTGAAACTTTTCTCGATTACCTGCACCACCTTGAGCTAGTTCATAAATTTTCCAGAGAATTTCTCCAGATGGTTGCTCGATAGCGAGCAATTCTAAAACCTTTATAGCTCTGTTACTCCAAAAAGCTGGTACAAGCCTTGATCGCTGGTATTCCAATTTAAGCTGATATTCTCTTTCGGCTTTTTCAGCTTGCCATTTTTCTAGTTCTTTGTCTGATAACCCACTTGGAGGTAAAGTACTTACAATGACATTTCCCAAAGACATAGTGTAAACTGCTGATTGTAATTCGATAAAATAATTCGGTCTCGGAGGATTGACGGAGTAATCAATGACAGCACCAAGTGTAAATTCCGGGTCAGTCTGTGGAGTGCCACAATAAAATGCTGATCTCAAATGTTTTGCTAAATCAAACGCTTGTTCAGCATTACTGCACTCATCAATTGAAGGGGAAGTAAATTCTGGAAACTTAACTCCATTGATAAGTGAGAACCCAAGACCACTTAAAAGATCAGCAATGTTTCTATGTTCCAAACTTGTTTTCTTTATCTCAACAGCCCATTTTATGTTTAACCCATTCATGAATTTATTTAATCAAGTTAATCGCGTAAGGGACAATTAGATCTGTAGGGCGGATTAGACGCGCAAATTCCCCTGATTTATGCTCTCCACTTCCGGTTGTGCGCGGCGTAATCCGCCGAATGTGTGATGTACCTTTACCATAAGGCGGATTACGGCGCACGGAAACTCCTCGCTTATCCAAGCCATTACCTATTTGTGCGCCTAATCCGCCCTACGCCCTCGACATAAACTTACCTGTCTCCGTATTCACCTTCACCATCTCACCGGTTTCCAGGTATTCCGGCTCATGCCGGACGGGGCATGTTGCCCCGTTCGTAACATTTCGACGTGGTTCAAAAACGGCAACGTCGGCAAAACGTAAGTGACGGGGTTACAAACCCCGTCATGCAAAAGGTTGTGCGCGGCTTAATTCGCCGAATGCGGTTACCATTAAAATGCCAGCGCGCCACTATTTTTCGCGAAAGCTGAAATGGGGTCCAATCCGATTTCAGCAGCGAAAAATGACGTGGCGAGTTTACCTTCGGCGGCCTGCGTTCGTCCCGCTACAGCCCAAAACACAAAACATCGGCTTCCGCCTTGCTTCGTATTTTGACCTTGCGCGAATGACTTGACGCCGTGTCATATGGCCTTGCATTTTGACTACGCACTACGCTTGCGCTCCAACTCCGTCAAAACGCCCGGCCTCTACGGCTACGCAGGGGTCGTCGTACATCGCTCGGCTTCGCTCGCTTCCATGTACTCCTTCGCGGATTACAGCGCACATGAAGTCTTTATTTTCCTTAAAATCTAATGCCTTGTGCGCCTAATCCGCCCTACGCCCTCGACATAAATTTCCCAGTTTCCGTGTTGATCTTCACCATCTCGCCGGTTTCCAGGTATTCCGGCACCTGTATCTCAATGCCTGTCGTCAGTTTTGCGGTTTTCGTCCGCGCGCTGGCGGTTGCGCCCTTAATGGCGGGGGAGGTTTCGATGATTTCCATCACCACGGAACTCGGCAATTCAATACCAATCGCTTCGCTATCGACCAATAAGGCGACGATCCCTTCCAGGCCGTCGATCAAATAACCCATCTGCCCTTCCAGGTCATCGGCTGGCAACGTATATTGGCTGTAATCTTCACTATTCATAAACACAAAATTGCCGCCGTCCACATAGGAAAACTGCGCTTTAACCCGGATGTAATCGGATTCTTTAAAAATATCGTCGCCTTTTAACGATTCGTCCAGCTTTTGCCCGGTTTTCAGGTTGTTGAAGCGGACTTTGTACAGCGTTGACGCGCCACGCGAGGAAGGATTCCTGACTTCAATCTGTTTGACCACATGCGGGACGCCATTAATATCGACCACCATGCCTTTTTTCAATTCGCTTGCTTTCGCCACTTACGACTCCAAGGTATTAATTATGTTGACATATTATCGTTATTTTTGGGGGTTTGTGCTTAAAAAAAGCAGGTTTGCCGGGCTTTGACGAACTGCCTGCCGTTTTTGTTCTTCATTAACAGATAACCACGTCTAACTTTTTCGCCATATAGGTATTTTTGCTAATAGCATTTCGATTTTTCCGCGCAGATAATAATACGCAGTGGAAACAACGGCTGACTTTTCAGTAAGCAAAACAGGAATAATAATTTAACTTAAGGACATATATGTACGGGGCTCTAAATACCATGACCATTGAGAGACGCGTTTTTGCAGCCGATTTTAACTTTGCAGAAGACCGGCGTTCTTACTCATCTGAATTTAAGGCGCAAGTGGCGCTTGAAGCGTTAAGAAACGATAAATCGCATATCGATATTGCGCTTCAGTACGCCATTCACCCTTATCAAGTGAATCTGTGGAAACAGCATTTGCTGAACAATGTTACGCAAGTATTTGAAATTAATGGGCCATATTACATAGTGTTCCTAAGGCACACGAACACAACCACGCCAAAATCGGGCAAATAATTGCCGAGAATGACTTTCTGACGAAGGTATTGGGGCGATAACCGGTTTTTTTCGATTAATTTTAGCTTGTTAAAACAGCAGTCGGCGGCACACATTCCATACCGAAAGCGGACGCCACACCCTGATGAGTCAGGTGCCCGCCGAAGGTATTCAATCCCGACTGTAACGCTGAATTTAGTCTGAGCGCAGTCAAACCTTGATCGGCCAGCATTAATGCATACTCCAGCGTTTCGTTAACCAAAACAAACGTACTGGTGCGCGGCACTGCGCCAGGCATGTTGGCGACGCAGTAGTGCACTACGCCGTCTATTTCGAAGGTTGGGTGACTGTGTGTAGTCGGTTTTGATGTCTCCACGCAACCGCCTTGATCAACCGCCACATCAACAATCACCGATCCGGCTTTCATCTGCTTCAACATCGGTTTTGTGATTAACCAAGGGGTTTTCTCACCTGGCAATAAGACCGCGCCGATGACAAGATCGGCTGTAGTTATCGCTTCCGCTATCGCATGAAGATTGCTTTTGCGCGTGTGAATTCGGCCATTGTATAAATCGTCGAAATACGTTAAGCGATCATGATTAATATCCAAAAGCGTAACCTGCGCGCCCATGCCAACTGCAATCCGTGCAGCGTTTGCGCCTACCGTTCCGCCGCCTAATACAACCACGTTGGCCGGAGCAACACCCGGCACACCACCCATTAATACGCCCCGTCCGCCCTCGTTTTTTTGCAATATGTAAGCACCGACCTGGGTTGCCATGCGCCCGGCCACTTCGCTCATCGGTTTTAATAACGGCAATTGGCGGTTTTGCAACTGTACGGTTTCATAGGCTACGGCGGTTACTTTTCGCTCGAGCAAGATCTGAGTCAGCGTTTTGTTGGCAGCAAGATGGAGGTAGGTAAAAAGAATTAAATCCTGCCTTAGATAGGAGTATTCATTGGCGACGGGTTCTTTAACTTTAACCACCAGATCCGCCGCCCATGCTTCCTCAGCATTGGCAACAATCTTTGCGCCGTTATTAACGTATTCGTCATCGGCAATTGCACTGCCTAAACCGGCCCCGGCTTCCACTAATACGCAGTGTCGTCCACCGGCGGTTAATGCTTTAACCGCGCCTGGGGTCAAAGCAACCCGGTATTCATTATCTTTAATTTCCTTGGGTAAACCGATTATCATGAAGCGTTTCCTTTTTTCATTAATAAGCAGTTTTCTTCGATTAAAGATAATGTCAGAAAAAAAAGGGGGCGAATCAGCCCCCTAATGAGCGCACCTCAAACTTGTCCTGCAGGTTTTTTAAAATTCGGCGCTACTGGAGTATCCTGTTTTGGCGTATCCGCCGAATTGGATGAATCATTGGACGAATTATTGTCCGTGGGCGGTTTTGGATCTTTGCCCGCCATTAAATCGTCGATCTGCGGTTTATCGATGGTTTCCCATTTCATCAGCGCCTCAGCCATTTTATGTAAGATGCTGATGTTTTCCTGCAATAAGGTTTCCGCCCGTTTGTAATTTTTATCGATAACCGCGCGGATCTCCTGATCGATTTTGTCCTGCGCCGAATTGGACACTTTAGCGCCCGGCGATGAGTAACCCATGAATGGATGTCCGCTTTCTTCGCCATAGACCAAAGGACCCATGACATCGGAAAAACCCCATTTGGTCACCATATTGCGCGCCAATTCGGTCGCGCGTTCAATGTCATTGGATGCGCCGGTCGTCACCCGGTCGCCGCCGTAAATCATTAATTCGGCAATCCGTCCGCCGAATAAACTGGCGATCTGGCTTTCCAGCTTGCGTTTGCTGGCGCTGTACTGGTCGCGTTCCGGCAAGAACATGGTAATACCTAAAGCCCTGCCTCTTGGCATGATACTGACTTTGTAAACGGGGTCGTGATCGGGCGAGAGTTCGCCGACGATACAATGCCCCGCTTCGTGGTAGGCGGTTAACCGTTTGTCGTCCTCGCTCATTACCATCGTGTGCTTTTCGGCACCCATTAATATTTTGTCTTTGGCCTTTTCCAGCTCGTTCATGCCGACTTTTTGTTTATTGGAACGCGCCGCCAACAATGCCGCTTCATTAATGATATTGGCGAGATCGGCGCCCGAAAAGCCGGGTGTGCCGCGAGCAATGTTTTTCAATTCTACATCATCCGCAACCGGCACTTTTTTAATGTGCACATTCAAAATCTGCTCCCTGCCCTTCACATCCGGCAAGCCGACAGTCACCTGGCGGTCGAAACGGCCTGGCCGCAACAAAGCTTTATCCAATACATCGGCGCGGTTGGTTGCGGCGATGACAATGACGCCTTCATTACCTGTAAAACCATCCATCTCAACTAACAATTGGTTGAGCGTTTGTTCGCGCTCGTCGTTGCCTCCGCCAATCCCGGCGCCGCCGCGCTGACGGCCTACGGCGTCGATTTCGTCGATAAAGATAATGCAAGGTGCATGTTCCTTGGCTTGCGCAAACATATCCCTAACCCTGGACGCGCCGACACCGACGAACATTTCCACAAAATCGGAACCGGAAATGGTGAAGAATTTAACGCCTGCTTCCCCGGCAATTGCCCGTGCCAGCAAGGTTTTACCGGTACCCGGAGGTCCTACCATTAATATGCCCTTAGGAATCATGCCGCCGAGCTTTTGGAATTTTTGCGGGTCTTTCAGGAAATCAACCAGTTCGACAACTTCTTCCTTGGCTTCTTCGCAACCGGCTACATCAGCAAATTTGACGGTCAATTTATTTTCTTCCAGCATCTTGGCTTTGCTTTTGCCGAACTGCCCAGCGCCGCCCATGCCTCCCTGCGTTCTACGCATGTAGATGATCCATACGACGATTAATAACAACATCGGGAACCATGCAATAAATATTTGCATCATGGTGGACTGCTGTTGCGGCGGGATCGTCCTGATTTGTACGCCTGCGTTCAGCAAATCGTCCAGCAATTTTTGGTCGCCGGGGCTGTAGGTCTGCAATTGTTGGCCATCGGAAGTTCGCGCTTTGATTAATGCGCCGGTCTCCATCGAACCGAGAATCTCAACACGGTCGATTTGTTTGGCTTTGATTTTGGCAATGAACTCCGAGTAAGCCAAAGAGTCCTGCAGTGGCGGCGTAGCATTAATCCGGTTGTATATTAATAACGCCCCGGTTAACACCACTGTCCACAGCAAAGTGTTCACTATTATTCGTTTCATGACCTCTTATCTCCCGGTTTCATCGCAATGAACCATTAATTTTTAGTGCAAGCCTGTGTTGTCCAATTGTTGTATAAGTTTTCCGACATTTTGCGTCTAATTTCGCGGTTTTACGCCGATTTACTAAAAAAGACGGAAAGCTTTTTATTTTATACCGGATCAGTACTATTTCGATACGTTATTTAACTAACCGATTATTTTTATTTGGATAATTAATCACTTACCCCACGGTTCAACGTGGCTTATCCGATAAAACTAACCAATTGTTCGCCGTAGCGCAGTTTGATTTTGTTCAATGCCATAGCCTGAATCTGCCTGACCCTTTCTCTGGTTAAGTTCAGCTCGTTGCCTATGTCCTGCAAAGTTTTTTGCTGACCGGTATCAACGCCGAAATGGGCGCAAATTATTTTCGCCTCGCGCGGACTCAGGCCATCGACCGCATTCCTCAATAGCCTTTCCAGCTGAGCGTCGGCAATCATCTTAAACGACGGGTTAAACACTTGTTGTTCAAGAAAATCAATCGGCGCGAAGGACGGTTCCTCTTCGCCCTCATCAGACGATTGCAAAGCGACAGACGTTTGCGAGATAGACAGTAACTGGTTTACTTCATCGGTCGATAACCGGCAATAATCGGCCAATTCTTTTATGCCGGGTTCTGCACCGGTTTTCAACATTAACTCATCTTTGCTACGATATAATTTATTAATGGCGGCAACTTGTCCGCACGGAATTCTGACTACCCGTTCCGACCGGGATAATGCTCTGGAAATAGCCTGCCGAATCCAATATCCGGCATAGGTGGAAAACTGGAACCCCAGACGGTATTTGAAGCGGTCGACCGCTTTTAATAAACCTGTGTTCCCTTCCTGCACTAAATCGTCAAAGTCCAGGAAACTGCCTTTGTACTGATTGGCGATAAAAAGCACCAGTTTGGCGTTAACGGCTGCTAGTTCTTTCCGGTAGTGCAGCCATTTATGTTCCATTAAAACAATTTCCCGTATTAATTCATTGAGTTCGCGATCTGAAAAGCATAACAACCGGCATTCTTGCTGGCGCTCATCAAATATGATGCCGGATTGTCCTGTTCGACCGGATTTACTTCGGTTCACCGCCGCTTCTACGCGTTTATTAATAATATCCGCGTGTTTAGGATTAAACTCATAAGCATCATCAAAAGAGACTTGTTCGCGGAAAGCATAAAGAATGATATCGACCAGACTAACCAAGTCCTCAAACGCATAAGGAAATTTTATTAGGCTGTCGCTTAACATGACAGTTGCTTCAGCGCATTCGGAACCAATGCCGCCAGAACTGTAGGTTAATGATCTAAGTAATTGATATTGTTTACTGTTTTCGGACAACAAAACATCCGCGTCAGATGGCACATTCAGTTCTTCGTTCTGCTCATCTACAGTAGTGCGATCACTGTATTTACCCAGAAGCCAACGCGCAGCATGGGGAAATCCAGACAACTTGCTTATTAATGCAGTTTTAAATAGATCAATCTGCCGCGCCAGTTGTAAATTACGATTCTCCCCGGCTTCCGGCTCTGCGGACGCATAGACAGCATCATCACCCGCACCCATAGCAGCCTTGTCTTTAAGCACTGTGTCGCTAACTTCCGGAACCGGCATGTATTCTGTTAATAATCTCATTACCTTAATCCTTATCACCCCCGTCAAAGTAGCATCAATCGATTGCATCTCAGCGCTGATGGCGGGTTTGTTATGTTACTTTTACACAAATAAGACAAACAAACAGAAAATTAGTTTTAAAATTTTTCCGTAACTTAAACAATAAATCACATTCGGGAATAAAGATGTCTCGGAAAAACTCCTAAAAAACAACCTTATAATCATTTAGACAACCAAGCTATCACTGGCAACCTGTAAAAGGAACTGATCAATTAATCTTTTCCATCCTTAACAGTGCAGTTTAACTGTAACAACTTAGCCCATTATTGTCGATATTTATATGGACAATATATGAACGTTTATTTTTCTTAGGCCTTTCCTTAGATGCCTTAAGGTGTAAGAAATCTCAGGGTTGTTTACAGAGTGGTTGATTAAAATATTGGTAGAGTATTTCATAAGGAGTTGAATTATTCAAAGCCTTGTGTGGTTTGACGGTGTCATAGAAGTTGATGAAACGGTTCAATTGCAATTGTCGGTCGAAGTTATCCTTGAATTCGGTTTTCACATGCCACATCTCCATCAAGGTGCGGATGACCCGTTCGGCCTTGCCATTGGTTTGCGGGCGG
>VGVA01000051.1 GCA_016874115.1 Gammaproteobacteria bacterium
TCTATGAAAAAGGGCAATTGCCCCATCGCCGTCACCGATGCTTGTGGATCCCATTCCACATGGATCCTGCCGCCAAATGTTTCTACCCTGACAGGTTCAGCATACGGAATTAATGCCTTCGGTTCGGGTTCACCTAAAGGGTGAATGATCTGTTCTGCCATAAGCGCCTCCTTGCCGCTTAATTTCAAACAGTTAACAATTTTTTGCAACCTTAAGATGCTCTTTTAAGGATCATTGGTTTGTGGCTACTGAAAAAATGGGCGGCACTTACTTATACGATTTTATTGCTCTGCAACCAGATTGTATTAATGGCGATGGGTTACTGGGAATTTACCGCTGTTATCGTTCCGGCGGCGGTGATCGGCTTGCTGTATAAACACCGCAGCCAATTGCGCTAAAAGGCGGATTTACCGCCTCTACATGCTCGTCCCGCCGACGGTAATATTGTCGATCTTGAGTGTGGGCTGGCCGACGCCAACCGGAACGCTTTGCCCTTCCTTTCCGCAGGTTCCGACGCCGCTGTCCAATTGCAGGTCGTTACCCACCATCGAGACTTTCGTCAAGACATCCGGCCCATTGCCGATCAAGGTAGCGCCTTTCACCGGACGCGTAATCTTACCGTTTTCGATTAAATAAGCTTCGCTGGCGGAAAAAACGAATTTACCGGAGGTAATATCGACTTGCCCGCCGGAAAAATTTTTCGCATATAACCCTTTGTTAACCGATTTAATGATGTCTTCCGGGTTATCTTTTCCGGGCAGCATGTAGGTGTTGGTCATACGCGGCATGGGCAAATGCGCGTAGGATTCCCGCCTGCCGTTGCCGGTCGGTTTTACGCCCATTAACCGGGCATTGAGCTTATCCTGCATGTAGCCTTTGAGGATGCCGTTTTCGATTAATACGGTTTTTTCGGTCGGTGTACCTTCGTCATCGATGCTGAGCGAGCCGCGCCTGCCCATTAATGTACCGTCATCGACGACCGTGCATAAGTCCGAAGCCACTCGCTCACCCACGCGACCGCTGAATGCCGATGTGCCTTTGCGGTTAAAATCGCCTTCCAAGCCGTGACCGATCGCTTCGTGCAAGAGTATCCCCGGCCAACCGGGACCTAACACGACCGTCATATTGCCTGCGGGCGCTTCGCCAGCTTCCAGATTAACCAGCGCCTGCCGAACCGCTTCGCGGCCATATTCCAGCGCCGTATCTTCTTCAATGAAGCACCGGTAATCGCAACGTCCGCCGCCGCCCATGCTGCCTTGCTCGCGTTTACCGTTTTCCACAACGATAACGCTTACGTTCATCCGCACTAAAGGCCGGACGTCGGCAGCCAGCGAACCGTCCTGGCTGACCACCAGAACGCTTTCATGCACACCTACCAGACTGATAATGACTTCTTCTACCCGCGGATCGAGTTTGCGTGTTTCCGCATCTACTTTACGTAAAAAATCGATTTTTTCCTGGTCGGCAAGCGATTTCAGCGGATTAATCATCGGATAATACTGCGGCCAACGACCGCTAGTCTGCAAACCGACGCTTACCGCCTGACCTTGCCGGACAATGGTTTTGACGTTGTTGGCGGCTTCCAGCAAAACCGGCAATTCAATACGGTCACTATAGGCAAATCCGGTTTTCTCGCCCGCAACAGCCCTGACACCAGCGCCTTGCTCGATATTGTAGCTGCCTTTCTTGATGATGCCGCCTTCCATGATCCAGGATTCGGCGCAACTGGCTTGAAAATAAATATCGGCAGCATCCACTGTTGCGCTGAGCAACTGGTTCATCACCTTTTGGATGTCGTAATCCTGCATTCCGGTTGGCGCAAGAATAGTTTGTTTAGCTTGGCTGAGTAATTCCATACTGATTAATGGCCTCAAAAACGGCGACCGGTTATTCATCCTTAACGGTATCGTGCAAGGTATCGTATAACAGTTCCAGCAAGTTCTCCGACTTATCCGCAGTTAACTCATCGGCAATCCCGTCTTTGAGTTTGCCGGAATCGCTTTGTTCATGTGTGTTCGCCAAACCGACTGTTACCCTGGTTTCCTGATCTTGCGGCTCAATCTTAATCAAATAGGTAGGTTGGTTGCTATTACCGGCGAAAAGCGAAGTCAAGCCAAACATACTACCGCCACCGTAGGCGACGTAATACGCGCCTTTACTGCGATCCTGGTCGTTAATCTTAAGTTCGTTGTGCTGAATAGCCTGATTCAACAGACTCCAGGTTTCGTCATAAGTTCGTTTTAGCTTGATTTCCCTGGACGAACCTTCAACCCGGTAGACATCGGATTTCAATCCCTTGCCGTGGCGTCTGACCGGCGTTTCCAATTCATTCATAGCCTGTTGTTCCGCCGCTTGTTTATCTATCGGCACTGCCGGGGGACGTTCCAGACTGGCGTTATCTTTATAACGGGAATTTTCGGATGCGCAACCAACCATTAATACGGCGGTCAGTATGAAATTGAAAAGGATTTTAGCCACAATGAAAACGCCTATGTTCCAATACGGGAAAAGCGCCGCGCACTTTCGCCAGTTTGTCGAGATCGATATCCGCCGCCACAAAACCGGCTCCGGTCTTATAGCAGTCCAGAATGACGCCCCAAGGATCGATAATCATACTGTGGCCGAAGGTTTTGCGTCCGTTCAGATGAAAACCGCCCTGGTTCGGTGCAATGACATAACATAAGTTTTCGATGGCGCGCGCTCTCAGCAATACTTCCCAATGCGCCTGGCCGGTACGCGAGGTAAAAGCGGACGGAATAATTAATATCTCCATGCCTTGCGTTACCAAAGTGCGGAAAAATTCGGGAAAACGCAGATCGTAGCAGACTGCAATCCCTAATTTGCCGAACGGCGAATCGACCACCAGAAGTTCATCGCCGCGCTCGATGCTGTCCGATTCGCGGTATACCTCGTCGGATTCCGGCACATTAACATCAAACAGATGCTGTTTATCGTAACGCGCCACGCGTTCGCCTTGATCGTTGTAAACCAGACAGGCGGCGCGTACCTTATTGCCGTCATCGCCCGCAATCGGAATTGTGCCGCCGACAATCCAGACACCGTATCTTTTTGCCGTCGACGATAAAAATTTTTGGATCGGCCCTGCGCCATCGGCTTCTTTGATTTTGACTTTATCGGTTTCCCTATCTCCCATCATGGCGAAATTTTCCGGTAACGCCACCAATTTGGCGCCGATTTTAACCGCTTCGGCAATCTGTTTTTCAGCTTCCAATAAATTGGAGCTGACGCTCGGTCCTGACGCCATCTGAATGGCTGCACATTTACTCATCGGTTATGCCTGTTATTTCTGTTCTTCATCCCACGGAAACTCGGTAATGCTTCGCCATGTTTTCTGGATTAATCCGCCATTCTCGTAAGATTGCTTGATTCTGATATCACTCCAGCTACCCTTAACAAGATACTGTTTACTAATGAAAAACTCTTCAGGATCAGTGCCGGTTAAGGTTTTGCCCACCATTGAACTGATCTTGCTGACAATTGTACCAGCAATGGGCAAAGCATCTAAGCTTTTCGGCACAACCGTAATAACATGATCTACCGTCTGATTAACCAGATTAGTGTCGCCGGCAATGGTAATCTTAGCCGGGACGGCATCGATAACCAAATCTTTGCTGCGCGCATTGCCGTTCAATACATCGAAATGCCCTTTGATGCTGTTAAACGTCAAACCTTCTTCATACACATCGCTAAAATCCAGTTGCAAGCGTTTTATCCATTGAGCGACCGCAATCATGCCCAGCAAGCGGCCGAAACCCGGCTCGATGCTGAGTATGCGGCCATCCTTAAGTTTAGCGTCTAACGTGCCTTGCAGCGTAGGTAGTGAGATATGCCAGGGCGGCGCTGCCCAATTCAGTTTAAAGTTTATGACGCCGCTGGTTTTGGTTAAGTCCTTAATAATGTTGAGACGGTCGAATAACTCATCGGCTTTGGTCATTTCCAGCTTGCCGTTAATGTGTGTAACCGATTTAATCCCCGTTTCCTTCCAGTTTCCGGTCATAAACAGTTTTTCGTCCGCGCCGATGAGATCCAGCTTTTTGATTTTGATACCATTGGGCATGCGTTCGGTTTGCAGCGTTAACGCACCAAGGTTCTCGGACTGCCATAAGGTCTTCTTGCTATTAATATGAATGTAGGGTTTAAAGCCGCTATTACCGACCGTGCCTTCTTGCAACTTCAACTGCTTTAACGCCGTGAGATTAATCGAATCCATGTTCAACACCGTCGGATTAACGCCGTTTGAATCTAAAGGCAAAACAAATTTTCCGGTGCCGAAAACACTGTCGATATCGCCGTCCCAATTCTGGCCGTTGCGCGTTAATGTTAAGTTGAATGGGCCGAGGCGTGTTTTTTGCCAATAGGCAGACTGGCTATGAATCGTAACCTCATTAACGTTATTGCCGGTTGCGCCTGATTGCCGATCTGACGCCATGCCGAGCCAATCTTGGAGTGCCAAGTTTTCCTGGCTGACTTCCAGTTTAATACCCGGCGTTTTGCGCTGCTTAGGTTCGCCCTTGCCGATCAGAATATGTCCGGAATTCAGTTTTTTTTCTGTTGCGTTCAGACTGACCGCGGCTTTCAGTTCGCTATTGAAGTCGAGTTCGACCGGCAAGGCTTCCTGATCGGTTAATTTAACATTAAAGACGGATGGTTTCGCCTGTTCTTTGCTTTTAACCATTAATCCAGGCACATTCAAGGCGACGCCTTCCAGCGTTGATTTAACCTGGATATCAAACGGGTTATCGTTATCGACAATTTTGGGAATTTTCAATTCAAGCAAATAGTCGCTTTCGCCATCGGCGACTTTCGAATCCGGCAGATTAAAAAGATTCTCTACGGCAGACACGCTGGCTTTACCGCTTACATCCACCATCGTGTGTTGTTCGGCTTGAGAAATGTTTGCCTGAATCGGATGATTTAACGCAACTCCCTGAATTTTCTCGCCATAAATGCCTTTGTTATCGAACTTTAGATCGCCGTTAATGCCGGTTATCTTTAAACCCAAGCGGTTAACGGTCATTTGATCGTTTATCAGCTGAGCTTTACCATCGACTTTAATCTCTTTGCCCGTATGCAAGGGTATCTCCAGATTCAAAAAAGCCTTGGCGGAACCTTGGGCGCTGATACCGGTGAGCAAGGGATTAACCCGTTCCGCCAATGGCGAATGCTGCAAAATGGCCAAACCTTGATTAACTTCGCCCTGACCTTCGCCATTAATAGTCAGCATCGGCTCGATTCCGAGGGAGGAAATTAACATATCCGTTTTATTAATAACCGCTTTTTCAATCACACCGTAATGAAAGCGCCCGGTCAAATTATTTTTGTCGAAGGTAACGGTTCCATTAATACCTGAAATTCTAGGCCATTGCGGGTGATAGTTTAGCTCGCCATTAATAACCTCCAGGCTGCCTTCAAATACACCACTGCCGTCATTGAAAGGAAAATCCCCAGCCTTCCCGTAAATTAAGAACCCGCCATTGCTGATTTTACCGTTAACGAAAGCGTTGCTAAGCCAGCTTTTCAATTTTTCATTCATCACCTGCGTTGGCAGATAATCTTTAAGTTTACTTACGTCCTCGCTGTTGACGGCGATCTGAACATCGAGAAAAGGTTTTTCTTCCGTATCCGGTATATCTATCGACACCCTGCTTTCACTGCTAAAGGCAGGGTTGATTAATACCATCGACGGGCTGGAGATACGCCATCCTTCGGCGGTTTTTCGCCAGCCGGACTGTCCGTTAATGCGGCTAAACACTAATGGTTTGGCGAATAACGCCGGAAGATGCAACTGGCTATTCTGGCTGATTAATTCGATTACTCCCTGTTCATCGCTGCCTTTTACTTGTCCGCTGATGTTGGTCAAGCCGGGCAAAGTCTCCTGTGACGCAAAACTGACGCCATTAAACCAGCCGGCGACAGCAAAGACTTCGGATTCAGGCTGAACAAACATCGAAAAATCTTTCAAAACACCGGTCAATTGCGCTTGAGCAAGTTTGTTAATAACTTCCCGTGTGGTTTCCATTTTCGACGCAAAAAACTGCGCCATTGCCGCCGTTTCGGCAATATCCATTTGTTTTGCATAAAGTTTTATGGATTTTATCGATGCTTCAGCATTCTGTTCCACAGCAACGCTGAATACGGCTTCCGGCCATTTCTTGACGGTTTTTTTACTGCTGTCCGGTGTTTCCAAATTAAATCTGCCGACGTCCGCCTGCCATTGCTCCGCCTTGTGCTGCCAGTTTATCTGGGTATCCAGTTGATTAATCCGGAAATTTCCTTGCGCTTTTTTAGCCAACACCGCATTCTCTAAACGCGCTTCCGTTTGCGCCAATGCGAGCGCGCCTTGCTGCCATTGCCCCCAGAGGCTAAGATCGGCAATGCCTGCGGTGAGTCCGAATTCTTCCGGCAGATAAGGCGACAATATTTCCGAAAGCTTGAGCCGATCGGCTTTGAGATAAAGTTTGCCGTTAATCGCCTCCGGACGATTGATGGCGCCGGTAAAGTTCACGATGGCGGTTAAGCCTTCGCCCAAGCTTTCCGGCGTTTTAGCCAGCGCATTAATCCGATGATTGTCGCCCTGATTAATAATCGCTACATTGACGTTATCCAGAATTACCGGCCTAGCCTGTTTTAACTTGTCTTGCCAAGTAACGTGGCTTTGCAACAATTCGTATTTACGGCCTTGCAACAACCATAAGGGCTGGCCTTTCCCCGCTTTTAAACCTTCAACAACTAAATCGCCGTTCGTATTGCGGTAAGTATTTAAAGTGGCTCCGACCACGGTGACGGAACTGGACGACAACGAATCGCGGGTCAGTAAAAAACGGCCGAGATTAATGCCGAAACGAATTTCCTGAAAGTGTAGCGAGGTGTTTTCGGTTTTAAGCAGCGGGGTGAATTTGATATCCTTAACGACCAGTTCCGGACTGACGCCGCGCATATTGGCGCTTAACTTGCCGAACTTGACGGGGGTGCCGACCAACGCGCTGATGCGGGTTTCTAAATCCGATTTATACCGCTCGACGCCGGTCAACGCCACTCTGATGCCGGTTAAAGCGATCGCTGTCAGCACCAGTGACCAGAAAATAAGATGTTTTGTCGCCCTTGTGACGTGATGGATCATGAGGCTTAATTATACCCAAAGCTAACGCGTTTTTTTCATCCTGTTACAACAAAACGACGTCATACTGTTCCTGGTTATACTCCGCTTCCGCCCGAAATTTTACTTGGACACCCAGAAAAGTCTCTAATTCCGCCAACATGCCTGCTTCTTCATCCAGCAGCATTTCCACCACGCTATTCGACGCCAGTATTAATAACTTCTGAACTTTATATTGTCTGACTTCGCGGATGATTTCCCGAAAAATTTCCAGACACATCGACTCCGGGGTTTTCAATACGCCGCGCCCACCGCAGGCGCTGCACGGTTCGCACAGGATATGTTCCAGACTTTCCCTGGTGCGTTTTCGGGTCATTTCCACCAAACCCAAGGACGAAACCTCGGTAATTTTGGTTTTGGCGCGATCCTTTTCCAAACTGCGTTCCAGGGCCTGCAATACTTGTTTTTTATGTTCATCGCTTTGCATGTCGATAAAATCGATGATGATAATACCGCCCAGATTGCGCAACCGGAGCTGACGGGAAATCGTTTGCGCCGCTTCCAGATTGGTTTTGAAGATGGTTTCTTCCAGATTTTTACCGCCGACATACCCGCCGGTATTAACATCCACCGTGGTCATGGATTCGGTCTGATCGAACACCAGATGCCCGCCCGATTTCAAGGTGACTTTACGCTCCAGCGCTTTTTGGATTTCATCTTCCACGCTGTAAATGTCGAATAAGGGCGAATCGCCGGTGTAATGTTCGATTACCGGTACGATTTCCGGTACGAAGATCTGGGCGAACTCGATCAGGCGATGATAAGTTTCCCTGGAATCCACCCTCACCCGCTCAATGCCTTCTTTGTACAAATCCCGCAACGTGCGGACGCTCAAAGGCATATCCTTGTGGATAAATTCTTTTGCTTTGGCGCTGGCTATTTTCTCGGAGATGGACTCCCAGAGCTTCAACAGAAACGACATATCCGCCATTAATATCGGTTCCTCCATGCTTTCCGCCGCCGTTCTGGCAATAAAGCCGCCGCATTTCTGCTGTTTTTTGAAGGCTTCCAAACAAGCTTTCAGGCGCTGGCGTTCCTCTTCACATTCGATTCGCTGCGACACCCCGCAATTGCTGCCGTACGGCATGTAAACCTGAAAACGCGAAGGTATTGAAATTTCTGTGGTAATCCGTGCGCCTTTGGTGCCCAGTGGATCTTTAACCACCTGCACCACAATATGCTGGCCTTCATGCAGATACGCTTCAATGTTGTCGGAACCTTTTTTTTCCAGATCGCGCGCGCACAGATCGGAAATATGCAAAAACGCCGCTTTTTCCAAACCGATATCGATAAAAGCGGCCTGCATACCCGGCAATACCCGGCACACTTCGCCCTTGTAGATATTGCCGACCAGCCCGCGCATCCGGCTGCGTTCGATGATCAGCTCCTGCAAAATGCCGTTTTCAACCACGGCCACGCGGGTTTCGGGCGGCGTAACATTAATTAATATTTCTTCGCTCATAGCAACGGATGGATTCCTTCTTTCGCCAAAAGTTCGGCGGTTTCAAACAGCGGCAATCCTACCACGCCGGAAAAGCTGCCGTTAATCGTAACTACAAAAATACTGCCTAAACCCTGAATAGCATACGCACCGGCTTTGTCAACCGGCTCGCCCGTCCGCCAGTACGCACGGATTTCGCTTTCGCCCAGCAGCCTGAAAGTTACTTCACTCACGCTTAACGTCTGCCGATGCTGTTTACCGCGCAGGGAAACCGCCGTTAATACCTGATGCGAACGACCTGACAAGGCGCTCAACATGGCGATTGCATCTTCTTCGTCTTTCGGCTTGCCTAAAATTTTACCATCCAGAACCACCGCCGTATCGGCCGCAAGGACTGGCAAATCAATCCCAAGCTGCTCAGCGCAAAGGGCGGATTTTCCGGCGGCAATGCGGCGTACATAAGCAACCGGATCTTCATCCGGCAACGGCGTTTCATCGAAATCGACGGGATTAATAATGGTAGAAATATTGATTTGCGCCAGCAAATCTTTACGGCGCGGCGAAGCTGAAGCCAAAACCAGTTGCGCTTGCATTAATTAACGGTGATACGGATGATTATGAAGAATGCTCCAAGCCCGGTAAATCTGCTCGGCGACAATGATCCGCACCAAAGGGTGCGGGAACGTTAATGCCGACAGGCACCAGCTTTCCTCGGCCTGACCTTTAATGGAATCCGCCAACCCGTCCGGCCCGCCGACCAACAAGGCGACCGGCTTGCCGTAACCCTGCCAGCGCTGCAAAGCTTGCGCCAAAGCCGGGGTGCTCCAGGCTTTGCCTGTCAAATCCAAACTGACGGTATGCGCTCCGGCTGGCATCGCCGCCTGCATTTTTACCCCTTCATCCCTTACGATACGCGCAACATCGCAGTTTTTTCCGCGCTGGCCGGGCGTAATTTCTTTCAGAACCAGCTCGCATTCTTTTGGCAAGCGCTTGACGTATTCCTCATAACCCTGTTTTACCCATTCCGGCATACGGTTGCCGACCGAAATCAGGTGTATTTGCATGATTAATCCGCTGTTTTGCGTAGATTAATGACGTTAGATGCAAGCAAGGCGGATCATTAATGACCTACTCGACGCTTTCTTTACCCGCCCTGGGTTCCAGCCATTCCTGTAAAAAATCCAGAAACTTCCGCGCCTTGGTCGATAGATACTTCCGGTGCGGGTACACGGCATGGATATCCAAAGGCGGCAAGGTATAATTTTCCAGCACCACTTTCAGCAGCCCTTTTTCGATATCGCCACCAACGATATACGTCGGCAACATGACCAAACCCAAGCCATTAATGGCGGCAATGCGGATAGAATGCGCGGCGTTGGTTTGCACACGGCCTGAAACGTCGATGGTTTTCAATCCGGATTCCGTCTTAAACTGCCACTTATGCCGGGGCGGAATAGCCCAATTGACCAAACAACTGTGATTAATCAAATCTTCCGGCGTCTTGGGTACGCCGTATTTTTCCAGATAACTTGGCGAGGCGCACACCACCAGCGGCGATGTCGCCAGCTTTCTGGCAACCATGCTGGTATCGTCCAGATTGCCCAAAAAAATAGCAATATCAATGCCTTCGTCGATCAAATCGCCCGGACTACTTTGCAGAACGATATCGATTTTAATATCCTTATAGATTTTCAGAAACTCCACCACCGCCCGGGTGATGTGCGTAGCGCCGATGACCGGCGGTGCGCTGATTTTCAGCACCCCGCGCGGCTCGGTCTGCAACTGCGTGACTGCCGCTTCCATTTCTTCAATATCAAGCAAAACCTGCTGGCAGCGTTCCAGATACGAAGCGCCGACATCGGTTAAATTAAGGCTGCGTGTGGTGCGATTAAACAGCCGCGAACCCAACGCGCCTTCCAGCTGCATGATATGTTTGGTCGCCATGGCTCTGGAAATACCCAATTCGCGCGCACCGGCGGCAAAACTACCTGCTCGCGCCACCCGTACGAATACGGTCATGCTCATTAATTTATCCATTAATGACGATCCTTTAAAAACGATTAAAACAACATTTGTTGAAAATTACAAAACAATTATAGCAATTTAAATATTAATGCATACGATTAAGAAGCAGTTAACGCCTGTTAAGATACTTTCTCCACATATTGCAACAACAACTGCACCCTGCGCTGACCTTTGTAATCATTAATATCGAGTTTGTATGCCGCTTGACAGTGCCGTAATCCGAGCCATTGCTCCGGTTTGTCGACGAAGAAAGCAATCGCATCGAACACGACGTTGCCTTTTTCTTTTCGCATGACTAACTTCAAATGGTGCTGACCGACAATGCGCACCTGTATTACTTCAAATCTCCCATGAAACACCGGTTCCGGAAATTCATGTCCCCACGTGGCTGCGGATTGCAGCAGTTGGGCGACTTCCAACGTCATCTCCTGCTCGGCCAGCTCGCCGTCCGACCATATTTTCTGCTCAAGATCGACGCCGTGTAACCGTGCTTTAACCATATCGGCAAAGGCCAAAGCAAAAACGGGATAGTCGTGCATGGCGATTGTTAAGCCCGCCGCCATGGCATGGCCGCCGAATTTGCTTAATAACTTAGGCTGGCGCGTAGCAATATCGCTTAACACGTCGCGCACATGAACGCCCGGTATCGACCGCGCCGAGCCTTTAATTAAGTCTTTACCGGCGGGGGCGAACGCAATGACCGGACGGTGCAATTGGTCTTTAATGCGTGACGCCAAAATACCGATTACACCCTGATGCCAGTTTTCATCGTATAAGCATACGCCAGCCGGTAGCTGTTGGCCGGTCAACGTTTTCAGCTCGCCCAGCAATGCCTGAGCTTCGTGCTTCATTTGGCTTTCAATGTCCTTGCGGTCATTATTCAGATCGTCCAGTTGCAAGGCGATGGTCTTAGCGAGATTAATGTCGTCTGTCAGCAAACATTGAATGCCTAAAGACATGTCGTCCATTCGTCCCGCCGCATTTAACCGCGGCCCTAAGGCAAAGCCGAGGTCTGTTGCGGCTAACGTTGCCGGATTTCTGCCTGATATTTCGATTAATGCGTGAATACCAGGGCGACAACGCCCCGACCGTATGCGCATTAAGCCTTGATGCACCAGAATACGGTTGACTTTATCCAGCGCCACCACGTCGGCAACGGTTCCCAGTGCAACATAATCCAGCAATTGCGCCAGGTTTGGCTCCGGTTTTTGTGCGAAATAACCGGTCTCGCGCAGGCGGCTGCGTAAGGCCATTAATACGTAAAACATCACGCCGACACCGGCAATAGACTTGCTGGGAAATCGATCGCCAGGCAAATTAGGGTTAACGATGGCGTCTGCATCCGGTAAAACATGTCCCGGTAAATGGTGATCGGTGACCAGCACTTTCAACCCCGCAGCTCGCGCTGCATTTACGCCGTCTATGCTCGAAATGCCGTTATCGACAGTAATAATGACGTCAGGCTGCTGTCGTTTCACCAGCTCGACGATTTCAGGCGTCAGGCCGTAACCGTATTCGAAGCGGTTGGGGACGACGAAATCGACCTGCTCTGCGCCCAGCAGGCGCAAACCTTTTACCGCCACAGCACAGGCAGTGGCGCCGTCGGCGTCAAAATCCGCGACGATGGTGACTTTAAGCCGGTTATTAATGGCATTAATTAGCTGGGACACCATGTTTTCCATGCCAGACAATAACCACGGCGACGGCAGTTTATCCAAAGCCCTGTCCAGATCGTCTGCCGACGCTATGCCGCGAGCCAGGAAAATGCGTTGCAACAAAGGCGGCAAATCATCCGATGGCCATCTTTTATCCGCTACCGGCCGTTCGATGATGGTTTTTTTAGCGCCTTGCGAATACATAGCGTTCCATTAATTGTTTATCATTTTTTGCAGAATTTAACATACAGCCGTGTATCGTTGCAGCCGGTCTTTCATTAACGATGCATCTGTCCGTTATTAATAATCGACGATACGGCAAACGTTCTGTTAGGTAATTGCTTAAACTTGCCAGATATTCAGGTAAAATCGGCCTTATTTATTGCATTATTAATGATTGATTATATTGAACAATGCTCAATAAACCGGCGGCTCGCCACGTAAAAACACGGAAAGCAGACAATACTGCAGCAGCAGCAGCGCGCGTTAAACGCAAAACGCGCAAAGCCCGTGCGCCCAAAACCGCCATTAATGCGCCAGTCCACAGCTTTAAAGAAAAACTGTTATTTTTTACCATCGAACTCATTGCGCTGGCATCGATCACGCTTTATGCCATTATCAGCGTTTTGGCGTATACGGCAACCTGGTTTTCCGGAACCAATTTATTAAGCAACCTGCTGCCCTTTGCCATGGGCGTACTTGCGCTGATCGTGATGTGTACCCTGTTTTATATCGTTTGGTGGCATCTAAGAAAATTTTTACTGTCGCACTCACCGGTATTAATTCCCATGACCGCGCTGGCGCTTGTATTGGCAGTGGTTTTAATACCCGACCATAACAAGTTTTTTCAATCCCTTAATCAATTCCGCACATTGGTGGGTAGGAAGCCAGCCAGGAAACCTTGACCCATCAGGTTTTTGCTGCCTACCGGCGTTATAATCTAGCCAATCTTAACAAGATGATCCAACGGGCGGAAACCTACAACAGCTGCAAAACGGCGTACAAAACTTTCCAGGGTCCTGGGGAAAAGAGCGTTGAAAAGTTTCCACCCCAGGTAGTTCAATGACCGGCTTTTTGCCGGAGAAACCTGGAGTGATAAAAATGGATGTCATACCCGAAATCAGGCGACTGCATTTCGTTGAGAAAGTTACCATCAGCGACTTGGCGAAGCAGTTCAAATTATCCCGTCCCACGATTCGTAAACACCTCAACACGATCGAAGAGCCCGTTTATCCCACTCGTCA
>VGVA01000052.1 GCA_016874115.1 Gammaproteobacteria bacterium
GAACCGTTTCATCAACTTCTATAACACCGTCAAACCACACAAGGCTTTGAATAATTCAACTCCTTATGAAATACTCTACCAATATTTTAATCAACCACTCTGTAAACAACCCTGAGATTTCTTACATCTTAGGCATTATCAATAATGCAGATCATTAATGGCCGGGTAAACGACCATTAATTAGCTATTAATCGGCATTGTTCCGGCTCACTCATCCATAGGGTATAAATCCGGTATTTATGATTTAATCGATTTATAATAGGCTTTAATAAAACAATAAGTAAGCAACCGAAAAATGTCTGATATTGAAATTGCCCAGAAAGCGAACATTAAACCCATCGCTGAACTTGCCAGGGAACACTACGGCATCGCTTCCGAACATCTTGATCCTTATGGACATTTCAAGGCTAAACTGTCGTTGGAATACGTCAACAGCCTAAAAAACAACAAAGACGGCAAATTAATTCTGGTGACCGCCATCAGCCCGACTCCGGCAGGCGAAGGCAAAACTACAACCACGGTCGGCTTGGGCGATGCCTTAAATCGTATCGGCAAAAAAACCATGATCTGCCTGCGGGAGCCGTCGCTCGGCCCTTGTTTCGGCGTCAAGGGCGGCGCGGCTGGCGGCGGCTACGCGCAAGTGGTGCCGATGGAAGACATTAATCTGCATTTTACCGGCGATTTTCACGCGATTGGCGTAACACATAACCTGCTATCGGCATTAATCGACAACCATATCACACAAGGTAATGCGCTTGGCATCGATCCGCGCCGCATTCAGTGGAAGCGTGTGATGGACATGAACGACCGCGCCTTGCGCAAAATCATCATCGGTCTCGGCGGCGTCGGCAACGGTTACGCCCGGGAAGACAGCTTCGATATTGTCGTCGCTTCCGAAGTCATGGCGATTTTGTGCTTGGCGACAGACCGGAAAGATTTGAAAGAACGCTTGGGACGCATTGTCATCGGTTATAAAGCCGACGGTAAAACGGCGATTTACGCCCGCGATCTGAACGCTCACGGGGCAATGGCGGCATTGTTGAAAGACGCCATTAAACCGAATCTTGTACAAACACTGGAAAACAATCTGGCGATAATTCACGGCGGCCCTTTCGCCAATATCGCGCATGGTTGCAATACCGTCACCGCCACCAAAACCGCTTTAAAATTAGCCGATTACGTGGTAACCGAAGCCGGTTTCGGCGCAGATTTAGGCGCGGAAAAATTCATCGACATCAAATGCCGGATTGCCGGTTTAAAACCGTCGGCGGTCGTGCTGGTGGCAACCGTACGGGCTTTGAAATTTCATGGCGGCGTCAATAAGGAAGATTTAAACAAAGAGAACTTGGCCGCCTTGGAAGCCGGTTTCGTTAATCTGGAACGGCACTACCGCAACATTACCGAGCATTACGGTTTGCCGTGCGTGGTGTCCATTAATCATTTCACATTCGATACCGAAGCCGAATTGAACTGGCTACAACAGAAATGCGCCGAACTTGGCGCGAAGTGCGTTCTGGCAAAACATTGGGCCGAAGGCGGCGCGGGAGCGGAAACATTAGCGCATGAAATCATTGCGCTGGCCGATAACCGCGAACCGGGCTGTAGTTTCGTTTACAGCGAAAACCTGCCGTTGTGGGAAAAAATCGAAGCGATCGCCACGAAACTTTACGGCGCATCCAGCATTACCGCCACTTCCAAAATTAAAAACCAGCTTAAGACCTGGGACGAACATTACGGTAACTTTCCGATTTGCATGGCCAAAACGCAGATGTCGTTTTCGACCAACCCTACGTTGAAAGGCTCTCCATCCGGCCATAATATCGAGATTACCGAAGTCAGGCTGGCGAACGGCGCGGGCTTCATTGTTGCGCTGGCCGGCGATATCATGACCATGCCCGGCTTGCCGAAAGAACCGGCGGCGGAGAGGATTGATATCGATGATGACGGCCGTATTACCGGCCTGTTTTAATCATTAATGAAAACATTATTATTCGTTTAACAACGTTTCTACCCGGCTGAGGAATTCACCCGAAGCCAACCGGGTCTTTACCCTGCTGCCAATTTTCAGTTGTTGCGTTGTACGGATTATCCGGCCGGTAGCATCATCGGTCACCAACGCATAACCGCGGCTCAAGGTTGCCAACGGACTTACCGTATGCAGTGTTTGGCTCGCAATCTGTAATCGCTGGTGTTTTTGTTGCTTTGCGGTATTAATTGCCACCATTAATCGATCATGATGAAAAATTAATTGTTGCCGATACGTGCGCAGCAATGTTACCGGCGAACGCTGCCACAATCTGGCCGAAGCGGAATTAATCCGTTCACGGCTGGCCGATAGGCGTTGCAACTGGGTATTAATAAGCCGCGTGTCCAGTTCCGCCAGGCGTTGCCGGTTTCTTTCCAGCTTTGCCCTGGGATGTTGCTGCTGCAAACGTCCGCTCAGCCAGTCAGTTTTTTGCTGCTGTTGCATTAATAACCGCGCCAATTGCTGCTGCAAGCGCCGTTCCAAACCACCGATTTTTTCCAGCCATTGTATCTGGTCCGGCGTAGCGTGTTCGGCCGCGGCGGACGGTGTCGGCGCGCGTAAGTCGGCGGCAAAATCCGCGATAGTCACGTCGGTTTCGTGACCGATGCCGGAGATGATGGGTATGCTGCTGGCAAAAATCGCTCTGGCGACCATCTCCTCATTAAACGCCCATAAATCTTCCATGGAACCGCCGCCGCGCGCCAAAATCAGCACATCGCATAGTTTAAGCGAATTCGCCGTCTCCAGCGCCGCGCAGATCTCGTACTTGGCTTGCTCGCCCTGTACGGCAACCGGGTAAATAATCACCGGTATGGCGGCAAAACGGCGGCGCAACACCGTTAAGATGTCGCGCACTGCCGCGCCCGTCGGTGAGGTAATAACGCCGATGGCTTTGGGCAGGATAGGCAGCGGTTTTTTCTTTTCTTGAGCAAACAAGCCTTCCATCGATAATTTTTGCACCAGCGCATCGAAAGCGCGTTGCAATGCGCCCTGACCAGCTTCTTCCATGTATTCGACGATTAATTGATAATCGCCGCGCGGTTCGTACAGGCTGACCTGCGCTTTTACGATGACGTGTTTGCCGTTTTCCGGTTTGAACTGACGGCGCTGCTGCGACCTGAACATCGCGCAACGCACCTGAGCGTAGGCGTCTTTTAAGGTAAAGTAGCAATGCCCGGAAGCCGGAATACTGAGATTGGAGATTTCCCCTTCGACCAGAATCGACAGAAAATGCTCGTTCAGTATCAACCCGGTTTCGCGGTTCAATTCGCTGACGCTGTAAACTTTTTGGCTCATTGGATTAATGCCGGCAAAACATTAATGAATTTACCTGTCGCCCAGCTTGCGGTAACTGCCGCGAAAATACAACAAAGGTTCGCCATCCCTACACACCGTCGCTTCGACTTCACCGATTAAAATCCAATGGCTACCGGCACGGACTTTCTCTACCACTTTGCATTCCAGCGCCATAATACTGTCGTCCAAAATGGGCACACCCGTGACGCCTTCGTACCAACCGGTTTTGGCGAAACGATCTTCCTGGCTGCTGCCCCCGGAAAAATTATTGGAAACATCCTGTTGCTGATCGTTCAAAATATTAACAGCAAATTTCTGATTCTGATCGATATTTTCGCCGGTATCGGCGGACTGGTTCAAACACACCAGAATTAACGGCGGGTTGGCCGACACACTGGAAAACGCAGTAACCGTCATACCGCGCACACCGTTCTGTTCTGATTTCGACGTGACCACGGCCACTCCGCTGGCCCATTGTTGTAATGCTTGTTTAAATTCTTCCTGATTAATTGCCATCGAATACTTTGTATAAATCTAAGAATGGTACGCCAGCCCAGTTACGATTAACGCTAACGGCCGCGAAATACAAGATTATAGGGTACAACAGCCTGTTAGTGTGCAATCGTGTATTAATGAATGAAAATAATTTGTGAAACAGAGTCGATTCCGTCCAAGGCCAACGCTCTGCGTCAGCTACGGCATTTTAATAATTAATATGGCTTTTATTCCGTCAAAACCCCTAAAAATCAGGATTTCAGCTAAAATAAGCGTATTTTTACGATCAATTAATGAAAGCATGACCAAAAATATCCGCGTCGTGAGAAAAAGCGGCAAGGCGCTTATTGACTACATTCCCGAACTGGCTCGATTAAGAATAGAAGTTTTTCGCGATTTCCCGTATCTGTACGACGGCACAATCGAGTATGAAAAAAAATACCTGCAAACGTATATCGATCATCCCGATAGCGTTATCGTGCTGGCGTTTGATGACGACATCAACAAAATCGTGGGCGCGTCGACCGCCATCCCGATGCGTGACGAAACGGCGGAACTTCAGCAGCCGTTTTTAGAGCACGGTTATGACATTAATGACGTGTTTTATTGCAGCGAATCGGTATTGGATAAAGCTTATCGCGGGTTGGGTTTGGGTGTTAGATTTTTTGAAGAACGGGAAGCGCATGCGGCTGGCTTAGGCGGTTTTAAACATATTACCTTTTGCTGTGTTGAACGTCCTGCCGATCATCCCAGACGCCCCTCCAGCTACGTACCGTTGGATAAATTCTGGAATAAGCGCGGCTATTTTAAACATCCCGAATTAACGACGACGTATACCTGGAAAGACTTGGACGACAGCGAAGAAACCGCCAAACCTATGACGTTTTGGTTAAAACATGAATCTTAAGATAGCGACAGCCCAATACGACATCAGTTTTTTAGAAGATTGGGAAGCTTACCGCGTCAAGATTATTACCTGGATTGATGCTGCCATTGCTCAGGGCGCTAACTTATTGCTGTTTCCTGAATATTTCAGCATGGAACTGGCGTCTTTATTCGGCAAAGAAGTGTATTCCTCGCTCAGTTTGCAGTTGCATTCGCTACAATCGGTGCACAATGATTTCTTTGAATTTTTTCAAAAGCTTGCCCAGCATAATAAATGTTACATCCAGACCGGCACTTTTCCTGTCGCCGTCGATACGGGCGTGTACGTTAATCGCGCTTATTTGTTCTACCCCGATGGCAAGGTGAATTATCAAGATAAGCTGTTAATGACCCGATTTGAGAAAGAGCAATGGTTAATCAGCCCGGGCACTGGCTTAAAAGTGTTCGATACCGAGTACGGCGCCATTGGAATTAATATCTGTTATGACAGCGAGTTTCCGATTATTGCCCGGAAACTGGTAGAAATGGGCGCCAATCTGATTTTAGTGCCCAGTTGTACCGACACGGTGGCCGGTTATAACCGCGTGAAAATCGGTTGCCAGGCAAGAGCCCTGGAAAATCAGTGCTATGTTGTGCAATCCAGCCTGGTTGGTACTGCCGAATGGTCGGAAGCGGTAGATATTAATACCGGCGCAGCCGCCATTTACACGCCTGTCGATCGCGGTTATCCGGATGACGGATTATTAATCAAAGGCGAGATGAACGCCGTAGAATGGGTTATCGGCGATATAGATTTATCGTCGTGTGCAACAGTTCGGGAACAAGGCCAAGTCTTTAATTACCGAGACTGGCCGTTCCAATTCGATTCCGTTAATTAAAAATCGAGTCGAAAGAAAAACCGTTAACTTCCAGGATTTCTTTCAATCTGCGTAAGCCGTCCATC
Organism: Gammaproteobacteria bacterium; assembly: GCA_016874115.1. Lineage (GTDB taxonomy): Bacteria > Pseudomonadota > Gammaproteobacteria > Methylococcales > Methylomonadaceae > Methyloglobulus. The sequence goes on from VGVA01000052.1 coordinate 5,646, forward strand.
TGGATTTGCCGAACCCGCTCACGAGTGACATTCAATTCTTGCGCGACTTCTTCCAGCGTGGAATCTTCATAGCCGCACAGGCCGTAGCGCCTGCATATCACTTCGCGTTGTTTTTCTGGCAACTGGAACACCCAGGCGGCAATGTTATGCCGCATCCCGTCTTCTTGCAGTTGATCGGAAGGCGAAGCGCGCTCGGTATCCGAGATGGAATCCACTAACGGCTGATCGAATTCTTTGCCGCCAGGAATATCGATGGATGTCACCCGCTCATTGAGTTTGAGCATTTTTTCGACTTTATTAACCGGCTTGCCCAAGTGTTTGGCGACGTCTTCGGCGCTGGGTTCGTAATCTAATTGCTGCGCCAGTTGCCGTTGCGCTCTTAAATAGGTGTTCATTTCTTTTACAATGTGGATCGGCAAACGAATGGTGCGGGTTTGATTCATGATAGCGCGTTCGATGGTTTGCCGAATCCACCAGGTGGCGTAGGTGGAAAACCTGAAACCACGATCCGGATCGAACTTTTCGACGGCGCGAATCAAGCCCAGATTGCCTTCTTCGATCAAATCCAGCAACGGCAGGCCGCGATTAAGATAACGCCGGGAAATTTTAACGACTAAGCGCAAGTTGCTCTCGATCATAATGCGCCGGGCTTCTTTATCGCCTTTTAGCGTCCTTTCTCCGAAAACTTTTTCCTGCTCAGCAGTTAATAATTTAGAGCGACTCAATTCATTCAGATAAGTGCGGGTGGCGTCAAAACCGCTTTCACTGCGCGCAATCAGCAAGGCAGAACTGTCTAGTTTCTGCTTATCGTCGACTAAGTCTTCGATGCGCAGATCGTCGTCTTCGAGATCGATATCAAAATCATCGTCAAAATCGATGGCGATATCTTCATCGGTAGTTTCAAATACTTCTTCGTTCATGTTAGCGCCCCTACGCCTTAATTACTACAAGACGTTAATTGTTTGGCAATACGGTCATCGGATTGATGGGGTTGCCGTTTTTTCTTATTTCAAAATGCAACGACGGTTTTTTAGTTCCTGCTTGTCCCAGATGTCCGATTGCCTGGCCTTTCGCAACGTGCTGACCCTCCTTGACGATCAGTTTGCTGTTATTGGCGTATGCGCTGAGGAAAGTCTCGTCATGCTTGATAATCACAACGTTACCGAAACCTGCCAAGCCATGACCGCAGTAAACCGCTTTCCCTGTTTCCGCCGCAACCACGGTTTTGCCGGATTCGCCAGCAATTTCAATACCTTTGCGATCTGTCTGGGCAAAATTCCGGGTTATTTTGCCCTGCAAAGGCCATTGAAAGTTTAACTTTAATAGTTTTTTATTATCAATTGAAATATTTGATATTTTACTATTTTTCTCCGTTAATTGCGTATTGTCCAGTTTTTTTATTGGGACGTTGTTGTTTTTTTTGGCCGTTGTTTCGTTACTATTTGTTTCTAAAAGAATTTTATTATTTTTTTCACGCTCGGGAATTACCGTTTCTACGGTTTTTTGCGGTTTTTTTGCTGTATTTAGCGCCAGATTTTGCGGATTTGTACCGGCTTCAAGCGGTGTTGCCGTTTTTTGCGACAACTTTTTTTGAACATTCGATACTGGTTTTACGCTTTCATTTTTATTAATGGAAGGCTTGGTGCTGGTTGCAGGCGGTTTTGTCATCGGTTGATGAGTACTATTACCAAAGGACGGTTGAACAGATTGCGCCGCAGCTTTCGCCTGAGACTGGATAGAGTCTTGCGGGGTTAGTGCAGGCGTATGCACCACAGACTGTTGTTGCCGTCGGCTCTGAGTAGCTAAATGCGGCAATCCATATGGCACATAGCCGTTGTCCGGCGCAATGGCTTGATTAACGGTTTTTACTGGCGCATACGTTGCCGGCTGGGAACAGCCGACCAGCCACATCGACAGCAATAGCAACTCGCTTGTTTTACCCGGCGGATGCATCATGTATTTGTTATTTATTAATTAATATTTTTTTCGCCAAGTTGATTTTGGCAGCCAGATAATCCGACCCACCCCGGTCGGGATGCATTTTTTGCATTAATTTACGGTGCGCCGCGATAATCTCGTCTTCAGATGCGCCGGATTTCAGGCCTAATACCTCGTATGCTTCAGTTCGGGTCATAGCGCCTTTTCCCGGGTTTGCCGAACTGTTGCTTTGGTTATTGGTCGATTGCTGTTTCGCATACAGGTATTCCATCCAAAAACGGTGTATATAAGGAGCAAAGCGTATTAATACCGGCGTTATGCGTACGGCGAAAGCCGCCGCCACGCCAATCAGGGCAAACAGCCAGTTTAAATGGCCGGTTGCGCCTAAAAATATAAAGGTCAGCGCTATCACGGTATAAAATACTGTTTTCAGTATGCGCGCGGCTTGATCCGGCGATGCTTTACGGAATTGTCGAAACGCCACGATTGCCATAACGGCCAGCAACAGTACCAAATAAATTCGAATCACTTTTTCTCCGGCGCAAACTGATTTGCCTTTTATTCTTAACGGCAACTTAAATAATACCTTAGAATAGTGTTATAACCGATATGCTCTATTGAATTTAATAACCGATGCCGCTAAACAACGCTAAGGTTCCGGTATTAGGCTTTGCCGCACACAGCGGCACCGGAAAAACAACACTTTTAACCCAACTGATTCCCCTGTTAAAAGCGCAAGGCTTGCAAATCGGCTTAATCAAGCACAGCCACCATAATATTCAGATCGATCAGCCCGGCAAAGACAGCTACCGTTTGCGCGAAGCAGGCGCATCGCCGGTCATGCTGTCGTCGTCGCACCGGCGCTTTATCGTGACCGAATTTACTGACGTAAAAGAACCTGTTCTGGATGAAGAGTTAATGGCATTCGATCAAACAAGGGTGGATTTAATCCTGGTGGAAGGCTTTAAAACAGCCGGTTTTCCCAAGATTGAATTGCATCGTCAGGATCTGGATAAACCTACGCTGTACCCGAACGATCCCAACATTATCGCCGTCGCCAGCGACGCTAAGCTGGAATTGCCTCAGCCCCTGCTCTGGCTGGACTTAAACCGGCCCGAGCAGATTGCCCGATTTGTTATAGAACGGTTCTTGCCGCATCATGATTGATCCGTGCAGCCTTGAGCCGAAGCGTTTATTAACGCTTGACGAAGCGTTAGCCGTTATTAATAACAGCGTCCGCGCGATTACTTCAACAGAACAGATCGGTTTAACAAACGCGCTGGGACGGGTATTGGCGGAAGATGTGCTATCGCCGATTAATTTGCCATTCGATAGGAATTCGGCGATGGACGGCTACGCCTTCTCCAGCGCAAACATTAATACGGATCAATCGTTTACACTGCAATTAACCGGCGCGTCATGGGCGGGAAAACCGTATTCCGGCAAGCTGGAAGCTGGTCAATGCATCCGTATTTTTACCGGAGCAGTCGTGCCGGAAGCAGCGGATTCGGTTGTCATTCAGGAACAAGTCAGCACAATCGGCGAATTAATTACCTTTCCTGCACATGTTGTAATCAAACAAAATATACGGGAAGCCGGTGAAGAATTCAAAGCGGGCGATAGGCTTTGCGCCGAACACAAAGGCTTGTCGCCTGCCGATGTCGGCTTGTTGGCTGCCGCCGGTATTCAAAGGGTGTGCGTTTATCGCCCTTTGAAGGTTGCTTTTTTTACCACCGGCGATGAGTTATTAACCGTAGGCCAAACACCGGAAATAGGCAAAATTTACGACAGCAACCGCTATCTGTTGGCCGGTTTTTTAACCGACCCGCGTTATCAGCTCACCGATTTAGGCATTCTGCCGGATGATAAAGCAATTCTCACGGAGCAATTGCAGCAAGCAGCCAACCGACACGACGTTATCATCACTACCGGCGGCGCATCGGTGGGAGAAGCCGACTTCATTAATGAAGTATTGGTAAGTTGCGGCCAGATTAATTTCTGGAAAATCGCCATCAAGCCTGGTAAACCGCTGGCTTTCGGCAAGATTGACGACTGTTATGTTTTCGGTTTGCCCGGCAACCCGGTATCAGCCGCCGTTACTTTTCAACAGGTGGTGATACCGGCGCTGCATAGGTTGTCCGGTGCTGGCGCATATCAACCGTTACGCTTTTTGGCAACAGCCGACTGCGCCTTTAAAAAAGCGCCGGGACGTCAGGAGTTTGTGCGCGGTATTCTCAGCCAAGATGCAAAAGGGCAGTTTTTAGCCGTCACCACAGGCGCGCAAGGCTCGCACATTCTAAGCTCTTTGAGTAAAGCCAATTGTTACATTATTTTGTCTGCCGACAGTAAAGGAATTAATCCGGGCGAACAAGTTCTGGTCGAACCGTTCAGTGTTCTGCTTTAATGCTGATTAACCCATTAATACCTCGGCACAGAACTGTCGCACTCCACCGACCAGGCGTCGATGCCGCCAACGAGATTACTGACATTCCGGAAGCCGACTTGGTTTAAAAAATTGGCGGCCTGCATGCTGCGGATTCCGTGGTGGCAAATTACGACGACATCTTTATTAAAATCGATCTCCTGTAAGCGATTGGGAACCTGGTTTAACGGGATTAATACGCTATTTTCAATGCGCGCATGGTTATATTCGTGTTCTTCCCTGACATCCAGCAAAAACAAAGGCGCTTTATTCTCCAGCTTTGCTTTTAACTCTGGCGCTGACATTAAATTTATTTGCATGATGTATCTCCTCTTTTTTTATAAATCGCTCAAGGCGATCAATTGCTTCAGTCATACGGTCAATGGACGTCGTATAGGCAAAGCGTAGATACTCCTTGGCTTTAAAGCTGCCGAAATCTATCCCTGGCGTAACAGCCACGCCTTCGGCTTCCAGCAGGGCATAGGCAAATCGATAACTGTCTTCGGTAAAATTGGCGCAGTTGGCATAAATATAGAAAGCGCCTTCCGGTTTAGCAGGTATATCGAAGCCTAGTCGCAATAATGACTGATAAAGAAAGTCGCGTCTGTGAGAGAACTCTAATTTTCTGCGCTCCAATTCGGCTTGCGTATGGTCGTTAAACGCCGCCAGCGCGGCATATTGCGATAATGTCGGTGTGGCAATAAAGATATTTTGCGCCAGTTTTTCCGCTGTTTCTACATAAGCATCGGGCGCTATCAGCCAGCCGATGCGCCAGCCTGTCATGCCGAAATATTTGGAAAAGCTATTAATAACAAAGACTTTGTCGCTAAATACAAGCGCGGTCGCAGCATCCTTGTCGTATACCAAGCCGTGATAGATTTCATCGGAAAAGAACACGCCGCCTAAATCGTCCACCGCTTGAATACAGCGCCGTAGCATGTCCGCATCGATTAATGTCCCGGTTGGGTTGGACGGGGATGCTATTAATACGCCTTTGCTTTGCGCTTGCCAATGCGCTTTGATGCGTTCATCCGTTAATTGATAGTTGGTTGCGGCGTCGACAGGAATAGCTTTAGCCGCGCCATCAAACAAATGCATGAAGTTACTGTTACACGGATAACAGGGATCGGCAATGATTAATTCATCGCCCGGATTAATGCTGGCGGCCAATGCCAATAAAAATGCGCCGGACGCACCAGGGGTAATGAATATGCGCCGCTTATCGACCCTAACGTTATATTTTTGCAGGTAATAACCGGCAATATGCTGGCGTAACTCCGGCAAACCGGCGGCGGGCGTATATTTGATATCGCCGGTGTTGAGCTGCTGGAGAGCCGCATCCACCACAGGTTGCGGCGTGGGAAAATCCGGTTCGCCGATTTCCATGTGGATAATATCGCGTCCGGCAGCTTCAAGCTGTTTGGCACGGTTCAACAATTCCATTACATAAAAAGGCGCAATCTTGCCGGCACGATTTGCCAATGTCGCGGTCATAAGTCTGTCTTTTTGATTTTGCTCAAAATCATAGCAATATTTCTTGCTTACTGCTTACTATTCTGCTAAAAATGCGCGGTTTATTGAAATAGTCATTGAGGAGTTTGTGAATGATCGGTAATCCCAACGCGGGTGTATCGCCTTTCAGCTTTAAGCCTTATGTGGAAACTTCAGGCGAAGAATATATGAATGAGTCTCAACTGAAACATTTTGAGGCCATTCTGAATAACTGGAAAGAGCAATTAATGGAGGAAGTGGACCGCACTGTGCACCACATGCAGGACGACGCCGCCAATTTTCCCGATCCGAACGACCGGGCAACCCAAGAATCCGAATTCAGTCTGGAACTGCGCGCACGCGACCGCGAACGCAAGTTGATCAAAAAAATCGAAGAAGCCTTAAAAGAAATCGAATCCGGCAACTACGGCTACTGCGAATCGTGCGGCATCGAAATCGGCATTCGCCGCCTGGAAGCCAGACCGACCGCAACTTTGTGCATCGACTGCAAAACGCTCGACGAAATCCGCGAAAAGCAAATGGGTTAATACGATTATCCGTCTCTGCCCCGATAAATTCGCCGCAGGCGGATAACACACCAGCTTTGCCCATCCGCCGTTCGTACTGAGCCTGTCCTGAACAAAGTCGAAGGGGCAGTCGGAATGCAGACATCAGCAAGCTCAGCATATCAAAACCACGCCGCTGCCGATAGTAATCAACCCGCTTACATCGGCCGCTTTGCCCCATCGCCCACCGGCCCGCTGCATGTTGGATCGCTCTTTACCGCCTTAGCCAGTTACCTCGACGCTCGCGCTAATAACGGCAAATGGCTGCTAAGGATCGACGATCTCGATACGCCACGCAATCAGCCCGGCGTGGCTGATGCTATCTTCAAGTGTCTGGAAAGCTTCGGGTTGCACTGGGACGGCGGCGTTTACTACCAAAGCCGACATATTAATGATTACGAACAGTATCTGACCGAGCTGGCAAGCAGAAGCTTAACCTACCGCTGCGATTGCAGCCGCAAAACCCTGACCGAACAGGCAGGCGATAACAAGCCCGGCATTTATCCCGGCACTTGCCGCAATAAACATATTCTAGAAACCGCCAGCCATGCCATCCGCATTAAAACCGACGAATCCGTATTAACTTTCCATGACGGCTTGCAGGGCCAGATCACCCGGCAACTCAACCTGGAAGACGGCGACTTTATCCTTAAGCGCCGGGATAATATCATCGCTTACCAATTCGCCGTTGTGGTCGATGATTACTTGCAAGGCATTAATCACGTCGTGCGCGGCTGCGATTTACTCCAGGAAACGCCCAAGCAAATTTACCTGCAACAACTTTTAGGCTTTCCTTCGCCTGCATATACCCACGTGCCATTAATTGTCGATGCTCAGGGGTATAAGCTCAGCAAGCAAACCCTGGCCACAGCAGTGGATATTAATAAGCCTGAACAAATACTGTTCGAATTACTGATTTTGCTGAAACAAAATCCCCTGAATGAACTTAAAAAAGCTAATGTTAATGAGTTGTTAGAATATGCTATTGTCAATTGGCGATCCGATGCATTAACTTTGCAGCAAATCGTCGCGCAATAATAATTTGCATGACCGATTAGAATAGGTTTAATAACCTTCATTTAAAAATGACGCATTAACTCAAGCGGTATTTATGTCCGAGGTAGTGGCAAAATTATAAGTGATAAGTTACATTATGTATTTTGCATAAACTTATGGGCGCATCGAAAAACCCACCCATGTTAAAATAGCATATCTACATAGCCGCTAGATTGATGCACACCACCATGATCAAAGAAAGCCTATTTGCCGCCGAAGAACGTGAAGCCAAACTCGATATGTTGGGCGACATTCTGCAAGTAATGGAAAAGCACGTGGACTTTGCGACCAT
>VGVA01000053.1 GCA_016874115.1 Gammaproteobacteria bacterium
TTTGTTGCTTCAGACTGCTGATCGTAACTCGCTCTTCAGGCTGAAGTTGTTGATAGTGTTTTGAAGTGCTTCCCATGGGTATACCTTACTGGCATTTGGGGTGTTGCACTTCGGCTTTGAATCCGCCCAGATTATTGAGGTTAATATTAACTTTAAGATGCTTTACTCAGTACCGTAGATGAAGCCATCCTTAATGCGATCTGCAACAAGGTTTCCCAGGCATCACCTTGTTCCTGGCCTTTGATTTGCCGGTCTGTCTTTGCGCACAACATTAAGGCATTTGTTAACTCATCATGGCGTAATCGCTTGGCTGCATGGCCGATTAATAGCTTACGGTCGCCCCAAACACCGTTGTTTCGCAGAAAATTTTCTTTCTCATTAGGCGCACTAATCGCCAGGTAATTGCTTAATAGCCTCACTTCTCGGCTTAACGCCCACAACACTACAGCTGAAGCAATGCCTTCCTCTTTTAACGAGGCGATAATTTTCAAAATTTTGCCGGTTTTTTCGGCCAAGGCCGACTCCACCAGATTAAAGACATCGTAACGCGAGCTATCCTCAACAGCTTCATTAATCTGTTGAGTGGTTATCGGGACTGCGCCATACAACACGTAGAGCATTTCGATTTCCTGAGCTGCGGCAAGCAAATTGCCTTCCACTCTTCCGGCCAGCAACTTAACGGCGGCGGGTTCCGGCTGCATGCCTTTTTGCTGCATTCTGCTCTGTATCCAGGCCATCAACTCTTGTCCGGCTAACGGCCAAACCTGGATGATAACGCCAGCTTTATCAATAACTTGGTACCACGTCGCCTTCTGGTTTTCTTTGTTCAACTTACCGGTGGTTATTAATAATAACGCGTCTTCCGGCTGGTTCTGGCAATAACCGGCGATTGCCTTGCCGCCCTCCTGACCGGGCAGCGCATTGAGTTTCAGATCGATTAATTTTTTATCGGCAAAAATCGACAGCGTGTCTGCGGCAACATTCAACTGCCTCCAGTCGAATTGTTTGTCGGCAAAAAAAATTTCCCGTGATAAAAAATCCTGTGCTTTCGCCGTTTTTCTGATGAGATCGGACAGTTCATTAACTTGCTGCGGCTCATCGCCGCTGATCAGATAAACCGGCGCTAATTTTTTTTGTAAAGCACCCGCCAGCTGCTGGGGCTTTAATTGCATGTTACTTACTCTTGGTCTCTAAGGCGGAGCGCGAGCGATTTATAATCGTCCTGACCGCTTGCGTGTACAATTCTTTTCTAATGACCGTTTCTTCAAAGTCCTTGGCGATTATGGCTTGCTGGTCGTTAAAATATTCGCGCCGGAATTCAACAGGCTCACGGCCTATTAATAAGCCTTTTTTATTATCGATTAATTGAAACTCCAAATGCCCGGCCAGCTCAATGTCGTTGGAGCGTCCGCTGGAACCCAGCGACAGTACGCGCCGTTCGACATTTTCATCTAAAATCTTAATGATGACATCCGCTTTTTCCGGCGTTTCCGCCAATTTCCCCGAAGAAGTTTTTACCTCAGTCAAAAACTGCTCTCTCAACAAACTGGAACCGCCTTCCAGGTAAACGCTTTTCATTCCTTTCGGCAGATCATAAGCGCCGTGCAGGTGATACCCGCAAGACGCTAACAGACAAGAAAAACCCAACAGTACTATCCGCGTTTTATTAATCATTAATAGCACCTAAATTACGATATTAACCAATTTCTTCGGCACGACAATGACTTTCTTCACCGGCTGACCGTCAATATACTTAACGATGGTTTCGTCCGCCAACGCCGCTTGTTCGACTTCAGCGACTGCCGCCGCAGCGGAAACCGTCATCTTGCCGCGCAATTTGCCGTTCACTTGCAGCACGTATTCAATGCTGTCTTGAACCAAAGCGCTTTCGTCATAGGACGGCCAAACCTGAGCGACAATTGCGCCGTCCTTGCCCAAATCTTGCCAAAGTTGATGGCAGATATGCGGCACGATGGGCGAGAGCATCAGCACGATGGCCTCCAGGGCTTCCTGCTTGATGGCTTTGCCGTTGGCGCTGTCGTCCTCGAATTTGGCCAAGGTATTAATCAACTCCATGTTGGCGGCGATGGCGGTGTTGTAGATGGTGCGCACACCCATATCATGGGTGACTTTCTGGATGGTTTGATGCAGTTGCCGTCTGACCGCTTGCTGCTCACCGTTGAGCGCGGCTTTATCGACGGCTTGCGCCGAACCGCCGCTCGAAACGTGCAGGTAAACTTGCCGCCACAAGCGTTTTAAGAAGCGAGAAGCGCCTTCGACGCCGCTATCCGACCATTCCAGCGATTGCTCCGGCGGCGCGGCAAACATGATGAACAGGCGCACGGTGTCCGCGCCGTATTGGTCTATCATCACTTGCGGATCGACGCCGTTGTTCTTCGATTTCGCCATTTTTTCGACATTGCCGACGATGACGGGCGAACCGTCGCTTAGCAGCTTAGCTGATATGATCTTGCCTTTTTTGTCGTGTTCGACCTCGATTTGCGCCGGATTAATGAATTGCTTATGGCCGTTGGCGTCGAATTGATAAAAAGTTTCCGCCACTACCATGCCTTGAGTAAGCAGTTTTTTAAACGGTTCATCGCAATTGACCATACCCGCATCGCGCAGCAGTTTATGGTAGAAGCGTGAATATAAAAGATGCAGGATGGCGTGTTCGATGCCGCCGATGTAGTGATCGACCGGCAGCCAAGTTTTAGCTTGCGCGTCGAGCATGGCGTCTTTCGGCTGGCTGGCGAAACGGGCGAAATACCAGGACGACTCCATAAAGGTATCGAAGGTGTCGGTTTCGCGCCGTGCCACCTTGCCGCATTTCGGGCAAGTCGTCTTCGAGAAAGTCGGATGCGCCACCAGCGGCGATTGCGAGCCGTCCAGCACCACGTCTTTCGGCAAGGTGACAGGCAAGTCTTGTTCCGGCACCGGCACCACGCCGCAGTCGTCGCAATAAATCACCGGAATCGGCGCACCCCAGTAACGCTGGCGGCTGACGCCCCAGTCTCGCAGGCGGAATTGTACTTGTTTGTCGCCCAGGTTTTTGGCTTTCAAATCCTCGGCAATGGCATCAACCGCAGATCCATAGTTTAAGCCGTTATATTTGCCTGAATTGATACAAATTCCGTATTTACAAAAACTGCTATCCCAGTCAAGCCAAATTAGAGGCTCTGAGCTATTAATGTTTAAATAAGGTGCCTCATCAGGTGTGCCATAACCAACACTTTCACTCATGATTCCCTGGTTAACATTTTTATCACTCCAGCTTTCTGGAACGATTACAGGTTTAATTGCCAGGTTATATTTTTTTGCAAAATAAAAATCCCGCTCGTCATGTGCTGGTACGGCCATGACCGCGCCTTCGCCGTAGCTCATTAATACGTAATTGCCGACCCAAACTGGGATTTGCTCGCCGGTTAATGGATGAATGACATTAATACCTGTCGGCATACCTTTCTTTTCCATCGTCGCCATGTCGGCTTCGGCGGTGCCGCTTTGTTCGCATTCTTTCAGGAATTCAGCCAATTCGGGATTGGACTTGGCGGCATGTAAAGCCAATGGATGTGCCGCAGCGACGGCGCAAAATGTCACGCCCATGATGGTATCGGCGCGGGTGGTATAAACCCACAGCAATTCATCCTTGCCATCGAGCTGATAAGGGAAAGCGAAGCGCACACCGTAGCTTTTGCCTATCCAGTTGGCCTGCATGGTTTTGACCTGCTCCGGCCAGCCGTCGAGTTGTTCCAAATCGGCTAACAATTCGTCGGCATAAGCCGTAATCTTCAAAAACCACTGCGAGATTTCCTTGCGCTCGACCGGCGTATCGCAACGCCAGCAGCAACCTTCGATAACTTGTTCGTTGGCAAGCACGGTCATGTCCTTCGGACACCAGTTGACCGGCGCGGTTTTCTTATAAGCCAAGCCTTTTTCGAGCAAAAGCAGGAAGAACCATTGCTCCCATTTGTAATAGTCCGGATCGCAAGTGGCAATCTCCCGGCTCCAGTCGTAACCGAAACCCAGCCGCTTGAGCTGGTCGCGCATATAGTCGATATTGCTGTACGTCCAATCCGCGGGGTGTACCCCATGCTGCATGGCCGCGTTTTCCGCCGGTAAGCCGAAAGCGTCCCAGCCCATCGGTTGCAGCACGTTTTTGCCCAGCATGCGCTGGTAGCGGCTAATGACGTCACCGATGGTGTAATTGCGCACATGTCCCATGTGCAGCTTGCCGCTGGGATAGGGGAACATGGACAGGCAGTAATATTTAGGCTTATCGGAGGTATCCGAGGCTTTAAATGCGCCGGTTTCTTCCCAGTGTTGTTGGACTTTTTGCTCTATATCAAGCGGGTGATAATTTTCCTGCATCCTTCTTATTCTTTCAGCAATCAAAAGCGTTAGAATAACTTACCGATGAATAAATCAAAAGCATGAATTGCAAGGAGTCTAACCGTGGCCATTAATAAACTGACTAAGGCTTATACCGACCTGATGGAGCATCTTTACATGACGATGGACGACACGCTCCACACCTGGGTGGATGTCGTGGATATCGCCAAGGCCAAAATTCGCAAGGCCGGCGACCTCACACTGGAGGAGATCGACATGATTTCCGATGCGTTGAAATGCGACATCGAAAGCGCCGCACATAGTTTACCGGCGCATAAAGATAAGAATACGCTTTCCGAGTGGTTTAAATTCGACGTTGATTTAATTGAAAATTTTGCGTTGGATGCTTTTTTGAGTCTAGCCGACAAAACCAGAATTGAACATGCAAAACTGGGCGAACAAGCAAAACACCATCGTTATGAAAGCGGGGTCGTCACCTTACCGGGCACTTTTCGCTGCGACAGTTGCGGTAAGGAAATTGCTTTCAAAACGACCAGCCAAATACCGGAGTGCCCTAACTGCCACAACAAACACTTTACCCGAATTTGATATTCACCGCTTTAGTCCTATAATGGCGTTTTCATTTACTTGATTTAATGAGGGGAAGTAAGATGCGTAGAGTTGTTTTCAACCAGAAAGGCGGCGTCGGAAAATCAACGATCACCTGTAATCTTGCGGCGATTAATGCCGTAAAAGGCAAGAAAACCCTGGTTATCGACTTGGATGTTCAGGGCAACACTACGCAATACCTGTTGGGCAAAAAAGTAACCGACAGCGGCAGCACCATCGCGTTATTTTTTAAAAACTGCCTGAGCTTATCCTTATTCGGCAACAGTAATAATAACGGTCTGCAAGGCATTATCCATGAAACGCCGTTTCCCAACCTGTACGTTATCCCCTCACATCCGGAGCTGGAGTCCTTGCAGTCGCGGCTTGAATCGCGCATGAAAATATTTAAACTACGGGAAGCTTTGGAAGAATTAACCGGCTTCGAATCCATCTATCTTGATACGCCGCCGGTGCTGAATTTTTTCAGCCACTCCGCGCTGATCGCCGCGGAAAAATGCCTGATTCCGTTCGACTGCGACAGTTTCTCGCGGGAAGCCCTATATAATTTGATGCAAACCGTAGCCGAAGTAAAGGCGGATCATAACGCGAAACTGGAAGTTGAAGGCATTGTCGTTAATCAATACCAAAAACAGGCCAATTTACCGCAACAGTTGGTGGACGCCCTGTTGGCGGAAGGCCTCCCAGTTCTGGAGGCGCGTATTTCACCATCGATAAGAGTGAGAGAGTCTCATTCGGCCTCCCAACCTTTGGTGCATTATGCGCCCAAGCATAAGTTAACCGACGAATACCACGCTTTATACACGGAAATTCATGGCAGTTAATCCATTAATCCCTGATCGGTAATTGCCTCGCCGGAGTAAAGCTACATTAAGGTTTTCAATTACTTATCTCCATTCCACTACGTTTCATCGAGATTACTGCTTAATCATTAATTTTTACTCAGATTAACTTTAGCAGGAACTCTAGGCTCGATTAATGTCACATCCATTTCGAAATCGAATCGAATTCGGCTTGCTACTTCTTTGGCCTGTTTTTTGGTGCTAAACGGCCCTGAAATCACCTGATAGGCATTGTTCGCCGCCACATGCCGGGATGGGATGGGCGGGCCTTGATGATTTAACATGGCCGCCAGTTTCTTAGCGTCGTTTTCGTTGTTGAAAGTTGCCACCAGCATCGCCCAATCGTTGTCGGTTAATGTTTCCGCCACCGGTTGGCCGGTAAGCTAGCTTGGCCGCGCCAGTTGCACGGCCGATTTAGCCAGTTCCGGCACGTCGGGACTATTAACCAGCACCGGCGTCGGCACACCGTCTGCGCGGTCGTGTACGCGGTCAACTTTGCCCCAATCGACCGTGGCGCTATGTGATTTGGCAATTTTGCCGATTTCCTTGCTCACCTGTTTTTTTAGCTGCCGCTTACTGCGCGCCCATTTTTCCAAAGGCTCGTTGGCTTCAAGGTACAGGTTATTGTCATGCCAGGCGGCAAGGTAAGGGTCGTGAATAATTCTGACCGGCGTACCTACCGGCACTTTTTGAAACAAAATTTCAATATCTTCTGGGTACATTTGCACACAGCCGTGGCTGATTTGCATACCGATGCCGAATGGCTTATTGGTGCCATGAATTAAATAACTGCCGATAGCCAAGCGCATGGCGTAATAACCTAAAGGATTATCAGGGCCGGAACGCACCACGCTGGGTAAACGGTGACCTTTGGCAGCATGTTCACGCTGAATGGAAGGCGGCACATGCCAATCGGGATTGGGCGTTTTCACCGCGATACTGGTTGTACCCATTGGCGTATTCCAGCCATCCCTGCCGATACCAACCGGATAGGTATAGACTTTGCCGGGTTCTTTTTTCGGATAATAAAACATCCGCATATTAGCGACATTCAGTACAATTCCCTTACGTGGCGCATCCGGCACAATAAACTGTAACGGCAGCAAAACGCGGCTGCGGGCAATTGGCGTATGGGGAAATACCGGCATTGGCGGCGGTAATATCGTTGTAACCCAGGCCGAAATGCCGTGCGATATCCGGCAGCGTATCGTTTTCCTGCGTTTCAACTGCGGCCAAGCCGCCGATTAATGCCTGATCGCCAGTTAAGTCAAATTCATGTTTTGTGATCTCCGATTGCAGCGGTACTGTCGGTGGAATGATTTCAGCGCGTTTGCCTGGAAATAACTGAGAAAGCGTCTGACATCCGTTTAGCATCGTCGCCAACGCAATCGTGGCTGCGGCAAACTGGTATTTTTTAAGCATTAACATGATAGTTTTTATAGTTGATCCTAAATTTGGATTAAATTTATGGCTAAATTTCCCTGTAACTTTCAATTAAAAAACAGATTGCTACAATATTCAAGTGTAGCCCATTAATAGTTAAGGCACTATTAAAGGGATTCTTTCCGGCGGCAACAATAAAATACAGCTTTTAATCATGAATAAATGTAAATGGGCGTTTAATAGCATTAATGAAGAACACTACCATGACACGGAATGGGGCGTTCCGGTGCATGACGACCGTTTACTGTTTGAATTTCTCATTCTGGAAGGCGCGCAGGCCGGTTTGAGCTGGTCGACGATTTTAAATAAGCGCGAAGGTTACCGCGCCGCTTTCGACAATTTCGATGTCGCTAAAGTTGCCAATTACAATGAAAGCAAAATCAACGAGTTATTAAGCAACTCAGGAATCATCCGAAACCGCCTAAAGATTAATGCTGCCATTAATAACGCTCAGGCATTCATTAAAGTACAGGAAGAATTCGGCAGTTTTGACAATTACATCTGGCGTTTTGTTGATGGTCAACCCATCCAAAATGCGTGGCGGCAACATGGCGAACTGCCCGCTTCCACCAATTTATCGGACGTTTTGAGCCGGGATTTAAAAAAACGCGGATTTAAATTTGTCGGCAGTGTCATCTGCTACGCCCACATGCAGGCTACAGGCATGGTCAACGACCATACGGTGGATTGTTTTCGATACGAGGAAATCAGGCGTTTGGGGGAAAGTTAACGTGCAGAAGTGTAGGGCGACTAGCTCAGCGTAGTACGCCGAATGGGATTACGGCGCACTGCCTTTCAGTTAGTGCGCCTTACGTGTTGCGAACGGGGCAACATGCCCCATCCGGCACGTTGGAATATTACTCAGCAAAACTCTCCGGCACCACCCGCAACACCTCTTCTATCGTCGTCAAGCCTTTGGCGACTTTTTCCGCGCCGCTCAAGCGCAAGGGTCGCATACCTTCGATACAGGCTTGTTTTTTCAGCACTTCCAGGTCGCAGCCGTCGACGATCATTTTTTGTAAAGCCGCCGTATTTTCAAAAATCTCGTAAATACCGATGCGGCCGGAATAACCAGTATTGCGGCATTCCAGACAACCGACCGCTTGATAAATCTGCTCAGGCTTGTTGGCTTTAAACGGTGCAACCAGCGATTGCCATTCCGTTTCGCTGATTTCTTTCGGTTTTTTACAATGTTTGCACAGCGTACGAATGAGCCGTTGCGCCATCACGCCGATGATGGTCTGCTGGATTAAATAGCCCGGCAAACCGAGATTAATCAAGCGGGTAACCGCCGCCGGGGCATTATTGGTATGCAAGGTGAACAGCACCAAATGCCCGGTTAATGAGGCCTGCACCGCCATTTCCGCTGTTTCCAGGTCGCGGATCTCGCCCACCATGATGATGTCCGGATCCTGCCGCATTAATGCACGGATACCGCTGGCGAAATCCAGGCCGATGTTATGTTGCACCTGCATCTGGTTAAACGCCGGTTCGATTTGTTCGATCGGATCTTCCACCGTACATAGATTAACTTCCGGCGTCGCTAGATTTTTCAGCGTGGAATACAGCGTGGTGGTTTTGCCGGAGCCGGTCGGACCTGTGACCAATATAATGCCATGCGTTTTCTGCGTCATACTGCGCCATAAATCCAGCTCGCGGCTGTTAAAGCCCAATTGCTCGTAATTGCGCATTAATACTTCGGGATCGAATATCCGCATCACCAGCTTTTCGCCGAAGGCGGTCGGCAATGTAGACAAACGCAGCTCGATTTCTTTTTTTTGGTTGTTCTGCGTTTTAATGCGCCCATCTTGCGGCAAGCGCTTTTCGGCAATATTCATCCGCCCCAGAATTTTCAGGCGGCTTAGCACCGCGTTCATAATCTGCATCGGCAAGGTATAAACATGATGCAGCACACCGTCGATGCGAAAACGCACGTTGCCGCTGGTGCGGCGCGGCTCGATGTGAATATCGCTGGCGCGCTGGTCGAAGGCGTATTGCAGCAACCAGTTGACCAAGTTAACGACATGCTGGTTATTGGCGTCCAGATCGGACGTTTTACTCAGTTCTAGTAACTGTTCAAAATTTTGAATGTTGCCGGTAGGCTTGTCATCCGCCCTGGCTTTTTTTGCGCTGCTTAATGAGGTGGCGAACGAATAAAACTCGCCCAGATAACGGTCGATTTCGTCCGGATTGGCGATGACCCGTTTAATCGTGCAATTATGCATTCTAATCAGGTCGGCTTCCCAGTTGCGGATGAAAGGCTCCGCCGTCGCGATGATAATTTCCTTGTCGTTAAACAGAATCGGCAGAATTTTGTAATTTTCCGCGTAATTTTTGTTGTACAAAGAGGTAACTTTGGGAATATCGATTTTAAGCGGATCGATGTAGTGATACGGCATATCGACCCGTTTCGCCAGCCACACCGTTAATACTTCCAGGGTGAGCAATTTGCCCAGGTTGGTCTGATCCTGCACTTCCGCGCTGGCTATCACCTTGAGCGGATGTTTTTTTTGCCGCTGTCGCCAGTGGCAAACTGGCGGCATCGGTCAATGTGGCTGTCAGACAGGACACCGTCTTCTTTAAGCCACTTAAGGACCTGAAAATATATTAAGCTTTTGATTTTCCGGTAAAGCTTCTTTCATCATTGCCGAGTGTATTGTCCGAAGCTGCGCCAACAGCGCGATAATTTCATTATAGAGTAATCAAGCAATTAATACCGAATACGGGATTCATGCAGCCGCCCCGGTTCATGCGCTTTTCCGTTTATAATTGGCGCAAGCAACGCTGAAACGCTCCGCCTGCTCGGTTAGCCGCAACGCCGTCAGCTGACCGCCCCACAGACAGCCGGTATCGATGGCGTAGCAGTTGCCGTCTTCGTAATAACCCAGGCTGGACCAGTGCCCGAACACAATCCGGCTATTAATAGTCTTACGGCCGGGCGTTTTAAACCACGGCAGCAGGTGTTTGGGTTGCGAACCCGGCGGCCCGTTATATTCTAAATCCAGGCGACCGTGTTTGTCGCAATAACGCATCCGGGTAAAGCTATTAATGATGTAGCGCAGCCGATCCATACCAGCCAACTGCGGCGACCATCTATCCGGCTTATTGCCGTACATGGCTTTCATTAATAGCGGAAAGTGATTGCCTTGCAAGACGGTTTCAACTTCCCGCGCCAGATTAATCGCCTGATTCAAATCCCATTGAGGGGAAATACCGGCATGCACCATCGCATAGCCGCCGTCATGATGCAGCAACGAGCGATGCCGCAGCCAGTCAATCAACTCGTCCCGATCCTTGGCCTGTAAAATCAACGTTAAGGCTTTGCGGGTATTTTCCGCTACGGATGTGCAGGATGCCGCCAGCAAATGCAGATCGTGATTGCCCAGTATGCAGACTGCCGCATTGCCCAGATTTTTGATAAAGCGCAGGGTTTCCAGCGACTTAGGCCCGCGGTTAACTAAATCGCCGACAAACCAGAGTTGGTCGTTATGTTCGTTGAAGCGGATAACGTCCAGTAAGGAACGCAGCGAATCGTAACAACCTTGTACGTCGCCGATGGCGTAAATAGCCATGGATTAATGCAATGTGCGCGGAATGGATAAGGTAAATTTAGGAATCGGCGCGTTAAAATTAACGCCTTCGTCGGAAACCATGTGGTACTGACCTTGCATGGTGCCAACCGGCGTTTCTAACATTGCTCCGCTGGTGTATTGGAAAGTTTCGCCGGGCTTTAGGTAAGGCTGCTCGCCGATCACGCCCTCGCCGCGCACTTCCTGGATTTTGCTGTTGGAATCGGTAATCAACCAGTGCCGGTTTAATAGCTTGGCGGGAACCAGACCGATATTTGTAATGGTAATGGTGTACGCAAATACGTAGCGGCCTTCATCGGGCGCAGACTGCGCTTCAATGAAATGCGGAACGGCCTCAACTAAGATTTTATTTTTTTCGCTCATTAATGAATGATGTAACATTAGCAATCTTTTACATTCTAACGCAAAAGCGTTAAAAAAAAGCATTAACACGCTGTTCAACAAGGAATTAAGACATTGCACATTCACATTCTCGGTATTTGCGGCACGTTTATGGGCGGGCTGGCGCTGATTGCGCGCGAATTGGGCTACGAAGTAAGCGGCTCCGACCAGAACGTTTATCCGCCCATGAGTACCCAACTGGCGGAACAAGGCATTCAATTAATGGAAGGTTACCGCGCGGAAAATCTGACCAAACGGCCTGATCTGGTCGTCATCGGCAATGCCATGTCGCGCGGCAATCCAGAAGTGGAAGCGGTGTTGAACCAAGGCATTCGATACGTAAGCGGCCCGCAATGGCTGTCGGAAGCCGTGCTGCAAAATAAATGGGTGTTGGCGGTAGCCGGCACACACGGCAAAACCACAACCACCAGCATGTTAAGCTGGATTCTGGAACATCAAGGCTTTAAACCGGGATTTTTAGTGGGCGGCATTCCGATGAATTTTGGGATTTCCGCCCGGCTTGGCGAATCGGATTTTTTCGTGATTGAAGCCGACGAGTACGATTCCGCTTTCTTCGACAAGCGTTCGAAATTCGTCCATTACCGCCCGCGTACGGCGATTTTAAACAATCTGGAATACGACCATGCCGACATTTTTCCCGATCTGGACGCCATTAAAAAGCAGTTTCATCATTTAGTGCGCACCATTCCCAGCGAAGGGTTGATTATCAGCCCGGCTTGCGAACACAACATCGACGACGTCCTGGCGATGGGCTGCTGGACGCCGGTTGCGCGTACTTCCATTAATGGCGGATCGGACTGGAATGCAGAATTGATTAATACCGACGGCAGTCAGTTTAATGTATTAATGAATGGCGAAAAACAAGGTTGTGTTGCATGGGAATTAACAGGCAATCATAATGTTTTCAACGTCTTATCAGCCATTGTTGCCGCAAAGCATGTTGGGATAAGACCTGCCGACGCCATTAATGCGTTAGGTGAGTTCAAAAACGTCAAACGGCGCATGGAAATCATCGCCAAAATTAATGGCGTGACGATTTACGACGACTTCGCACACCACCCCACCGCCATTGAAACCACGCTGGACGGCTTGCGCAAACAGGTCGGCAATGAACGCATCATTGCCATCGTCGAGCCGCGCTCCAACACCATGCGCCTGGGTGTGCATACGGAGTCGCTGGCTTTATCCTTAAACAAAGCCGACATAGCGGTATTGTATCAACCGGACAATCTGGGCTGGGATTTAAGCGGCCTTACCCGTTACGCCAGCAACATCGAAATCTGCCGGTCGCTGGATGAGATCATTAATTTACTCAAACAGGAAGCGCGTTACGGCGGTCATTTCGTATTAATGAGCAACGGCAGTTTCGGCGGGATTTATCAAAAACTGCAAGCGGCATTGCAATGAGTAAACAACGTTCCGTTCATGTTCTGATTAATTAGTAATTCGGCCTTGATCTTGCCCCGTTCTTTCGGACACTTGGCTAATAGAGTAATCTCTAAACCCGAGGTCAACAATGAAAACCAAAAAAGAAGAAATAACGGCACGGTTTGCCTACAAGAGGTATACGTCGCCTTTTAAAGAGCAAGCGTTAGAGCGCACTGATCGGGATGGTGTCCCCAAGGTGGCGCAAGATTTAGGGGTGGCGGAGGCGACCTTGTATGCCTGGAAGGCGAAGCGTCGACAAACCGGGCAGCCGTTTGAAGACCAAAAGCCCCAACAAGCCGAACTGGCAAGGCTTAAGCGTGAGAATGCGCGACTGGAAGAGGAAGTGGCCTTCCTAAAAAAGGCGGCTGCGTACTTCGCGAAACTGCCAAAGTGAAGTACGCCATGATCAAAACTA
>VGVA01000054.1 GCA_016874115.1 Gammaproteobacteria bacterium
CAAGCCATTGATATGGGCATAGCGTTTGTGCCCTGACAACACTGAAAGCAATAGCGTCCCCAGCACATTGCGTTTTCTCGGGGCGTTGGGGCTAACCCAGCGTAAAGGGCATCGTGACACCCAATCTCCAAACAATCCGCTGATGTGCAAAAATTCTATGAAAAAGGGCAATTGCCCCATCGCCGTCACCGATGCTTGTGGATCCCATTCCACATGGATCCTGCCGCCAAATGTTTCTACCCTGACAGGTTCAGCATACGGAATTAATGCCTTCGGTTCGGGTTCACCCAAAGGGTGAATGATCTGTTCTGCCATAAGCGCCTCCTTGCCGCTTAATTTCAAACAGTTAACAATTTTTTGCAACCTTAAGATGCTCTTTTAAGGATTATTTAACCGACGACAGGCGCAGCTGTTTTAGTCTTTGTTTGCGTGACGCAGCTATGGATACAATCGAAATATGAAAAACCCACTGGCATTAATTGTTGACGACGAACCCGATATTCGCGAACTCCTGGAGTTAACGCTGTCACGCATGAATATCGACGTGAATTCGGCCGAAAATGTTGGCGACGCCAAAAAAATGCTTCAGCAGAAACGGTACGACGTCTGTTTGACCGACATGAAACTGCCCGACGGCAATGGGCTAGAATTACTTGATTTCATTCATAAATTATCCATGCCTGTGCCTATTGCGGTTATTACCGCGCAGGGCAGTATCGATACCGCCATCCAGGCGATGAAAAAAGGCGCGTTCGACTTCGTCTCCAAACCTATCGATTTGGCCGGACTCAGGCAACTGATTGGCAGTGCGCTGAAATTATCGAATCCGGAATTACCCAAAGAAAGGCGAACCCGTAATATTTTATTGGGCGAATCTTCCGTCATGCGGGAAATTCGCTCCAAAATCGATAAATTAGCCCGCAGCCAGGCGCCCGTCTACATCAGCGGGGAGTCCGGCTCGGGCAAAGAATTGGTGGCGCGCTTAATCCATCAATCCAGTTCGCGGAGCGAAAAGCCTTTCATTGCCATTAACTGCGGGGCTATTCCGCACGAATTAATGGAAAGCGAGTTTTTCGGCCACAAAAAAGGCAGCTTTACCGGAGCGTTGAATGATAAAAAAGGGTTGTTTCAGGCAGCGGAAGGCGGCACATTATTCCTTGATGAAGTCGCCGACCTGCCGCAAAGCTTACAGGTAAAATTATTGCGGGCGATTCAGGAAAAGAAAATCCGCCCCGTTGGCGAACAGGTTGAGATACCCGTCGATGTGCGCCTGCTCAGCGCGACACACCGCGATCTCGGCCAGATGGTCAAAGACGGTTTGTTCCGGCAAGACCTGTATTACCGGATTAATGTCATCGATTTAGTATTGCCGCCGTTACGGGAAAGAACCGAAGATATTCCGATGTTGACGGATCACATCCTGATTAAATTGACATCGGATGACAACAAGCCGCAGATGTCTCCGGATGCGCTGTCGGCTTTGCAACGTTACCGTTTTCCCGGCAATATCCGTGAGCTGGAAAATATTTTAGAGCGGGCGTTGGCGCTGTACGATGGCAATACTATTGAAATGGACGATTTAAACCTGCCGCTGATCGCGACCAGTGACATAGAACATCCCGACTACGATCCTTCTGCCGAAAACCTGGAAGATTATCTGGATGCCATCGAGCGTAAAGCCATTACCGCGGCGTTGGAAGAAAACAAATGGAATAAAATGGCGGCAGCGAAACAACTCGGCCTAAGCTTCAGGTCGTTTCGCTACCGGCTGAAAAAATTAAATCTTGAATAAAATGTATTTATTATTAATGCTATACGAGCAATTAATCTGCTCGAAACCATCTGTTTTATTAATTAAGGTTGGTATTTCTTCATGGCTTCGAGCTTGCTGATGCCGACTCTGATTTTCCCTTCGATATCGGCATTTAACTCATCGTTTTTATAAACTTTGTCCACCAGCTTTTCCGCAACGAGCGCTTCTTTTACCCAACGTTTAGCAAAACGATAATTAGAGTAGGCGGTGACAATTTCGCCGGTTTTAGGATCTTTTAAGCCAGTACCTTTAACTGTTTGTGGTTCCGTTGAGGCGGCTGGTGCTTCTGTTTTGGCCGGATTTGCGGCTGCGGCTGGTTTGGGAGCCGCAGGTTTAGCTGCAGTTGGTTTAACTGGCGGTGTTGCAGCGGATTTTACTGCAGCCGGTTCAGCGGCAGGCGCTGCTTTCGGAGTTGGCGCTACTACTTTGGCGGTAGCGGTTGTTTTTGGCGCTTCGGTAGCTGCTTTTACGTCAACAACTGTTTTCGCCGCTGGAGCAGGTTTGGTTTCAACGGTTTTTGCCGGTTGCGGTTTCTCTGCTTTGGGTTCGGCCGGTGCGGCGGCGGGTGCGGAAGCACCGCTCGATTTTTTATCGTTAATGATTTGATACACCACATAAGCCACGAATAATGTGGTTAATATAAATAAACCTTCGGTCATGTCGATCCCCCGTATCTAAATTTAAGTATTTGATTATTAATACCTGTAATGGAAAGCCATCAAGGCGGTTACGGTTTGTTGCGCTGGCGTGTGAGAAAACGGCAACTATGATAAACCTAAATAGTTGCTGCTGCATTTATTAATTGTCGATTTTACCTGAATAATAATTAACTTGAATATTTGTAAGGAAAAATAAAATACAAATGACGTAGAACAGCTGAAAGTCTAGCAGAAACCTTGTTTCTTTTCGGTTCAATCGCCATTAACGAATGGTTTGGTTAAGGCGTAAGCCGCTGCGCTAAACCCATGGCATGGCGCGACAACAGCGATTTAGCGAAAGGCAGATGATCCAATACAGTCAGCCCGATATTTCTGGCCGCGGCCAAGGCTAGATGATTATTCGAAAAGATTTTCACTAACGTATCGGTAAACGCGATGGTGTGGTGGTGATCTTGCTCTCGCGCATCCACATACTCCTGCAAAAACGTTGCCGAGCCGATGTCGTTACCCACTCCTTGTTGCTTTATCAGCAAGTCGCTCAGTTGCACCACGTCACGTAAACCAAGATTAAAGCCCTGGCCGGCGACAGGATGCAGTTGATGAACCGCGTTGCCGATTATTACGGTTCGCCCCGAATGCATTCGTTCGGCCCGTACCAGGGAAACGGGAAATCCCCGGATAGGCGCGCTTACTCTCAATTTACCGAGACGGTAGCCGAAACAGTTTTGCAAGGCTTCTTCAAATTCATCTGTATTACTGGAAAGCAGAACCTCGGCATCGTCATTATTGCGTGTCCATACGACGGAGCACTCGTGTTTGCCGGTGGGTAACATCGCCAAAGGGCCGCTATCGGTAAAGCGTTCGTAGGCGATATTGCGGTTCGGATAGGCGGTCTTGACAGTCGTGACCAAGGCTGTTTGCCCGTAATCGGTGGTAATCTGGGAAATATCCAGCAGTTTGCGGACGGAAGAGTTACCGCCGTCGGCGCCGACCAGTAGCTGCGCCGATAGATTAATGGACTCATCCCGATGTTTGATGCTGGCATAAACGGCATTGTCGTCCGACACCAAGCCAACCAGCCGCGCCGGACAAATCTGCGTTACTGCGGTAGTGTCGACAAGCCCGGCAACATGCCCTTCAATATCACGGGCGGTAATAACGTAGCCCAATGCGTCGACCTGTTGGGCGCGCGCGGACAGCCGGACTTTGCCGAAATGGCCGCAGTCGGAAACGTGAATGCCGGTAATGGCGGTCGCCTTGTCTTGAATGCCTTGCCAAATCCCCAGGTTTTTCAGCGTTTCTACCGTGCCTGCCGCCAACGCCAGGGCGCGGTCGCCCAGTGCGGAGTTAATTAATTGCTCCCTGGTTTGGTTTTCGACAATCGCAATTTTTAAGCCGCTATCGATTAATGACAACGCCAGACAATTACCGGCAAGACCGCCGCCGATGATAATGATGTCGAAATGTTGTCCGTCCAACTGCATCAGGCCGCCCGCATTAATGTTTCTATCTCGCTTATGGTTTTCGGCACATCTTTGGTTAAGATGTCATGTCCGTCTTCGGTTACTAAAAGATCGTCTTCAATGCGGATTCCGATGCCCCGCCATTTTTCGTCAACAGTCTGGCAGTCTGTAGGGATGTACAAGCCGGGTTCAATAGTTAATACCATGCCAGGCTCCAACAAACGCCATTTTTGATCGACTTTATAATCGCCTACGTCGTGTACGTCCATGCCCAGCCAGTGGCCGATCCGGTGCATGTAGAACTGTTTAAATTTCTCTTTTTTAATCAGCGTCTTGACTTTGCCTTCCAGGAGTCCCAAGTCAACCAGACCTTTGGTTAATACCTCTACCGAGGCGTCATGGGCGTTGTGCCAGGGTACGCCGGGCTTGACTTCATTAATGGCGGCCGTTTGGGCGTCCAGTACCAGTTGATACAGCTTTTTTTGCGGTTCGGTAAAGCGGCCGGAAACGGGAAAAGTCCGGGTGATGTCCGCGGCGTAGTGATCGCATTCCGCGCCGGCGTCGATTAATAAAAGGTCGCCGTTTTTGAGTTTATCGCTGTTTTGCGTGTAATGCAGTACACAGGCGTTGCTGCCGCCGGCGACGATGGAAGGATAGGCCACGTTGCGCAGTCCCTGTTGCATGAAATGATGCACCAGTTCTGCTTCTATCTGGTATTCGTACAGGCCGGCTTTGCACAATTGCATGGCTTTAACATGAGCCTGCGCCGATACCTCGGCGGCGAGGCGCATTAATTTGATTTCTTCCTTGCTTTTAAACAAGCGCATTTCGTGGAGGATGTGCTCCAGGGCGACCAGTTCGCCGGGCGCCATCACGCCGGAGCGGGATTGGCTGCGGATATGGGTAATCCAGTCCAGCAGGCGATGGTCGAACTCAGGGTCGCGTCCCATCGGGTAAAATACTTTGCTTTTGTTTTCCAGCAGGCCGGGCAGGATTTCATCCATATCGTCAATCGGGAAGGCGTCATCGGCCTGAAAATGTCCGGTTGCGCCTTCCAAGCCGGCATGAGCGCCTTCCCATAGCGCCTTGGTGGCGTCGAATTCACGGCAAAATAAAATATATTCGCCTTTTTCGCGTCCTGGAATGAAAACGGCCAGTGCATCGGTTTCGCTAAACCCGGTCAAGTAGTAAAAATCGCTGTCTTGCCGGTAGGGATAATGCACGTCGCGGTTGCGGACTTTGGCGGTTGAACTGCCTAAAATGGCGATATTACCCGCGCCGATCCGCTCCATTAATGATTTACGGCGTTTTTTAAATTCGCTTTGTTTCATGGCTATTGCGCGTTAATGTACGGTTCCGTTGTTATTCGTAGTCAAATCGATACGAAGATACATCACCGATGTCCTCAAATATTCGGTTAATTCCATAAAGTCGTTCTCGGCTTCCTCACCGGAAGCGTCGGTATCGAGTTTAGTAAATTCCATAATATCTTTCACGATTTCCCGGCTGTCGTCCGGTAAATTCGCTGGAAGATTGGCCGTACCCATCCCGAATAAAAAACCGTGGCACCACTCCGTTAAGGCGGTCAGCCGTGCGCTCAGCGGCTTATCGTCATCGGGCAACATCAGGCTAAAAGCCATATCCTCTTCGATTAATAACCGCCTGGTTTCTTCAAACCATTGAGTGAGTGCGTCATTGGCGTCGGCAGGCATGGATACAGAGTCCGGCGAAAGTTCCTGTAACCAGAAAGTTGCGTTAGCGCGATGATTAACGCACAAAATTCCTGCTGCCAGACCGTGTGCTTCCGCAACGGACACATCCGCACCGGTTACGGCCATCAGGCTGGAAAGTTCTTGATATAACATACCGGTTTGCTTAAATGTACTAAACTTATAACGCCTTATGCTACCATTTATCGTAATTTTGGTTATTATTAATAACTATTTTTAAACGATAACCCAAATTCGGCAAGAGCGGCTTTAACGGGCGTCAGCCGTTTTATTAATAGCAACCCAAGTGATGTCATCCATGTCTCATGAAGAAGCTTATCAACCTTTGGATATAAAGGATCTTGAACTTAAGCTGGATCAGCTGATAGAACTTTACCAGTCGGTCAAGTCGGAAAATGATACCTTAAAGGTTAAGCAGGAAGTCTTGATTAGGGAAAAGGCGCAATTGCTGGAAAAAACCACGTTGGCCAAAAACCGGGTAGAAGCCATGATTTCCCGCTTGAAAGTGATGGGGCAGGGTTCATGAGCGCAAAGACGTCCTCCGTATTACTTATCATTTTGGGCAAGGAATATAAAATTGCCTGCGATCCGGAAGAAAAGGATTTGCTTACCCGTTCCGCCAGCGAACTCGACGCACAAATGCGAAAAATGCGCGATTCCGGCAAAGTCGGTAATGCGGAGCGGATTGCGGTGATGGCGGCGCTTAATTTGAGCCATGAATTGCATTCGCTCAAAAACCAGGGATCCTTATTCAACCCAAGCTGGAAGGATTGCATTTCCCGGATGATGAATAAAATAGAAACAGTTTTAGAAAAGCATTAAAACGGTTAAACTATAGCCCTGTATCTCCTGCAGTGTTCGAGGATGTGCTGGGTGTTTCCTGAACCTGTATTACCCCAGGGGGCAACTACAGTTAATGGTGTGCATGCCCGTTTCGACGAGAAGCCTGAATTTAACGCGCCTGTCCCCACTTGAACTTCCGGTTCAAGGGCGAAAGCATATTACGGCACAGGTGGGAGATGCATACTTATCTTACTAGGGACGTTCCCATTTAATCCAAATTAAAATGTTGGCCAGGCACAGCATTGTCATATAATTCACGGCCAACCGTTCATAGCGGGTGTCTACGCGGCGGTATTCCTTGAGCTTTTGGAACAGCCGCTCAACCAGATTACGCTCCTTGTAGATATCTTTATAGTAGAGTTCATCACAATACTGGTATCTACCGTTAGACAAGTCTTGGTAAAGATGAAAGAATTTTTTCCAGCATCTTTAACGCATGAAGACTATTTTTAGTTATTGAAGATATCCATCTTATAGGCTATAAATAAAAATGAGTTCTACCGGTTTTATCCATTATAAAGTCAATCCTCGACATTAATGAGACTGCCATCAAGTAACCATGCCGTGCTCTTACCCATCACCGGACAAACGTTTTACGGTAGACAAAACTATCGTTATGTCATTGCGCATCCATCAATGGTAATTTGCCCTGTTTGTTTCAAAAACAAAATTGCCGGTACGTTGGGCTTTACTCTGATCGAACTGGCAATTGCCATTGCTATTGTCGGTTTGTTATCGGCAATTGCTCTTCCGGTTTATATGCAACACATTGATAAGTCTAATAACAATAAAGCAATTGCCGACATTATGATGATACAGGTCGCTATAGAGCGATTTCATACCGCAAACTTCCGCTTTCCCGCAGATATTAATGAAATTCCCGGTCCGTTGCCCAATAACGGTCTTGATCCGTGGAAAAACCCTTATGTCTATCTCAATATTGTCGATGGTGGTCCAGATATTAAAGGTGATGTTCGCAAAGATAAAAAATTGAATCCCATTAATACCCAGTACGATCTGTACAGCATGGGTAAAAACGGCGTTTCCAAAAATCAGCTCGATCAAAAAGACAGTGTAGATGACATTGTACTCGCCCGCGATGGCGGCTTTGTAGGGTTGTCGTCGGATTTTTGACGCCGCTTAGTTAATGGTCGGCCAACTGTCTTTTGTAAAAAACAAGGTTGCGCGCCGAATCTTGCTGTCATTCCTATTGGCGGCGATATTGTCCATCTGCATACTGGGTGTTATTTCCTTCCAGCAAGTCAGCGATCAGATCCGTAGCGACACAACCGAATCCCTGCAAAAAAATACCAAAGATTATGCTTTGCGCCTTCTTGAACGGTTAATTCTGACCGAAAACTATTTAAAATTAATTGCGCCGAGTATTGATGTAACCAACAAAAATATCAACGAATTAGATAACAATCTCGTTCAAAAGCTACGCGATCAATTTAACGATCTGGCCTTACTATCTGCCAACGGGGAAATGACCTCCCTGATGAAGCAAAAAAACCCGGTTTTGGATATTAGCCAGCAAGATCTCAATAATTTAGGTTCGGGCAAAACAGCCGTTTTATCCATTATCGGCAAGAATACGCCGTTTAACCAGATGTGGATAGCGATACCGCTTGAAGAACAGCATCCGGAACATGGGACGTTGTTGGGTGAAATGAATCCGGAAACTCTCTGGGAGAGCGAATTTCTTGGCCTGGACGATTTATGGGTTTTTGATGCGACAGGGCAATTGTTGTTTGTATCTAACCCGCAAATACAATTGCCGAAAGACATTAAAAATCAAATAACACAAGGAGTTAGCGGTCAATTTGGCTGGCAGGCGGATGACACCGCCCAACTGGGATTTTACTGGAGGCTACCCATTAATAACGTGTTTGCCGGTACCGATATGGTAATCGTGCATGCCCGTCCTAAAGCCTTGGCTTTTTCTTCCATTGATCTATTCACCCGAATATATCCGTTGGTTATCTGCGTAGCCATTTTGATAGTTGCCTTGCTGAGTACGCGATTAATCAATAAGTACCTGACCCCCTTGGAAAATTTAACCACCGCTACGGTAAAAATCGCCGAAGGCGATCTGAACTATCGCGTCAAGATCGCCAGCCATGACGAATTCGAAACGCTGGGCGATTCTTTTAACGATATGACTGAACGATTGCGAAAACAGTTTGACATTCAGGCCATGATGGCGGAAATCGACGGTAATATCTTATCGTCCCTGAATGCGGACACCATTATCGATACTGCGCTCAACCGGCTTCCCGACATATTGAACTGCGAGTTAATGGCAATTATCCGGTTCGATGTGGATAAACATTGCAGCAGGCACATCCGTGTTAAACGGGGGAAACAGGCGGTGGAAACCTTGGCTACCACTTTGCATCTATCGGCTTCCGCCTTTACCAAACTGGCGCTGAGCCAATATAAAATCATTACCCGCGACAATAAAAGCGCCGAAAAATATTTTACGGCGCTTGGGCTTTCAGGTGACTGGCAATTGCTGTTAATTCCTATTCAACAGGGCGATACGATTGCCGCCGTATTATGTTTCGGTTATCAATCGGAGGTAACGATTCCAGCTGAAACTATATCCGCAGCCGACAATTTCGGCGACCGACTGGCCGTTGCCCTTTCGAATGCGGCATGGGAAAAAAAACTATACAGCCAGGCTCATTACGATGCTATAACCGGTCTGCCTAATCGTCTAGTACTTCACGACAATTTGAACCAGGAACTCGCCAGGGCGCGCCGGGACGATTCGCAAGTGGCGGTTATTTTTATCGATCTGGATCACTTTAAAAAAGTTAATGACTCCCTTGGCTATGCCGCTGGCGACGAATTGCTGGCTAAAGTTGCAGAAATTTTTGTTAATAGCGTCGGGGAAACCGATTCGGTTTTTAGAATAGGGGGCGATGAATTTGCCGTCGTGATGAGCGGACTTAAAGCCGATCATCAGATTTTGTCCGCTGTTAGCCTGAATGCCGAAGCAATACTTGCCGCATTGAAAAAACAATTAATATCGGCAACTACCCCGTTACTTTCAGCGCCAGCTTAGGGATCGCACTGTTTCCCAACGATGCCGACAATACCCAGGATTTGCTTAAGAACGCCGATAGCGCCATGTATTACGCAAAAAACGAAGGGCCGGGTAATTTTAAGTTTTATGCTCAAAACCTGAACGAAGCTGCACTCGAAAACATTACGTTAGAACATGAATTGCGCAACGCAATGTCACGCAATGAATTAATCGTTTATTATCAGCCCAAAGTGGGGGTAACCGGTCAGATTGTCGGAGCGGAAGCGTTACTTCGCTGGCGGCATCCGCTACGGGGATTGCTACCGCCGGGCAAATTTATCCCTCTGGCGGAACAAACGGGATTAATTGCCGATATCGAATTATGGGTGTTTGAACAGGTTTGCCGGTGGATCCAGTTAATCGTCACCAATAGCGTCCGGAATTTCCGGATTTCCGTCAATATTTCCGCAATACAATTCAAGCGTCCTGATTTTATAGAAAAAATCGCAGCCATTTTGACTAAAACAAGGGCAAACCCCTTCTATATTGAACTTGAATTAACCGAATCTATTTCGATTGGCGATATCGACACCACCATTCACCGCCTGAATCAACTCAAAAATCTGGGGTTAACTTTGGCAATGGACGATTTCGGTACCGGTTTCTCATCGTTATCCTACTTGGAAAAATTACCATTGGATGTTTTAAAAATCGATCAATCTTTTGTCCGCGCACTCGATTCAAAATCCAACGGACAAGCCATTGTGCAAACCATTATTGCGTTAGCCAAAGGACTGGAAATGGAAGTTATTGCCGAAGGCGTGGAAACCCAAGCGCAATTCGAACTGTTAAAACGGTTACAATGTCCTGTTTTTCAAGGTTATTTATTCGGAAAACCGTTAACTGACGAAGATTTCCTGACAATGTTACTGAAAAATTCCTCATTATTACCCGCAGCAAAATATATCGCTTAATCTAAACTACTATTTAATCTGATCGGAGTGAAATGGCAATTTGTCTGGGGTATGCGATTAATGCTCCGCTTTAACCTGTAGCAACACTGGATTTTCCATCTAAAACCTGGAATTGCTATATTATTTTCAATCGGTTACACTCGAAACCAACATCAAGAAGGCGTTATTGCCGCGATTAATTAATATTTTTAGGGAAATGATATGGCTTCTATAACTTGTTGCATTTGGTGGTTTGTATTGGGCATATTGCTCGGTTGGTTGCTGGCTTGGTGGCTGAACAAACTATTCACAAAAAGCGAGGCCGAAAATGAATCGCCCGTCGATAAACCCAGCCTGAGGGAAATATACTTCCGCGATACTCTGCCGCCGGAAGCAATCTCATCCGATGAAGAACCGGACTCCGCAGCAAGCGCATTATCCCGTGACGAGATGTTGAAAGCAGCCGGTGCGGCAGGTTTCAGTTTCAGCGGTAAACACAACGATCTTGAGATAATCGAAGGCATCGGTCCCAAAATTGCGGAATTGCTGAACAACAACGGCATCCATACCTTTGCACAGCTGAGCAACACAACGGTTAATACTATTAATGCGATATTGGAAAAAGGCGGGGAAAGATTCCAGCTGGCAAATCCCGGCACTTGGCCTGAACAAGCCCTACTGGCTGCAGAAAACAGGTGGCAAGAA
Source organism: Gammaproteobacteria bacterium (assembly GCA_016874115.1). GTDB lineage: Bacteria > Pseudomonadota > Gammaproteobacteria > Methylococcales > Methylomonadaceae > Methyloglobulus. Next base: position 11,198 of record VGVA01000054.1, read on the forward strand.
TTAAAAGACTTGCAAGACCGGCTCGACGGCGGTATTGATCGAGCCTAATATTCGGCATTGCAAGCGAGGTTTGCCATGAGTACATCGAACGCATCTAACGGCTGGCGCTGGATTGGCGCCGCAATATTACTCTTACTATTACTGCTTCTCTGGATATTCGGCCTGGGACCTATGCAACCCGGCTGTTGCGGAATTGCCGCCGTACCGAAACATCCCGTACCACTGGTCGCCGTTGCTTCTTCACCGGTTAATATCGCGTTTAAAAACGAAAACGGACGCATTATTTTATCGGGCGAATTACCGAATGAAGCGGAAAAACATAACATCGTTAACGCCGCAACCATTTTATTCGGTGCGGACAAAGTCATCGATCAATTAACCGTCTGGAAAGATGTCGGTTTGCCCGGCTGGTGGAACAATCTGAACGATGTCCTGGCTTGGGTAAAAAGCGGCGCTGACTTCGGCTTCAGCCAGAAAGACAAAAAAATTACCCTGACAGGTTCGGGCGGAACAGAGGCTGACAAGCAAGCGAAAGAAGCAACTATTAATACCTTGGTTGGCACAGGCCATAGCATCGATAACCAGATGTTCGTGACACTATTAACGCCGGCAGAGCCCATTGCGCCACCGCCGGAGCCTAAGGCAAGCCTTGAACCGAAAGCCGCGCCGGAACCGGTGCAAATAGAGGCCGCGGAAGTTCCGGCTTGCAGTTCGGACATGAACGTCTCCATCTCTTTCAACGTTAATAGCGCCATGCTGAATGCCGCCGGTAAGAAGCAATTGGATCAAATCGCCGAGTGCCTGACCACGCCGACACAAGTGGCGGGGCATACCGATAACACGGGCGAATCTTCTTATAACCTGATGCTAAGCAAATTACGGGCGAAAGCTGTAATCGATTACATCAATGCAACCAAACCTGAGAAAGGCAAGCTGCTCAGCGAATCCGGATTCGGCGAAGAAAAACCGATTGCCGATAACGCTACCCGGGCGGGCCGCGCCCAGAACCGGCGCATTGAATTTATCGCGAAGTAAGCGTAGTTAAAAGATGACAACATAAAAAAGGCATCTAAGGATGCCTTTTTTACAGACTACGATGTTTTAATTGCAACAATCTGATTAACCGTGGCAGCACTTTAAATTAGCCATAAAACCGTTCACCCTAAAAAGATCAGTTTGCCTCTTATGCAGGTGCGGGAAGGCAATCTGGTGGATGTAATTGCCGACCTCGAAGATACTTTACTAGCGCCAAACTTAATATCCGGCACCAACGCTGTTGGGCATTGAACTGCTCCGCAGTTGCCCAAAGCTCTTTGAAGAATGCGGCACTCCGGCGATAGCACTGTTCAACTTTTACCGCCTCGGAGTGGGTACTGCTGACGGTTAGTCGGGTTTGTCCCGCGTGACGCGTCTGCTTGCCGATGCCATAGAGCATCAAGGGGCGACTGGTAATGGCTTCGGTATGTCGGTCGGGGTCGGCGAGCCGGACGAATAGACTCCACCAGTTATAAACCAATGCGGTGATCCTGGCCATGAACCGGCAACGTTTCAGGTCTTGGGTGGTGAAGCCACCCCAGCCCCAATGGTTTTTGAGTTCGTCAAAACTGTTTTCAGCATCGGCGCGGTCTCGGTA
>VGVA01000055.1 GCA_016874115.1 Gammaproteobacteria bacterium
GGATAGGACTTGTTGTATCGCTTGGCCTCGCGTTTCAGGCGTTCCTGGATGGCCTGCTCGACCTTGGCCAGACGCTTCAAACCATACTGGATCATCTTGAAGCGCTGGTTGGTGCTGTCGCGGGGGGGGGCAAATTCTTGCAGCCTTGCCCGTTTCAGCACCTCGTAGAGGGTCGGCCTTGAGACCCGGAAACGTTCCGCCAACTGCGTCACCTTCCAGGTTCGGGTTTGGTAAAGCCGCCAGATTTCTTGGCGGTCTAGCAATGTGAGTCGAGTTCGTTTATGGATGTTCATTTACAGTATTCTCCAGAATACTGTAAACAACGCTAGAAATTTTTACACACGGTATTTAAATTAATAGGAACATTTTCGTGTTTGTCGCGGCGCAGTTGTTCAGCGACGGCTTGAGTTGTTGCTAAATTACCGGCGTTCAACAGCACCAGTTTGCGGTCTGGATGGGTGGCAAACACATGCATTTTTCCGTAAGTGCTGACACTATCGATTCCGGCGTTGGTTCGAGAATCCGATACCAGCACCAATCCTTCATCAACAGAAACGGCAATGCAGTAAGTCATGATTAATGATTAATAAAAATGATAAGTGTATGCGAACCTGGTTTTGCGCGTCTAGTAGGAGAGTGACGATTTTCTTATTAATAGCTCGTCCGATTATAGCGGTATTAATAAGACTTCAGCAGTTGTGCGTTTATAACCGTATTATTGCTGCTTAAAGCGATGAATTAACCGACGTTCCTTTTTATTGGGTTTATGGTCGATACCGGAGTAGCCGAGCAAGGCTCTTTGCTCTTTTTCAGCCATGATTTGTTCTTGGCGTTTGGTGTAGGTTTCAGGCGATTCTTCGTACAGCAGCGCGGCGTCTTTGGCGGAACGCCGTTGTGCGGTCAGGGCGGTTACTGTTAATACCCAACGATAACCGTTTTTGTGGATTTCAATATGGTCACCGGGTTTAATATCTTTTGCCGGTTTGGTGCGTTGGCCGTTGACGTGGACTTTGCCGCCATTAATGGCTTCGGTTGCCAGCGAGCGCGTTTTATAAAAGCGCGCCGCCCACAGCCATTTGTCGAGTCTGACGGTTTCCAGTTCACTCGCCACAAGTTAGGCGATTTTTTTTAATCCTTTCGGCAAGGAAAATACGACTTTTTCTTCTTTGCCTTTCAATTCCATGGAGGTTTGGCCGCCCCAATCCTTTAATTGGTTGATAACTTCCTGAACCAATACTTCCGGTGCGGATGCGCCTGCTGTTACGCCGACGACTTTACTGTTGGCAAACCAGTCTTTTTGCATGTCTTTGGCAGTGTCGATTAGGAAAGCGGGTTTACCCAATTGCTCGGCAATTTCGCGCAGGCGGTTTGAGTTGGAACTGTTAGGTGAGCCTACGACCAGGATAGTATCTGCGGTTTTCGTCAGATCGTAGACGGCATCCTGCCGGTTTTGCGTGGCGTAGCAGATGTCGTCTTTTTTCTGCTCTTTTATGGAAGTAAAACGGGCGCGCAACGCATCCACCATGGCTTTGGTGTCGGTCATGGATAACGTAGTCTGAGTCACATAAGCCAGATTATCTGGGTTATTAACTTTTAAATTGGCTACATCTTCCGGCGTTTCTACCAGATAGATGCCACCGTTTTTAGAGCTTTTATCGTATTGCCCCATGGTGCCTTCCACTTCAGGGTGTCCGGCATGACCGATCAGGATGACTTCCCGTCCGGACCTGGCGTGCTTGGCAACCTGAATATGGACTTTTGTTACCAGAGGGCAGGTGGCGTCGAAGACGGTGAGTTTGCGCTCTTCGGCTTCTTTCTGCACTTGTTTGGAAACGCCGTGCGCGCTGAAAATCAGGTAGGAACCTACAGGCACGTCGCTTATGTCTTCGATGAAGATAGCGCCTTTGGCTTTTAGGCCGTCTACCACAGTGCGGTTATGCACGACTTCATGGCGGACATAAATGGGCGCGCCAAAAATTTCCAGGGCTTGATCGACGATGTCGATAGCTCTATCTACACCGGCGCAGAAGCCGCGAGGGTTGGCGAGTACGATTTGCATGGTTGTTTACCGTAATGTATGGTTAATATTGCACTATTTTAACTCAACATCGTGTCGGAAACGATAATTCCATCATTATCAGCGAACAAATAATGGTCTTTTCGAAAATTGACGCCGGCAAAGGTGACTAAAACGTCCCGCTCGCCCACTTCTTTGCCATGACAGGGAGCCGGATGGGCATGTAAGGCGCAAATACCGATGGGTATGTTCTGTAACAGGGCGGTATCCCTGACGCAACCATAGAGAATAATGCCTTGCCAGCCGTTTTTCTGGGCTATTTCCGCCAGTTCTGCGTTTATTAATGCGCAGCGGTGCGAGCCGCCGCCGTCAATTACCAGAACGCGGTCTTGTACCGGTTCCGCCAGGACATGATTAATCAAACTGTTATCTTCAAAGCAACGGATGGTGGTGATTAATCCGCCAAACGCCTGTTTGCCGCCATAGTGTGTTAGTACGGACGGTTCGGCAATTTGCAAGCTTTCCGCTCCGCTATGAGTGTCGCAAAAATCTGCAGTCGTTAAACCCATAGCGAGCGTGATTTTACCCTTAAAAGTGCAGCCAGCCTGTACCGAACGAACCGGCAAACACCAAGCTGACGATAGTCATCAGTTTAATTAATATATTCAAAGCCGGGCCGCTGGTATCTTTAAACGGATCGCCAACGGTATCGCCGACCACGGCGGCTTTGTGCGGCTCCGAGCCTTTGCCGCCGTATTCTCCGGTTTCGATAAATTTTTTGGCATTATCCCAAGCGCCACCTGAATTTGCCATCATTACCGCCAGCAAAAAGCCCGATATTAATGTGCCGACCAACAGGCCAGCGAGCGCTTCTTTGCCTAAAACATGGCCGACGATAATTGGCGCGACCACAGCTAAGGTGCCGGGGATAATCATTTCCTTGAGCGCGCTTTCGGTGCTGATGCCAACGCAAGCCTTGTAATCGGGTTTGCCAGTACCGTCCATTAATCCGGGAATTTCATGAAACTGACGGCGGACTTCCAGCACGATTTCATGCGCCGCTTTACCGACTGCCATCATGGTTAGCGCCGAGAATAGATACGGCATCATCGCACCGATTAATAAACCGGGCAGCATGGTGGGGCCGAGCAAATCCAGATTACCGATTTTAGCGGCGGAAACGTAAGCCGCGATTAATCCCAAGGCGGTTAAGGCCGCAGAGCCGATAGCAAAACCTTTGCCGGTGGCGGCAGTGGTGTTGCCCAGACTGTCCAGCGCATCAGTGCGATGTCTGACTTCTTTAGGTAGTTTGCTCATTTCTGCGATACCGCCCGCATTATCGGCAACCGGGCCGTAAGCGTCTGTTGCCAAGGTAACGCCCAAGGTGCTTAACATACCGACTCCGGCCAATGCAACGGCGTATAAACCGGCGGCTAGCGAGCCATCGGCCTTGAATCCAAGCCAAATGCTGAGCAAGATGGCGAAAGCAGTGATTAATACCGGTAAGGCGGTGCTCATCATGCCGACCGCAAAGCCCTGGATGATGGTTGTCGCCGCGCCGGTTTGCGTGGCTTTAGCAATGGCGAGCGTCGGTTTTTCCGTATAAGCGGTGAAATATTCAGTGGCGTAGGCGATGGCGTTACCGGCAATCAGGCCAACCACAATGGCCAACCAGTAGTTAAAGTGCATGCCGGACAGCAATACCGCAAACAACGACAACCCTAAAATGACCACGGAAGCGCCCCAAACCGACCGGCGCAGCGCTGTCAGCAAGTCTTCCAGGCTGGCGTTTTCATTAACTTTAGCGACATATTGGTTGAGAAAATAAATCGTCTTGGTAAGCAGCGAGTTATTGGCAATAGCGCGGGCAACGTCGCTTTCGTCGCGTTCCTTGCCGATGACCATGTAGATGCCGAACAGACTGGAAACGACGCCGACGGCGGCAATTAAAAACGGCAGGCCGATAAAAGCCGCGGTATTCGCTTTACCCAAGGCCGCGCCCAAGGTTGCTGCCGCTATGATGGAGCCGCTGTAGCTTTCAAATAAGTCCGCGCCCATTCCGGCAACGTCGCCGACGTTATCGCCCACGTTATCGGCGATAACAGCAGGGTTACGCGGGTCGTCCTCCGGAATGCCTTTTTCAACTTTGCCGACCAGATCCGCACCGACATCCGCCGCTTTGGTGTAAATACCGCCGCCAACCCGTGCGAACAGTGCGATACTGCTGGCGCCGAAGCCGAACCCGGTGATGTACGACAGATAATTAGGGTCGCTGTTAAAGAAAAAATACAGCAGTGACATGCCGATCAAACTAAAGCTGACGACCGACATACCCATGATGGCGCCGCTGCCGAAGGCAACCCGCAAACCTTCGTGTAAGCCCCGGCTGGCGGCCGCGGCGGTGCGCGTGTTGGAGCGAACCGCAACGTACATACCCAGATAGCCAGCGCCTGCGGAAGCTATCGCGCCGGCGATAAAACTGAATGCGGTTTGCCATTGTAGAAAAATTGTAATGATAGTGGCGACAATAGCCACAAAAATAGCAATCACCCGGTACTCGCGCGCCAGAAAGGCCGATGCGCCATCCTGAATAGCCTTGCCGATTTCGCGCATGACATCGTTGCCCTGGTCATATGCCATAACCCGTTGCAATTGCCAGACCACAAAGCCAACTCCGGCGATTCCCATTAAAAAAGCTATAACTATCGATGCTGAAGATGATAACAGCATGGTTCCACTCCCCTGTTTATTATGTCTATTATGTTGCGCTATGGCGTATCAAGCAGTTATTAATGATTAATGAAAGCAGTTAGGATTATACCTGTTCAAGCTTTGCTGTGTGATTTTTATGAGTAAGTTAGAATTGTCCGGTAGTTATAAAAAAAAGCGCTGAGAATCGGAAAATTAGAAAATTGAAGAGTTGCGATGCAAAGGTCGTGTTGGTCATAGGCGATATGAATAGAAATTAGTGATGCTTACTACTTTGAATTAACTGCACTAATACGAAAATAGACGGTTAATTCATGGTTTTTTTCGAGTTTGCTGCTAAATTAGTGTGCAAAGAATCAAAACAGGGGAAAATAAAGCTAATGGCGGATAGCAAACACATTATCCTAGTCGGCGCGGGACCCGGTGGTTTATGTGCTGGCATGTTATTAAGCCAGCGCGGCTTTAAGGTTTCAATATGCGATAAAAATCAAGAAGTTGGTGGGAGAAATCGGGCAATACGGTTGAGCGGCTTTGCTTTTGATGCCGGTCCGACCTTCTTATTAATGAAAGGTGTCTTGGATGAGATGTTTGAACTGTGTGGCCGACGCAGTGACGATTATTTAAATTTTGTGGAACTGAACCCCATGTACCAATTGGTCTACGATGACCAAAAATTGGATGTTTATTCCCAGCCGGAACGCATGTGTGCGGAACTAGACCGTGTGTTTACCGAAGGCAGTGCTGCTTACGGCCGTTTTATTACTAACGAACGTGATCGTTTCAACCGCCTATATCCGTGCATTACCCGTGATTATTCTTCTCTAACCGCGTTTTTGTCCTTGGATTTGCTCAAGGCTTTGCCCTGGCTGGCGTTTCCTAAAAGTGTGTTTATTAATCTGGGTCAGTATTTCAACCAGGAAAAAATGCGGTTGGCGTTTTCTTTTCAATCCAAATACTTGGGTATGTCGCCTTGGGAGTGTCCGGCGCTGTTTACCATGCTGCCTTATCTGGAGCATGATTACGGTATTTACCATGTCAAAGGCGGATTAAACCGAATTGCGGCGGCAATGGCCAAGGTGATTAATGAATGTGGCGGGGAAATTCATACCCATACGCCAGTCCAGTCATTAATCATTAATAATCAGCAGGTCAAAGGTATCAGGTTGGCAGATGGCGAAGAAATTTATGCCGATGAAGTGATCATTCCAGCGCGCCACTATTTTTCGCGAAAGCTGAAATGGGGTCCAATCCGATTTCAGCAGCGAAAAATGACGTGGCGAGTTTGCCTTCGGCGGCCTGCGTTCGTCCCGCTACAGCCCAAAACACAAAACATCGGCTTCCGCCTTGCTTCGTATTTTGACCTTGCGCGAATGACTTGACGCCGTGTCGTATGGCCTTGCATTTTGACTACGCACTACGCTTGCGCTCCAACTCCGTCAAAACGCCCGGCCTCTACGGCTACGCAGGGGTCGTCGTACATCGCTCGGCTTCGCTCGCTTCCATGTACTCCTTCAATGCCGATTTCGCTTACGCCATGTCCACGCTGGTCGAGCCGGGCGTGTTGCGTAAATATGATCGCGAGCCGTTAAACAAGCGGGATTTCTCCTGCTCGACTTTCATGCTGTATCTGGGGCTTGATAAACTTTACGACCTGCCGCACCACACCATTGTCTTCGCTAAAGATTACATTACCAATGTCAAAAATATATTTAATAACAAGGTATTAACTGAAGATTTTTCGTTTTATGTGCATAACGCTTCGGTAACCGATGACAGCTTGGCGCCGCCAGGTAAGTCTGCACTTTATGTGCTGGTGCCGATGCCGAATAATGACAGCGGTATTGACTGGCAAGCACAGTGTCAGAGTGTTCGCGAGCAGACGTTGGATACATTAGGTAAACGCTTGGGGTTGGCCGATATTCGCCAGCACATCGAGTGCGAAAAAATTATTACGCTAGGAACCTGGGAAACTGAGGAAAACTGTTACAAAGGCGCAACCTTCAGTTTGGCGCACAAATTCAGCTAGATGTTGTACTGGCGACCGCATAATCGTTTTGAGGAATTGGAAAACTGTTATCTGGTCGGTGGCGGCACACATCCCGGCAGCGGCCTGCCGACAATTTACGAGTCAGCGCGTATTTCATCCAATTTGATTTCGCAAAAATATAAGGTGGCATTCCGGGAAATTAAGCGCAGTACGTGGTTGAAAACCACTTAGGCCGACAGTGACTGCTTTCAAAGCTATCTCGCCGATTGATGGCCAAACTTTGGGCGAATTTTCTGCCGCTTCGCTAGAAGATATCCAGATCATGATGGCGAAGGCGCGTAGTGCAGTTAAAGCGTGGTCGGCTTTGTCGGTTAAACAGCGCTGCCAAATCTTGAGTAAATTCAACACGCTGGTGTTGTCGGACTTGGATAATCTTTGCACCACCATCAGCCGCACCACAGGTAAGGTGATGACCGAAGCCTTATTGGGGGAAATTTACCCCGTGCTGGATTTGGCGGCATACTATTGCCGCCATGCCGATAAAATCTTAAGCCCGCAATCTGTGGTGACTTCACCCTTTAGTTTTCCAGGTGCGGAGGCGCAAATAATTCGCAAGCCATTTGGCGTAGTCGCCCTGATTACACCGTGGAATTACCCGTTTCAGATTACCGTATGCCAGCTGTTGGGGGCTTTAATCGCAGGTAATGCGGTTATTCTTAAATTGTCGGAATTCAGTTTGCCAATCGGTAAAGTAATCGTTGATTTATTTAACCAGCTTGATCTACCCGCTGATACTGTGCAATGGCTGATAGGCGATGGTAAATCTGGCGCGCAATTAATTGATGCCGCTCCCGACATAGTGGTATTCACCGGCAGTTTGAATACAGGCCGCGTCGTCATGCAAAAGGCGGCGCAGCAACCTGTTCCGGTTATATTGGAATTAGGCGGCAAGGATGCCATGATCGTTTGCGCCGATGCCGATTTGGAGCGTACCGCTAATGCTGCAGTGTACGGCGCATTCTGCAACAGCGGGCAGGCATGCGTGTCTGTCGAACAATTATATGTAGAGCAACCGTGTTTTAACGCCTTTCTGAAAAAATTGTGCGCAGTTACGGCTAACTTGAAAGTCGGTCAAAATGCGGAAGGCGATCTCGGCGTAATGACGGTCAGTTCGCAAATAGAGAAGGTCAAGGTACAGTATGACGATGCCATTAATAAAGGCGCTAAAGTATCCGTACCGCTTAACATTCAAGGCAGCGCTATTAATCCGATTATCCTGTGGGATGTTACTGACGAAATGCTCATTATGCAGGAAGAGACCTTTGGCCCGTTGTTGCCTATCATCCCGTTTATTAATGAAGATGAGGTCATCCGTTTGGCAAACCAAAGCGAATTCGGCCTAAACGCCAGCGTGTGGAGCCGGGATATTAAAAAGGCTGAACGCATTGCCCGGCAGTTGCAGGTGGGCAACTGGGCAATTAACGATGTCATCAAAAACATTGGCCATCCCCGTTTGCCTTTTGGCGGCTGTAAACATAGCGGATTTGGCCGCTATCGCGGTGCCGAAGGCCTTCTGCAAATGACCTATCCAGTCTCCGGTTTGACCAGCAGCAGCCATTTCCAACGAGAACCCAACTGGTTTCCGTATTCGGAAGACAGTTATCTGGCCTTTAAAGGTTATCTGGACGTACTGTATGGCAAAGGCAGTTTTTTTAGCCGTGCCCGACGTAATCTGCCAGCCTTGCAAGGTTTCCGTGAATATTCCAGCTTTAACCTGAAACAAAGCTGGCAAAACCTTAAATTATCCTTGCCCTGGAAACGCGAGTATTAATTAATGAAGCAACACAATAACAAGAAAGTCGTCGTCATCGGCGGCGGGTTGGGCGGGCTGTCCGCTGCCATCAGCCTGGCCAGCGAAGGCTTTGCCGTCGAGCTCCTGGAGAAGAACGACAAGGTGGGAGGAAAACTTAACATCATGATTAAAGACGGCTTCACCTTTGATCTTGGGCCTTCCATCCTGGCCATGCCGCATATTTTTGATGCGTTGTTCACTCGTGTCGGCAAAAAGCGGGAAGATTACGTTAAGTTTGAAGCGGTTCAGCCCCATTGGCGCAACTTCTTCGAAGATGGCATGGTGGTCGATTTAACCCCGGATAAAGCTAAACAAAAATACGAGTTGGATAAGCTTGACCCAAACTCTTTTGCCGAATTTGAACGCTTCATGGCCTATTCCAAAAAGTTATGTACCGAAACCGAAGCCGGGTATTTTAGCCATGGTTTGGATGGCTTTTGGGCTTTACTGCGCCACTACGGGCTGATCAGAAGTTTGCTGAGTTTTGATGTGTTCCGCTCGATGGACCAGGGTGTGCGCCGCTTTATCTCCAATCCCAAGCTGGTGGACATCCTTAATTATTTCATCAAATATGTCGGTTCATCACCCTATGATTCCCCGGCATTAATGAATTTGATGCCCTACATCCAGTTTGAATACGGCTTGTGGTACGTCCACGGCGGCATGTACGGCTTGGCGCAGGCACTGGAAAAATTGGCGATGGAATTGGGCGTTAAAATCCGTCTGCATTCCGAAGTCATGGAAATCAAACGCAATGGCAACAAGGCGACAGCCGTGGTAACGGCAGATGGCAGTGAAATTAATGCAGAGATCGTCGTCAGCAACATGGAAGTCATTCCGGTCATGCAAAAGTTGCTGGGCAGTTCCCAAGTTGAAATGAAAAAAATGTGCCGTTTCCAGCCGACGTGTTCAGGGCTGGTGCTGCATTTGGGTGTTAATCGGCTGTACCCGCAATTGGCGCACCACAATTTCTTTTATTCCGACCATCCCAAGCATCATTTTGATGCCATTTTCAAAAGCCATACCCTATCCGATGATCCGACGATTTATCTGGTCGCGCCTTGCAAATCTGATCCCAAACAAGCCCCTGCGGGCTGTGAGATTCTTAAAGTCTTGCCGCACATCCCGCACCTTGACCCCAACAAACCCTTGTCGCCGGAAGACTATCTCGCTTTTCGGGAACGAGTATTAATCAAGCTGGAACGCATGGGTTTGACCGACTTGCGTAAACATATTGTCACCGAAGAATACTGGACGCCGCACGACATCCAAGCCCGCTATTACTCTAACCAGGGTGCAATTTATGGCGTGGTGGCAGACCGTTTCCTCAATCTGGGTTTTAAAGCGCCGCAACGCAGCAAGCAATTGGCTAATCTGTATTTTGTTGGTGGCAGCGTTAATCCGGGGGGGCATGCCGATGGAGACTTTATCAGGGCAATTGGTGCGGGACAAAATATTGGCCGACTTGGGCGATTGATTAAAGATGTGGTGTAGTAAAATGATGACTACTTCATAAACTGGAAGGATAAAAGCCTTAAGTTTATTGTCTAGCGTTAAGCTTATATAATTCCAGTTTCATTAACCTATTAATTTATTAATCGATCTATCATGAGCATTAAATCCAGTTTGGTAAAAATGGCCATTAACTGTTCGCCTAACATGGCGGTGATATGGGTGGCTAATAAAATCTTGAAAGGCATCGCCGAATTGACCGGATTCCAGTTTGACCTCGACACTCGCAGCATCTATGCTCAGGCCGTCCTGTTTGGCGAAACCGAAGCCATAGATGTATGGCTGGACGATTTTGCCATCATTAATGAGGAAGACGGTAGCAAACGGTTTTTCGTCAATCAGGCCAGATCTAATAAGCCGTGGCTGAATAACCTATTTGCCAAAATTGTCGGCAAAGCCTGGAAAATCCCGGCTATCCCACAAATTCTGCCTTATATGGATTTGCTTGCGGAACTCTTGCCGCCATTAGCTAAAGAAAATGATGAAGAAACGGTTGCAGAGGAAATTACCCCGGACGAACCGAATTCAGCTGTTTCTGAATAAAGTTAATCTAATATAGCCACGGCACCAATTTCTTAGTACGTTGGCTGTAAGCCAGATAATCTGTCGAAAACTCTTGAATTAACAGCTTTTCTTCAAGCGTAATCCTATAATTGAACGCCAACAAATTCGGTACGGACATCATTAATAAGGCGATAAAATCTCCCATTGCCAAACCGGTGGCAAACAAAGCCAGGAGCAGGCCACTGTAGGCTGGATGTCGCACCCAGCGGTAAGGACCGTCGGTAATCAATAGATGCCCTTGCTGAATGGTGACATGAGTGTTAAACAGCTGCTTAAGCTGGTTGATGGCAGTCATGCGCAGGCTAATTCCAGCGACAAACAACAGCATGGCCAGTGCTTGGCGTGGCAGGTAGGGAATGGGGATGGGTGCAATCGCCAGTTTTTTCATTACCAGCGCCAACATTAAGCTTGTCAGCAAGACTAACCACAGCCAACGCCGCGAGTTAATCTCCATTGCCAGTATTTGGCCTTGGTTGAGTGCTTTTTTGCGTATCAGGCTGATTTCAAAAAGCAGCCAGGCCAGACAAATCATTAGCCAAAATAAACGTATGCTGGTCATGGCGAGGTTGGCAAGCTAAAGGGAGACATGCCAACATGTTACAATAATCCCGAATAAAGTTGGTTTTACTTTTCCGTTAATGCAAACCATCATCGAATTAAAACACGTCGTCAAAACTTACCACACCGCAGGCGTTGCGCAAACCGTGTTGCATGACATTAACTTGACGATTATTCATGGCGACTTCGTCGCGATTGTCGGTGCGTCTGGAAACGGCAAATCCACTTTGCTCAATTTGTTGACCGGCATTGACCAGCCCAGCAGTGGTGAAGTCATCATTAATGGCCTTGCCTTGCAACAACTCAGCCAAGAAAAGCTGTCGGCCTGGCGCTGTGCCAATATTGGGATTGTGTTTCAGTTTTTTCAACTATTGCCCGCGTTAAACCTTTGGCAAAACATTGTTTTGCCAATGGATTTTTTAGGCAAACTGCCCAAAGCCCAACGCAAGGCACGGGCGTTGCACCTGCTGGAACAGGTAGGGCTAATTAATGAAGCAGAGCGCTTGCCCAGCCAGGTCAGCGGCGGGCAACAACAACGCGCCGCCATTGCCCGTGCCTTGGCCAACGACCCGGAATTAATCGTCGCCGATGAGCCGACCGGCAACCTGGACGAAACCACGGCGGAATCGGTTTTCCAGCTGTTCTGCCACTTGCGCGACCAGGGCAAAACCTTAGTTCTAGTCACCCATAACGAGGCATTCGCCAATGCTGCATTACGCAAGATTGAGATTCATGCCGGTCGTATCCATTCCGTTGCTGAACCAATGGCTGCCGGTTAGCCCTTAACTTGCTGTTGAATTCCCTCTTTTACAAAATCTGGGCGGATTTATGGCTATATAAAGCCCGTACCTTGCTGGCGGTGCTGAGTATATTTGTTGGCGTAGTGTGCGTGGGCGCGTTGTTCGGCCTGATTGACTTGGAACTCAGCACGATGGATGCCGCCCACCGTGCAGCCAAGCCTTCGCACATCAGCATGATTTTGCGGGCGGATGCCGACAACAGCCTGTTACCTAAGATTAAAGCCATTGCGGGCGTTAAAGATATCGATGCCTTAACGCCATTAACCGTGCGTTACCGCTTGCTGGACAAATCTGAATGGCAAATCGGCACATTAGTCTTTCGGCCACCTACCGCCCAGCAAAAATACGACCTTACGACATCACCATCCAATAATTGGCCGACTGGTGAAGAAATCGCGATAGAGCGGTTGTCGGCAGATTACACCCACCAAAAAATTGGCGATAGCGTCGCTTTTGAAACCGTTAATGTGTCAATCATCACCCAAAATTGACCCGCTAAACGTCATTGAAAACTGACCCGCTTAAGCTTAATTTTTAGTTTTTTTCGATAATCTTGTTCCGTTGTTTTAACCGATAGGAATCATCGCCTGTTTCC
>VGVA01000056.1 GCA_016874115.1 Gammaproteobacteria bacterium
TCAAACAGCTTTGAAAAGTTTCCAATAATTTCCGTTAAAGAGCGTCGAAAAGTTTCCAGAATCAGGCTGTACCTTGCTATTCCATCTGATTAGCCACCTGTATGAGAAAACGTCCCTGATCATCACCACCAATCTGAATTTTGCGGAATGGGTGCAAGTGTTCGGTGACGCCAAGATGACCACCGCACTACTCGACAGGATTACCCATCATTGCGACATCCTGGAAACCGGCAACGATTCCTTTCGATTTAAGCAACGCAAAAAGGCGGTAGAAAACCTATAACCTTACAGTTTGGCTGGAAACTATTCGGCGCTCTTTAGTGGAAACTTTTCAAAGCCGTTTGACAGGGGTTGCCGCACCTTCAGCGACTTCTGGAAGGCCTACGCCAGCGTCTTTTCCGAACAAGGCCACCAAAGCGTCGGCAAGGACACCGGCGAGACCGCGCACATGGAGCGGTGGAACAATACCCTGCGCCAGCGGGTCGGGCGGATGGTGCGGAAAACGCTTTCGTTCTCCAAAGATGAAAGTTGGCATGACGGCGTGATCCATTGGTTTGTTGTCACCTATAATTCGAGCTTATCACTTAATAGTTAGCCACTACCAAAACTATTAATCTGGCTATGGTTAAGTTTACTTTCCGATACAAAAACTTGAAAAAATCTTACCCAGCAAATCGTCTGACGTGAATTCCCCGGTAATTTCCGATAGCGTTTGTTGCGCTAACCGCAGTTCTTCGGCTACCAGCTCGCTGGCTAGGTTGTGTTGCAGTTGCAGCAGGGCGGCTTCCACATGTTCCCGGCCTAGCTGTAAAGTCCGTACATGCCTGGCTCTGGCGGTGAAAACCGTCTCAGTGTTGTCATTGTAGCCGACGCTTTGTTTTAAATGTTCCGTTAATAAGTTAAGCCCCGCACCGGTTTTGATGGAAAGGTATATCTCCGTTCCCTCTTGGTTTTGCTTGATTTCCGCTGGACGGCTTTGCAGGTCTATCTTGTTGTAGACTTTGGTGATATCCACATTCGCTGGCAATGACGACATTAATCCGTGGTTATCGTCATCTTGAATATCGATTAATAGCAACACTTTGTCCGCCTTACGAATTTCATCGTGAGCACGACGGATACCTTCCTGTTCGACAAGATTGGCGCTTTCCCGCAAACCAGCGGTGTCGATGATGTGCATCGGCAATCCATCCAGTTGAATGCGCTCGCGTAGCACATCGCGGGTGGTGCCGGCAATATCGGTAACAATGGCCGCCTCATGCCCTGCCAAGGCATTTAACAAGCTGGATTTTCCGGCGTTAGGCTTTCCGGCCAATACTACCGTCATGCCTTCCCGTAGCAACCGGCCTTGTTGGGCGGTTTGTTCGATGGTCTTCAGCCGGTTAATTAATTGTACGATGCCCTTTTCAATGATGCCGTCGCTGAGAAAATCGATTTCTTCATCAACAAAATCGATAGCGGCTTCGATATAAACTCTAAGCTCGGTCAATTCGGTGACCAGCTCATTAATTAATTCCGAAAACACGCCTTGCATCGAACGCTGCGCCGAGCGCACCGATTGTTCCGTACTGCTTTCGATAAGATCGGCAACGGCTTCGGCCTGCGCCAGATCAAGCTTGTTATTTAGATATGCGCGTTCGGTAAATTCGCCGGGACGCGCCAGCCTTGCACCCAGCGCTATCACGCGTTTCAATAGCATGTTCATGACAACCGTACCGCCGTGCGCCTGTAGTTCCAGAATATCCTCGCCGGTGTAGGAAGCCGGTGTAGGAAAGTATAAGGCGATGCCGGTATCGATGGCGTTCTCGTGCTCGTCAAGAAAGGCGGCGTAGTGGGCCGTTCTTGGCGTCAGTGGTTTCTTGATTAATCGGGTAGCGATAGGTGCGCACAAGGCGCCGGAAATCCTGATGACGCCCACACCGCCGGTTCCTGGCGGTGTGGCGATTGCTGCGATAGTGTCGTTAAGAGGTAATTTCAACAGTCCTAAGCTTGGGCGTTGATTTTTTTGGTAATGTAGGTTTGCTGAATAATAGACAAAGTATTATTAACCACCCAGTACAACACCAGACCCGCCGGGAAAAACAGAAAGAATACGGTGAATACCAGCGGGAACATTTTTAAAATTTTAGCCTGAATCGGATCAATTGGCGGCGGGTTTAGGCCCTGCTGTATTTTCATGGTTATGCCCATAATGACCGGCAATACCAAAAACGGATCCATAACCGATAAATCCTGTATCCACAGCATGAAAGGCGCATGCCTGAATTCCACGGTTTCGCTCAATACCCAGTACAGTGACATAAAGACCGGTATCTGGATTAATATAGGCAAGCATCCGCCAAGCGGATTAACTTTTTCTTTTTTATACAACGCCATCATCTCGGTATTAAAACGCTGGCGGTCGTCGCCGAAACGTTCCTGCAGTTCTTTCAAACGCGGCTGAACTTTGCGCATTTTCGCCATTGAAATAAAGCTGGCCTGCGTTAACGGGAACATCAGCAATTTAATACAGAAAGTAACGCCGATAATGGCAAAACCCCAATTGTTGGTAAAACTGTGAATTTTATTCAGCAACCAGTAAATGGGCTTTCCAATGAACGTTAATACGCTGTAATCGACTGTCAATTCCAAGCCTGGGGCAATCTTTTCCATCATCGGCTGAATCTTTGGCCCGGAAAACAAGCGCGATTCAAACTTGACTTCGCTATTATTGGCGACCTTTACCGGTGGCGAGTAGGTGCCGATAACGTAACGTTCATCTTGCAGCTTCTTGGTATAGAACCGGTTTTCCTGTTCCGCCGGCGGAATCCAGGCCGATGCAAAATAGTGCTGGATCATGGCGGCCCAACCGCCTTTGCTGGCGACATCCAGGTTTTCTTCCGACATGTCGTCAAAGCCGATTTTCTGGTATTTTTCTTTTTCGGTATAAATTACCCCGCCGTCATAAGCCCGCATACCGGCAGTCAACATGTTGCCGCTATTTTCATTAAAGGGCGTCTTTAATAATTGGCTGTACTGTCTGCCCGACCAATCTTTGCCGCTGTTATTGTTGACGCTTTGGGTTACAGTGACTTCGTAACTGCCGCGTTTGAGCAGAAAGATTTTGGTAACCTTTAGGCCGTTGTTGTCCGTCCACGTTATCGGTACGGAAAGGATATCTTGACCGTCTGCCATTACATATTGATTATTGGCTGCGGTAAAGCGGCTGTGATGATCGGAAACCGCAGACGAACCGCTGTCCGGTATCAAGCCGTTTTGCGCAATGAACATGCGATCCGGTTTGCTGTTAAAAATTCTGACCGGTTGATGGTTTTTTTCCGCAGCCGCCAAACCAACCATCTTTCTGGCCGCATTAACAACCGTGTTTTCTTTTTCGACCGGATAAGCCAGCAAATCCAAATTCTGAATCGATCCGCCTTCCAGGCTGATTTCCACCGCCAGTACGTCTGTTTTAACAGTTACGATTGGCGCTGCAACAGAGGAGCTTGATTGAATTACTGCGGCTGATGATTGTTCTCCTGAACCAGATGGTTGCGGTTGCTCCCCGGTATTGGCGGTGGCCGGCAGATCTTCTTTAACATTAGCAACGCTCTCGGTGCTTTCCGCTTGCGCGGCGGCCGGTTTCGGGCCGTAATCCGCCTGCCACGCACTCCAAAGCATTAAAACTATCATTGCAAAGGCGATGATCAGTACAAAACGTATGTTATCCATTCTTGTTATTACCAAATTTTTCCGGGACAAGATCGATGCCGCCTTCATGATAAGGATGGCACTTTAATAATCTTTTAACTGTAAGGTATACACCTTTTATTACGCCATGCCGGTTTAACGATTCCATGGCGTACGTTGAGCAACTGGGGTAAAAGCGGCAATTATTGCCCAGTACTGGGCTAATAAAATACTTGTAAAATCTGAGGACGGCGACCAGTATTAAACGCATCTGGATGATAGCCTTTGCCAATGTTTACACAACGATTCCTTTAATTGAGCAGGTTCAGCGCTCAATACGTCTTTCTTCGCCAGCACGACAATATCCAAATCGGCAATCATTTCTGGATGCAACCTGAAGCTTTCCCGTACTGTCCGCTTTATGGCATTTCTATCCACCGCCCTTTTCATCACTTTTTTGGCAATTGCCAAACCTAATCTAGGATGGCCGTGTGCGTTTCGAACGGCAAGTAGTGTAAAATAACGGTCTGACGATTTGACCGGATTGGCAAAAACCGCTTTGAATTCTGCGGCTTTCTTTAATCTTAAGTTTGGCGGGAAAGCGTGGTTAGCGCCTGTCACTCCACAGTCAGCCTGACTCTTCCTTTCGCCCTGCGGGCATTCAATACTTTACGACCGCCAACGGTCGCCATGCGCGCACGAAATCCGTGAGTTCTGACGCGTTTAATTTTACTGGGCTGGTATGTTCTTTTCATGGTCAAAAAACCTGATCAAATAAGCGTTTATAAAAACGGGTAAAAAAGCCTTAGGATGATAAATTATTAATGTGCCTCTGTCAATTCTGTGAGACTTTAAGGATATCCTGTATAGTACAGGGTGATGTTATTCTGCACTTTATAAGCATTAACCACACATTCAGCATTAATAATGAGTTCCATCTGGAATAACTGTCTTAGCAAGCTGGAACATGAAATTCCCAGTTCGGAATTCAACACCTGGATCAGACCGCTCCAAGCGATAGAGAATGAAACGCAGCTGCGGCTATTGGCGCCCAACCGGTTTGTGATGGATTGGGTGAAAGAACGCTTTTTTGCCAAACTTGAAGAGTTAACGCATGAGTTTTCCAACGGTTCCCTGGATGTTGTTCTTGAAATCGGTAGTAAGGTTTCCGCAGCGCCTTCCATTGCTAAACACCAAAAAAAACCGGAAGCGCCTAAAAGCGGTCCCAATTTTCTTAATAAATCGTATACGTTTGATAATTTTGTCGAAGGGAAATCCAACGAACTGGCAAAAGCAGCCTCTTTTCAAATCTCCGAGAATGTCGGCAGAGCCTACAATCCGTTATTAATCTACGGCAGTTCAGGGCTTGGTAAAACCCATCTAATGCACGCGATAGGTAACGCAATACTAGCAAAAAAACCGACATTAAATATCGTGTATGTGCATTCCGAAAAATTTGTTCAAGACATGGTTAAGGCGTTGCAGCAAAATACGATTAATATCTTTAAAGATTATTACCGAAATCTGGATGTGTTATTAATAGACGACATTCAGTTTTTTGCGAGCAAAGAGCGTTCTCAGGAAGAATTTTTCCATACTTTCAATACCTTGTTGGAAAAAAAACATCAGGTTGTTTTAACTTCCGATAAATATCCGAAGGAAATCGCCAACTTGGCGGAACGTTTGAAATCCCGTTTCAGCAGCGGTTTGCCGGTAACGATTGAGCCTCCCGACATGGAAACCCGCGCTGCCATTTTAATGAAAAAAGCCGCCATGGCGAATGTTGAACTAAAACAGGACGTCGCCGTCTTTATCGCTAAACGGATTCCTTCCAACGTCAGAGACTTAGAGGGTGCGTTAAGGCGAGTGATTGCCAATGCGCAGTTTACCGGTAAAAACATCGATATCGAATTTACTAAAGAAGCGCTGCACGATTTGATTTCCATGCGCGATAAATTGGTCGACATTAATAACATTCAGAAAACCGTTGCCGAGTACTACAAAATCAGGGTTGCCGATTTATCGTCAAAAAGCCGCCGGCAAAATATAACTCGTCCCAGACAAATAGCCATGGCTTTAGCTCGGGAATTGACGTCATTAAGTTTCCCCGATATCGGTGACGCATTCGGCGGTAGAGATCACACCACGGTGATCAGCGCCTGCAACCGTATTAAAGAGCTGAAAGACACCAACAACCGGATGGCGGAAGATTATTTTAACCTGTTGAGAACTCTGTCACACTAACCTTGATTAAGTTGTGTATAACTTCAGCCCAACGACGTTTCCATGAGTTTATCAACACTTTCCACAGGGTTAATCTTATACTTTCAACAGATTTATAAATATTTAACATATTGATGTTAATATAAAATACAGAGTTATCAACAGCATTAGCCGTGCTAATAAATAATAAATGAAAAATAATATAAAATTTATCATTAATAGAGAAAGCTTATTAACACCTTTGCAACATATTGTCGGGGTGATTGAAAAGCGGCAAACGATGCCTATTTTGGCTAATGTTCTTTTGTTTGTGCAGGACGGGGAATTAACGCTGACCGGTACCGATCTGGAAATTCAGATTGTCGCTCGAACTCAGGTGAGCAATGGAATTAATGGTTCGTTAACTATACCGGCAAGAAAATTGCTTGATTTATGCCGCCTTTTGCCTAATCAGGCAGACATTTCTCTCGAACAAGAGGATGGAAAAGTTAAAGTTACCTCTAATAAAAGCCGGTTTATCCTTAATTGCTTGCCTGCCGAGCAGTATCCTGAGTTTACCGAAACTGGTATGGATAAACAGTTTACGATTAATACCGGGCAATTTAAAAAAACGCTGGAAAAAACGATATTTTGCATGGCTAATCAGGACGTGCGTTATTATCTGAATGGTTTATTAATCAATATATCAAATAAAAACATTAAGTTAGTTTCGTCTGACGGACATCGTCTGGCTGTTTTCGAAGATACGTTGACAACGCCAAGCGGTTATGAGGCTTCGATTATTTTGCCAAGAAAAGGTGTTTTAGAGCTGTACCGGCTATTAACCGATTTAGATTCGGATCTTACCATACTGTTTTCTAACAATAATATCCGAATCACAACCGGTAATCTGGTATTTTCTGCCAAGTTGGTCGATGCTAAATATCCTGATTTCAGTAAAGTCTTCCAGCAAAAATTTTATGAATCGATTGTTTTGGCTAAACAAGAGTTTAAGGATGCGCTAAACCGGATTTCCGTGCTGGCGAATGAAAAATTTAAAGGCGTTACCTTAGACATTACCAAAGATAATCTCCATATCACCACACATAATCCAGAAAACGATGAAGGTGAAGAAAATATTGCGATTTCATATCCTGGAGACGAGTTGACGATTTCGTTTAATGCGCAATACCTTCTGGATGCGGTAACCAATCTGGATTCAGACACAGCGATGTTAACGATAGCCGCTAACGCAAGTAGTTGTTTTATTAATGACCCTGAACAAAACGAATATAAATTCATCGTAATGCCGATGCGACTTTAATTAGTATGTCTATCGTCAGGTTGGATATTATTAATGTGAGGAATATTCGCAGCCAAACTATTTATCCGTCACAACGCTTTAATTTTATCTACGGTCAGAATGCGAGCGGTAAAAGCGCATTGATTGAAGCCATCCATATTCTAGGTCGCGCTAAATCTTTTCGTACATCAACTATCCGATCAGTCATCCGCTTTGACCAGGAACATCTTATTGTTTCCGGCCAGATTCAACATCAAGACGGCGCCAATTTACAGCTAGGCATTCAGTTGGATGGTAAAGATGTTGAAATCCGTATTAATCAGCAACGAAGTGTTAAACGATCTGACCTTGCTTACGGTTTGCCGTTACAAATCATTCATCCCAAAAGTTTTGAACTGTTAGATGCAAGCGCACAAATTCGTAGAGAATTTATGGATTGGGGAATCTTCAATGATGACCCTCGCTTTTTAGCTGAATGGCGAAAATACAAAAAAGCATTAAATCAACGTAATACCTTATTAAAACTTAAGGCAGTTGAGCAACTTGATGTTTGGAATAATGAATTGGTTAAATACGGTACAATAGTCAATACGTATCGAGAACAATACATACAGAAATTAAAGCCTATACTTTCTGCTACTCTGACACGATTTATTAATTTACAGAATATTGATATCCGTTTAATTTCAGGCTGGGATTCCAGTATCGGTCTGGAACACAGTATGAAAGCAGATTTTGAAAAGGATCTACGCGACGGTTTTACTCATAGCGGACCCCACAGGGATGATTTCTTGTTAACAATTAATGCCAAAATTGCCAGAGACATCGTATCAAGAGGGCAATTGAAGTTATTAATGATTTGCCTGAAATTGGCGCAGGTTGAATTATTATTTAATGAAAACGGCATTAGCAGTTGTATTTTATTAGATGATTTGGCTGCCGAACTTGATAACGAGAAACGGTCGAATGTATTAATGTTTCTTAATAATTTAAATTGCCAAGTTTTTATTACTGCAACCGAAAAGCAAAAATTCGGTGATCTGGTAAATATTGAAAACTTTAAAATGTTTCACGTGGAACATGGTGAAATTAAGCCTGACGATGTTCCACGTGGAACATAACAATTGAGGAAAAAATGAGTAACAACGAAAAGAAAGACCTAAATCAGCCTGCTGATCCTAAAATACAACCAAATACTGTTATAAATAAACCCGTGGATTCAGAAAAAAATCCAAAAGAATACGACAGCTCCAGTATTCAAGTATTGAAGGGATTGGATGCAGTTAGGAAACGTCCAGGAATGTATATTGGCGATACCGATGACGGTTCCGGTTTGCATCATATGGTCTTCGAAGTTGTCGATAACTCCATAGACGAAGCCTTAGCAGGTTATTGTAAAGAAGTTAAAGTGATAATTCACAGTAACGGCTCGGTTACAGTAACTGATGACGGGCGCGGCATACCTGTCGATATTCATGAAGAAGAAGGCCGATCTGCGGCCGAAGTTATTATGACCGTACTCCATGCGGGCGGTAAGTTTGACGACAATGCATACAAAGTATCCGGCGGATTGCATGGCGTAGGCGTTTCCGTCGTTAATGCCTTATCGGAAGAATTACATCTAGAAATCCGTAAAAACGGTCAGTTGTACAAACAAAGTTACCGCATGGGGGAGCCGCAAGCACCCCTTAAAGCCGTTGGCCCTGCACAAAGCAGCGGTACATTAATAAATTTTAAACCAAGCACTGAAACATTCTCTAATATCGAGTTTCATTACGATATCTTGGCTAAACGTTTGCGCGAATTATCCTTTCTCAACTCCGGCGTTCGCATTATTCTGGAAGATGAAAATACCGGCGATCGTGATATTTTCGAATTTGAAGGCGGTATCAGCGCGTTTATTAGCCATTTAAACAAAAACAAAACGCCATTATTTCCGGAGGTATTTTATTTTATCGCGGAAAAAGAAGGGGTTACCGTTGAAGTTGCTATGCAATGGAATGATTCCTATCAAGAAAACGTATTTTGTTACACCAACAATATACCGCAACGAGATGGCGGCACCCACTTGGCCGGATTCCGCGCGGCATTAACCAGAACCATTAATCAATACATCGAAGCCAGCGGCTTGGCAAAAAAAGAAAAAGTAACCACCACCGGAGACGATGCTCGGGAAGGTTTAACTGCCGTATTATCCGTAAAAGTACCCGACCCTAAATTTTCGTCGCAAACCAAAGACAAACTGGTGTCGTCGGAAGTCAAACCGCTGGTTGAATCAACCATGAACGAAAAACTCCAGGATTTTTTATTGGAGAAACCGCAAATAGCCAAACTCATCGTCGGAAAAATTATCGATGCAGCCCGTGCCCGTGAAGCAGCCCGGAAAGCGCGGGAGATGACGCGCCGGAAAACATCGTTAGATATTGCCGGCTTGCCGGGGAAACTGGCGGATTGCCAGGAAAAAGACCCGGCTTTATCCGAATTGTTCCTGGTGGAAGGAGATTCTGCGGGGGGATCCGCCAAGCAAGGGCGGGATCGCCGCACCCAGGCGATACTACCGTTGAAAGGCAAAATCTTAAATGTAGAAAAAGCTCGCTTCGACAAGATGATCTCATCGGAAGAAGTCGGCACATTAATCACAGCGTTAGGCTGCGGAATTGGCAAAGACGAATACACCATCGATAAACTAAGATACCACCGCATTATCATCATGACCGATGCCGATGTGGACGGTTCGCATATCCGCACCTTATTGCTGACATTTTTCTACCGGCAACTGCCGGAAATCGTCGAAAAAGGCTACATCTACATAGCCCAACCGCCCTTATACAAAGTGAAAAAAGGCAAACAAGAGCATTATGTAAAAGATGATGATCAATTAAATCAATATCTTATACAATTAGCGTTGGATAAAACCCAATTATTTACGGATGAAGGCGCACCGCCGATTCAAGGGCAAGGCTTGGAGAATCTGGCAAAAGCCTATACCCAGGTTGCGAGCATAGTAGACCGGTTAGCAAGACGCTACGACGACATGTTTATCGAACAATTAACCTACATGGAACCGTTAACGGAACAACAAAAACAAGAAGAGCAAGACTTAAGAGCATGGTTTGATAAACTGGAACAAGGCTTAAAAGCGCGCGACAATAAAATCGAATTCGACATCAAACTCGACTACAAATCACAAGATGACTTTACGGTTACCAGCAGCAAAAAACAGCACGGCATAACCAAAGTATTCGTCGTCAATGCCTCATTTTTCCAAAGCAAGGATTACCAAAAACTGGCTCAATACGCCAAAGATACAACCGATTTATTTGTCGGAAAATCCTATATAAAAATGGGAGAGCGGCAGCATTCCGTTAAATCCTTCAAAGAAGCCTTCGAATGGATGATGAAAGAAACCAAAAAAGGCCAGCATATTCAGCGATATAAAGGTCTTGGCGAGATGAACCCGGAACAACTGTGGGAAACCACGTTGGATGCCAACAACCGCCGTTTGTTGCAAGTCCGCATTGAAGACGCCATTGCCGCCGACGAAATCTTTACCACATTAATGGGAGATGTGGTAGAACCACGCCGGGATTTCATCGTTAAAAACGCATTGGATGTAGTAAATCTTGACGTATAGTTGTTGTGTCGAATGTCACCATTAATGTCCATTTTGTCAAGTTAGTGTCAAAATAGATGCAAAGATAATGTCATTTTTTGGTAAGTATTAATACTTACCAATTTTTCGTACAAAAAGTTTTCATTCAGAAGTTATCTTAACTATGAATTAAATTCATTGAGGATAACTTCTATACTCTTTTTCTAAATCTTACATGATTTTTATGTAATGGATTTGCATTGAAAAAAGCATTTTTATCAAAAGTTCACATTTATAAAATTTTCAATAATGTGAATGAGTTTTATGGCAGTTAAGATTACTAGATAAAAAGATAAAAAGATAAAAAGATAAAAAGATAAAAAGATAAAAAGATAAAAAGATAAAAAGATAAAAAGATAAAAAGATAAAAAGATAAAAAGATAAAAAGATAAAAAGATAAAAAGATAAAAAGTAATCTTATTTCATTCAATGACCTACATGAATATTTTTGTTTACATTTGCAAATATTTTGATTAAGCTCAGTCGTAATTATCACTGCGATTGTTTTTAATAAATGAGTCCATTCGCAACGGCTTTGCATTCGATCAGAATGCACACGGCATCTGCCAAACAGTGTTGGCAGACATGCTGGGTTACGAGCAAACCTACATCTCTGCATTGGAAGTCGGCAAGAAAGGGCCGCCAACCCAAGAATTCGTCGATAAATTAATCACTGCCTTAAATCTCTCAGGTGAAGAACGGGATCGCATTTTTGAAGCATACGAAGCATCCTGCCGGAAACTGGTCATCGACAACGACATGCCGCAAGATGTTTACTGGCTATTGCGCGACCTAAAGAAACACCTGCATGGGCTTGCCAAAACCCAAATCAAGCTAATCCGGCAGATACTCGTCTTAAATGAAGATAAGGAAAATGTGCCTTTACAAACGGTAGGCCGTATCAAACGGCGGAGCAAAGAGGGGGTCACCATGTAGAAACGGGACAAACCTTGCGGCTTGCCCCGTTGGTGTGTAAGCATCGAAGATACTCACGACTCGCAATCAAAGTATCCTCAATCTTCCCGCCAACGTCAAGCCTTTCATTTTATCAATCACCTGGAAGCTATCGGGTTATATAACCCGGTCTAGGCGTTCTGCTTCTCGATTTCGCGGTTTCAAGAAAAAAGTCAAAACCGCATTTTACCGGAGTAAATAATATATTTTTGATTTCAGCATATTATTGAAAATCGCAAACAATGAGCATATCCAATTTAACGCCTTCATCCATACCCGAGAAGGTTGGCTGTACTTGGCAGTTGTCATTGACCTGTATTCACGCCAGGTGGTCGGCTGGTCTATGGCTGAGCATATACCCACAGGGCACAAGTGCGGGCTGAACTCGTGAATGA
>VGVA01000057.1 GCA_016874115.1 Gammaproteobacteria bacterium
CCCGCAGGCTGGACCGTTCCTGGTACGCCCGCAGGATTTCTTCCTTGCGCCCCTGGTCGTACCGGACGGTCGGTTCCAGCACCCGGTGGACGCCACAATCCTTGCAGCGGTATTGCTGCTTGCCGCCCGCGTTGCGCCCGTTCTTGACGATGTTTTCGCTTTGGCAAGATCGGCATGTGGGCTTTACTGTCTGTTCAATCATAAGTTTATGCAAAATACGTAATGTAACTTATCACTTATAATTTTGCCACTACCAATAATTCAACTCCTTATGAAATACTCTACCAATATTTTAATCAACCACTCTGTAAACAACCCTGAGATTTCTTACAAATAACCCATCCGGATACGTTGTGGCGAATTCAAAAAAAAGCAGTAATCTATTGAAATGGACAGCAATTTTATTGTTAGCATTGCTTACCGGCCTGATCGTTACCGCCACACTGATTTATAACCGGCTGTCCGCGGAGTTACCGGACATCAAAAAGCTGCATAACGTCCGCTACGAAGTGCCGATGAGCATTCTCAGCAAAGACGGCCGGTTAATCGCTCAGTTTGGCGGCAATAAACGCATTCCGGTTAATGTCGATAACGTCCCCGAGCAACTCATTAATGCTCTCCTGGCCGCGGAAGACGACAGCTTTTTCGAACATTCCGGCGTCGATTATAAAGGATTAATCCGCGCTAGTTTGCAACTAGCCGCCACCGGGAAGAAAAAACAAGGCGGCAGCACCATTACCATGCAGGTTACGCGCAATTTTTTACTGTCCAGCGAAAAAACCTATAAACGTAAACTGAAAGAGATCATCCTGGCCTTAAAAATAGAACGCGAATATCCTAAAAAGAAAATTCTGGAGTTGTATTTAAACCAAATTTACATGGGTCATAGCGCGTACGGCATTGTTGCGGCGGCGCAGACTTATTACGGCAAATCATTGGATCAACTGACATTGGCCGAACAAGCCATGATTGCAGGCCTGCCGAAAGCGCCGTCGGCCTATAACCCCATCACCAATGAAGCGCGCTCCATGGAGCGGCGGAATTATGTGCTGCAACGGATGTTGGAGCTTCGCCACATTAACCAAGAAGCCTATGACGATGCCGTCAAACAGCCGTCTTCAGCCAAGTTTCAATATCACAACTCGGATTTATCAGCGCCTTACATCGCCGAAATGGTGCGCCAATATCTTTATGAAAAATATGGCGAAAAAGCATACCGGATGGGTCTGAAAGTCACTACGACTATCGATTCAAAGCTGCAGGAAGCGGCCAATAGCGCGCTCCGTCAAGCGCTGCACATTTGCGACGACCGGCACGGCTTCCGCATCAAAAAACAACAAAACGGCAAAACCCCATTAATTAATGACGCTCCCGTGGTCGGCGACACGATTGCCGCCACCGTCACCAAAAGCAGCAATAAAAGCGTAGAAGCCAAACTGTACAACGGCGTTAAAATTGAAATTCCCTGGAGCAACATTAAGTGGGGCGGCAGCAAACTTAAAAATTTCATAAAAACGGACGCTTCCATTCGAGTCCGCAAAAACAAAAAAGGCAACTGGACGATAACGCAAATTCCTGAAGTCGAAGGCGCTTTTGTTTCCATGAATCCTAAGAACGGCGCTGTTCATGCATTAGTCGGCGGCTTTGAATTCGATCAAAACAAGTTCAACCGCGCCACTCAGGCAAAACGCCAACCCGGATCGGGCTTTAAACCCATCATATATACAACCGCCCTGGAGCAAGGCTATACTGCCGCCAGTGTTATTAATGATGCGCCGATCACGATTTACGACCCCAGTTTAGGCAGAAACTGGCGCCCTGAAAACGCCAGTAAAAAATTCTACGGCCCGACCAGCGTTAGAAAAGCGCTGACATATTCCCGCAACATAGTTGCCATCCAACTGCTCAAAGGCGTCGGCATCGCCAAGGCCATAGAAACCGGCAAACGCTTCGGTTTTAACGCGGAACAAATGCCGTGGGGCTTGTCGCTGGCGCTGGGCAGCGGTTACGCCACGCCGATGCAAATGGCCCGGATGTTTTCGGTATTCGCCAACGGCGGCTTCCTGGTGGATCCGTACTTCATTGAAAAGATAGAGACGAACGAAGGTGAAATAATCTTTCAGGCCGACCCCAAGATAGCCTGTACGACCTGTAAAAAAGCAGAAGAAGGACAAAACCTTGCACCCCGGATAATCTCACCCGGCATTAACTTTGTCATGAATTCCATGCTACGCGACGTGGTCAAAATGGGCACAGCAACCGACGCCAAAGCCTTGGGTCGAAGCGACATCGCCGGCAAAACCGGCACCACCAACGACCAGCGCGACGCCTGGTTTAATGGCTTTACACCAGCGCATGTCGCCTCCGCCTGGGTGGGCTTCGATGATTTCAAACCGCTTGGGCATTACGAAACCGGTGGTGTCGCAGCCTTACCGATGTGGATAGAATATATGCGCACGGCATTGAAAGGAACACTGGTTGCCAGCTTCACACCACCAAGCGATGTTTACAAAAAAGGTTCGGAATATATTCAGAAAGGCGTCGTTTTAAAGAAAATTGCCGCTATTCCGTCAGAAAAAACCAAAGCGGACGCTGCTAAAAAAGCACAGAAAGAAAAGGCTATTAAAGAAAAGCCGGTAGAAGCGCTGTTTTAATTGAAAAGCCGGGCGGCATCAATGATTAATGATGCTACTTAGATTATGGCGAGACGTTGTGCTCAGTAATAAAAGAGCCGTGTTGGAACAATCAGATCCAAAGTTACCCGTTTTCGAGCGGAATCGGAAAACGGGTGCTATTAATGAACGCTTTATTTGCCGTACTTCTTTTTAAACTTATCAACACGGCCTGCAGTATCGACCACGCGCTGTTTGCCGGTGTAAAACGGATGGCAGGAAGAGCATACTTCAATATGCAAATCTTTGGTTATGACCGAACCGGTCACAAAGGTATTACCGCAACCGCAGGTGACGGTAATTTGCTGATAAGTTGGGTGGATGTCTGGTTTCATGATCCTAACCTGAGAATATAAGGATAAAATACTAATTGTTAACCTCTTATCATACGATTTATCCAATCAAACTGCAACTGGCAAAAGCGAATCGACGAAATTGGCAATAAATTCTTCTGCTTGTTTAATCATTAACTCATTAATAAAACCGTATTTTTTATAAACTCTCAGCGTTTTCTTGCCACGGCGCTACTTTAAACAGCAACAACATCCCCGGCACGGCCAGAATAAAACACAGTAGAAAGAAATTCGTCCAGCCTAGACTTTCCACCAGAAAGCCAGTGCTGGCGTTGGCAAAGGTGCGCGGTACGGCGGCCAAGCTGGTAAACAGGGCAAATTGGGTGGCGGTGTATTGCGGATGCGTGGTGCGGGCAATATAGGCGACGAAAGCGGCGGTGCCTAAACCGACGCCGAACGCCTCCAAGGCGATCACCAGCGCCAGCCACAATTGGCTTTTCAATACCGCACCCTGCCAGAACAGCAAATTCAATGTGTAAGACGTATTAATAAAAGCGGGATCCGTCAACACATGCGCCAGCCAAGCGAAACCGAGTATAGCAACCATTTGAATTACGCCGAAAATCCATAAAGACTTATTAATACTCAGACGAATCATCCAAACGCCGCCCAACAATCCGCCGATGACGCTCGGCCAAAGCCCTGCATTTTTCGCAATCAAGCCGATTTCCGTTTTGCTGAAGCCCATATCCAGGTAAAACGGTGTCGCCAATGCGGTCGCCATGCTGTCGCCCAACTTGTAAAAAAAGATGAACGCCAATATTAATAAGGCCGCGCCTAAACCTCGGCCACGAAACTCATTGAACGGTTCGACGATAGCCGCTCGTAAAGTTTTTGGCGCACCCTGAATGTCAGGTTCGCTGACCAGCAAGGTCATTACCATACCCGGCAGCATGAATAACGCCGTAATAATATAAACGATTGACCAGGGCAGGTAATCCGCCAACACCAAAGATAACGCTCCCGGCACCAAACCAGCAATTTTGTAAGCATTAACGTGAATGGCGTTGCCCATGCCAAGTTCTTGATCCGGCAAGATTTCCCGGCGGAATGCATCCAGCGCAATATCTTGCGATGCGCCCAAAAAAGCCACCATGAAGGAAAGCGAAGCAATTAACCAGATATCCGTTTTCGGCTGCAAATATCCGTACAAAGGAAGGATTAATAGCAACGCCAACTGAGCAATCAACATCCAGCCGCGCCGCCTGCCTAAAGGCGGAATAAACCGGTCGAAAAACGGCGACCACAAAAATTTCCAGGTAAACGGCAATTGGATTAATGCAAATAAACCGATTGCTTTTAGATCGACGCCTTCCGAACGCAACCAGGCGGGCACCAAGCTGATTAATATGTACAACGGCAAGCCCGAACTGAAGCCGGTAAAAATACAGATCAGCATGCGCCGGTTGAATACGGATTGACTTAAACTATTATTATTGTTCATTAATGAAGCGCCTGCACAGTTAAGATAATTGTCATTCGCCGGTTACAGCAACATGAACAGACTGATGAACTCTTTTACGCTTCAACAGACTGTTAACAGAGATTACTCATCCAAAATGAATTTATTAATGAATGAATAATGTGAAGATAGATTAATTTTCCGTCCCTATCCGATTTCAACTGGACAGGGGCGGAATTAAACGCAAGATAAGACAAACCGATCCGGCTTATCGATTAACCATTAATCAGGTAATGGACGAAAATACTACCGGCATAACCGGCGGCAATCGCAGGCGTCCATTTTAAATGGCTGAAAAAAGTGTACCGCTGTTGCGATGCGCCCATTAATGCCACGCCCGCCGCCGAACCGACCGACAGCAAGGAGCCGCCGACACCCGCCGTCAACGTCACCAGTAGCCATTGATACAAGTCCATATCAACGCCCATGTTCAATACCGCAAACATAACCGGAATGTTATCGACGATAGCAGAGATCAAGCCGACCAGAATGTTGGAGGTGGTGTAACCCAAAGTACCGTACATAGCGCCGGATAATAGCTCAAGATAACCGATATAACCCAAGCCGCCTACCGCAAACACCACGCCGAAGAAAAACAATAACGTATCCCATTCGGCTTCTTTAACGCGGTCGAATACGTCAACCGGTTTATCGCCAGGCAGAGATTCTTTAATTTTCAGGAAATAGCTGAACAACATTAATGCGGACAAACCCACCATCATGCCCATGAACGGCGGCAAATGTAACACTTGTTTGAAGCTGACGGCAGTCGCAATCGTTGCCAGAAACATTAAACAAATGGTGATCGCGCCGGGCTTCATTTTTACCGCCGCTTCACCGGTAGCCACCGGCTGTTCGTTCGGCAGGGCAAAATACATCACAGTCGCCGGAATGGCGTAATTCACCACGGAAGGCACGAAAAGTTTAAAGAAATCGAAGAATTCGGCATATTCCGCCTGCCAAACCATTAATGTGGTAATGTCGCCGAACGGACAGAACGCACCGCCGGCATTGGCCGCCACCACCAGGTTAATGAATCCCATGCTGATGAATTTTTCGTTGTCTTTACCCACGGCGGAAACCACTGCGCCGATCAACAACGCAGCAGTCAGGTTATCGGCCACTGACGATAAAAAGAACGTCACCACACCGGTAATCAAAAATAATTGACGGTAGTTGTACTGTTTTCTAACCAGATAGGAACGCAAAGCCTCAAAAACGTTGCGCTCGGTCATGGAATTAATATAAGTCATCGCCGTGAGCAAGAACAACATTAATTCCGCGTACTCGGTCAAGTTATATTCAAACGCCTTATGCAGTTCTTCGGTCGAGACGCCCGCGTCTTTAGCTAAAACAGCGGCATGCCCCCAAATAATGCCCGCCGCCAAAATAACAGGCTTGGATTTGCGCAGGTGAGTAAATTCCTCGGTCATCACAAAACCGTAGGCAATCAAAAACACCAGCACGGTATAAATTCCGCGCCGTGTGCCGGTTAACCCCAGATTTTCAAAATCTGCCGCCGCCGCCATTTCCGGCAGGAACAGCATGAACGCTAATACGAATAAAAATCGCACCTTTTTCCCCTAAATTTGAATATTAATTATAAAAAATTAGAACCAAGTATTTTAACCCGCTAATACTATCATCAAATTGAATAATTTTTGTCATTTTAAGTCGCTCAGTATATGATTGATCGTCTTTATGTCTGGCCTTCGCGCCTTATACAATTAACGCCATGTATCAGTACAACGAGATCGACCAAAAACTTGTAGATGAAAGAGCCGACCAGTTCCGGCGGCAAACCGAGCGCTTTTTAAGCGGTGAATTAACGGCCGACGAATTTCGCCATTTACGGTTAAGGAACGGCCTGTATATTCAAACTCATGCGCCCATGCTGCGTATTGCCGGTCCATACGGCTTATTAAACTCCAAACAAATCCGCAAATTAGCGCACATTGCCCGGACCTACGATAAAGGCTACTGCCACTTCACTACCCGCCAGAACATTCAGTTTAACTGGCCTAAGCTTGAGCAAGTGCCCGATATTTTAGATGAACTGGCCAGTGTGCAGATGCACGCCATCCAAACCAGCGGCAACTGCATGAGAAACACCACCACCGACCACTTGGCCGGTGTGTGCGTTGACGAAATCGAAGATCCGCGGCCGTATTGCGAGATCATCCGGCAATGGACGACCTTGCATCCCGAATTCGATTACCTGCCGCGCAAGTTCAAGATTGCCGTCAGCGGCGCGATACATGACCGCGCCGCCACGCAATTGCACGACATCGGTGTGCATATCGTTAAAAATGACGCCGGTGAAACCGGCTTCCGCATTTTGGCCGGCGGCGGCTTGGGGCGCACCCCGGTAATCGGCCAGGTTATCCGTCCGTTTCTGGAAAAGAAATACCTGCTGTCCTATCTGGAAGCTATCCTGCGGATTTATAACCTGTACGGACGCCGCGACAACAAGTACAAAGCCAGAATCAAAATTTTGGTCAAAGAAACCGGTGTGGAAGAATTTACTCGGCAAGTTGAAGCAGAATGGCAATTAACCAAAGACACGCTGATTCTGACTGACGAGCGGATTAATGAAGTTAAACAATACTTTACACCGCCGCCGTACGATGCCGACGCTGCACAGGACGAAACCTTCGCCAAACACCTGGCCGAAAATAGCGCCTTCGCGACTTGGTATAAAATCAACACGGCCGATCATAAAATCCCCGGTCACCGCGCCGTATTTTTATCGCTAAAAGCACCGGATGTGCCGCCGGGCGACATGACCGAAAGCCAACTGGATGCGGTTGCCGATCTTGCCGATCGATACAATTTCGGCGAAATCTGCGTTACACACCGGCAAAATCTGGTATTTGCCCATATCAAGCAAGCCGAACTTTACCCGCTTTGGCAAGCGCTGACGCAACTTAAGCTGGCTACGCCCAACATTAATACCGTCACCGACATTATCTGCTGTCCGGGGCTGGATTTTTGCTCCCTTGCCAATGCCGGTTCCATCGGTGTCGCGAGGGAAATTAATGAAGTACTGGACGATATGGATTACATCCACGACATCGGCGAGCTTAAGATTAATATGTCAGGTTGCATGAACGGTTGCGCGCACCAAAGCGTCGGCCATATCGGCATCCTGGGCGTAGACAAAAAAGGTGTCGAATGGTATCAGATTACACTGGGCGGCTCTTCCGAGAACGACGCCGCCATCGGCGAGCGGCTTGGCCCGTCCGTCGCTAAAAACGAAATCGCCAAGGCCATCACCGATATTTTAGATGTGTATGTAAAACAGCGGCAGGAAGAAGAATCATTCCTCGACATGGTAAAACGCGTCGGCATCGAGCCGTTTAAGGATAAGGTATATGCAAATCATTAAGGACAAACAACTCATTGAAAACACATGGACTTATCATGCGGATGACAGTGAACTCGGCAACGGCAATATTACCATTTCCGTTGCTCGCCTCAAGCAACAGGGCAGCGGCTTAACACAACACAATGGCCGACTAGGTGTCAGGATAGAGCCGGACGACGATATAACTGGTGTTGTCGAATACCTGCCCGCCTTGTCATTAATAGAACTGTATTTTCCGCAAATGGCCGACGGCCGTCTGTTTTCCTACGCCTGGTTGTTACGCAACCGGCACGGTTACACGGGCGAGTTGCGCGCTACCGGAAATTTTCTGCCCGATCAGGCCTTTTACTTATCCCGCGTTGGGGTAAATGCATTTAACCCGGATAATATAGCCAGTCTGCCAGCCATGCTAACCGGCTTGAACGATTTTTCGGTTAAATACCAACCATCGGTTTATTAATCGATTTTTCTCTGGTTATAATTTTGTAGTTGCAATACGCACCAAATAGGGTGCATGGAATGCACAAGCCCGTTAGCGATCAGTTATCACCTTATCGATACTGATTTAGATGGGATTTATTAATCGCTAACACAAAATCATAGCTATCGACTCCTTGAATATTATTGTTCATTTACTACATTTGTGTAGCTCATTAACAATTCAAGGACTAATGACCGCCTAAAGTTAATAAAACTTGGAGAGGGGAATATGAAATACAACATATTTTTATTGTGCGCCATTGCCTTGATGATAACTGGATGTTTGTACCCATACAGCGATAGGGCAAGTACTTTACTGTTAGCGGATGAATACCAAAGAGTAGAAATAGAAAAACAAATCAAGCTACGTCAGGAACAAGAAGAAAATGAAAAAGCTAAAAGAAAAACCCCTACTACGGTAAGCGATCAGTAAAAAGCATCTTAACCGATGCAAGTCAAACAAAAACATTCGTGCGATTACGCTTCGCTAATCGTACTTTCATCCCTCTGTTAATTAATCATTTTTAAAAGAATTGGTATTAATAACCGGCTTATTAATACCAAATCATCTTGGCGGCGATTATAAAAATCAACACTGAAAAATAACGTTTCAACTTGTGTGCAGGTAGCTTATGCGCCAAACGAGCGCCCAGCGGAGCCGTTAATACGCCACCCAAACTGACGGCAATAAATGAGGGTATATAGACATAACCGGCGCTCCATTGCGGCAAACCAACCGCCTGCATTCCCCATATCATGTAGCTAACGGTACCGGCGATTGCAATCGGCAATCCGCAGGCGCTGGCAATCGCCACTGCATTGTGCATGGAATAACGGCTGTGCACCAGATAGGGGACCGTCATCGTGCCGCCGCCAATTCCCAACAACGCCGAAATCAAGCCGATTAATAGAGAAACAATAGCGTCGATTAATGGCGACACACGCGCCGTTCCCGGTTTTGGCGTCTTGCCGACGGCCATGTAAATGCCGACATATAACAAATAGGCGATAAACAAATTCCGTAACAATACCGGCGTTATCATATGGGCAATCCATGCGCCCATTGCCGCGCCCAGCAGAATGCCCGCCGCCAGACGTTTTACTTTCTCCCATACCACTGCGCCGAACCGGTGATGCGCAAAGGTAGAGACGAAGCCGGTGGGAATGATAGTCCCTAATGAAGTTGCAATCGCCATTAACATGATTAAATGGCTGGGCAATCCTTGCGCTTTAAACAAAAACACCAGGATCGGCACCACAATCAAGCCGCCGCCGATGCCGAATAACCCCGCCATAAGCCCGGCAAACATGCCCAATAACAGACTAGCGCCGGAAATGAACAGCAATCCCTCCATAGAAATCCTTATATCAGTGCCTAAATGGCGCATTATGCCGGTTTTGAGAAGGTCTATGCTATCCTAAATTCCAACATTATTAATGAACAGAGCAATGCAAATTTATCTCGTCGGCGGCGCCGTCCGCGACCAACTCCTTGGCTTACCGGTACAGGAACGTGATTGGGTCATTGTAGGCGCAACACCGGAAACCATGCTTTCCCAAGGATTCCGCGCTGTCGGCAAAGATTTTCCCGTGTTTTTGCATCCAGACAGCCACGAAGAATACGCTTTGGCGCGCACCGAGCGCAAAACCGCGCCCGGCTATAAAGGTTTCAGTTTTCATGCCGATGCGAACGTGACGCTGAAACAGGACTTACAACGCCGCGATTTAACCATTAATGCCATGGCGATGACGCCGGAAGGCGTGATCATTGATCCTTACGGCGGTCGCGACGATTTAGAGAAGCGGATTTTCCGGCATGTTTCACCAGCTTTTGCCGAAGATCCGGTGCGCATTCTCCGCGTTGCCCGCTTTGCCGCGCGCTTTAAACATTTAGGTTTTACCCTTGCGCCGGAAACCCAGGCATTAATGCAATTAATGGTGTCTGCGGGCGAAGTCAATCATCTGGTGCCGGAACGGGTCTGGGCTGAATTGGTTAAAGCATTAATCGAACCATCACCTTCCGCTTTCTTTTATACCCTGAAGAATTGCAGCGCGTTAGAGATCATTTTTCCGGAAATTTTCAACCTGTTCGGCGTACCGCAACCGGCCAAATACCATCCTGAAATCGATACCGGCATTCATGTCATGATGGTTCTGGAGCAGGCGGCATTGCTGTCGCCCAAAGCGGAAGTGCGCTTTGCCGGGCTGATGCATGATCTTGGTAAAGCTTTGTCCCCAAAAGACAATTTACCGCACCACCACGGGCATGAAGCCGTCGGCTTACCGGTATTGGATGCTTTATGCAAACGCTTGCGCGCGC
Source organism: Gammaproteobacteria bacterium (assembly GCA_016874115.1). GTDB lineage: Bacteria > Pseudomonadota > Gammaproteobacteria > Methylococcales > Methylomonadaceae > Methyloglobulus. Next base: position 10,655 of record VGVA01000057.1, read on the forward strand.
CCAATAATTTCAGGTCGTTAGCCGCGCAAGTCATGCGCTACCATACCCATTCTCATAAGGCGAAGGAATTAAAGCCCGCTTCAGTCGTTGATTTATTCATAGCCTTGAATGCTTTCAAGCCTACCGGTCAACTCTCTGATTTTTTATTGGCCTGCGAGGCCGACGCCAAAGGCCGTACCGGACTGGAAAACCAACCTTATCCGCAAGCAACCTACCTGCAAAAGTTGGCGGAAGCCGCCAAAACAATTAATGCCGCGCAAGTACCGGACAAATTTACCGGCGAACAAATCGGCGTCGAATTAAGGCGCTTGCGTATCGAGGCCGTCCGCGCTTTAATGCCGCAATTGCAAACCGAATTTTTTAATTAACCCATTCATTAATCACATGCCCTCATTCGACATCAAATCCGAATTCGATCCGCACGAAGTCCACAACGCTGTTGACCAAGCCAGCAAGGAAGTCGGTACACGCTTTGACTTCAAAGGCACGGACTCCAGCTTCGAACTCAATGATAATCTGATCATCATGACTTCGGAATCCACTTTTCAACTGCAGCAAATGTTTAGTATCGTCTGCGCCAAACTCAGCCGTCGAGGGGTGGATATCGCTTGCCTGGAAGTTGGTGAAGCCAAAGGTAGCGGGAAACTGATGCGCCAGGAAATCACTTTGAAACAAGGACTGGACAGTGCGATGGCAAAAAAGATAGTCAAATTAATCAAGGACAAAAAGCTTAAAGTCCAGGCTGCCATTCAAGGCGAACAGGTAAGGGTAACCGGCAAAAAGCGCGACGATTTACAGGAAGTGATCCAAATGTTAAAGGCGGAAAAAATAGAAATTCCGTTACAGTTTGAAAATTTTAGGGACTAAACAGAATCATTAATAATCGGTGGGAAAGGTAAATTGCTCACCACAAAAAATTTATTTTGGGTGGACAGGTACCTGCCCACCCTGTTTAAAATAGATTGATCGCTTAAAGATCAATAATTTGTAAAAATTTCTAGCGTTGTTTACAGTATTCTGGAGAATACTGTAAATGAACATCCATAAACGAACTCGACTCACATTGCTAGACCGCCAAGAAATCTGGCGGCTTTACCAAACCCGAACCTGGAAGGTGACGCAGTTGGCGGAACGTTTCCGGGTCTCAAGGCCGACCCTCTACGAGGTGCTGAAACGGGCAAGGCTGCAAGAATTTGCCCCCCGCGACAGCACCAACCAGCGCTTCAAGATGATCCAGTATGGTTTGAAGCGTCTGGCCAAGGTCGAGCAGGCCATCCAGGAACGCCTGAAACGCGAGGCCAAGCGATACAACAAGTCCTATCC
>VGVA01000058.1 GCA_016874115.1 Gammaproteobacteria bacterium
TACTCCGCTCCTAAAAAGAAAGACGGCCCCAAAAGCCTGGATGAAGTCGATCCCGAAGTATTGGCGGCGTATAAAAAGCTGGGAATTCCTTTGGATGAACAAGAAAAGTTGGCCGGTATCGCCGTCGATGCCGTTTTTGATAGCGTCTCGGTCGCGACCACTTTTAAAGGCAAGCTGAAAGAGGCGGGGGTTATTTTCTGCCCGATTTCCGAAGCCATCCGCGATTATCCCGATTTGGTCAAGCAGTACCTTGGTTCGGTCGTACCGACGGGCGACAACTTTTTTGCCGCGCTGAATTCAGCGGTGTTTACCGACGGCTCGTTCGTGTACATTCCCAAAGGCGTGCGCTGCCCGATGGAATTATCCACCTATTTCCGCATCAACGCCGCCAACACCGGCCAGTTCGAGCGCACGCTGATTATCGCCGACGAAGGCAGTCATGTCAGTTACCTGGAAGGTTGCACCGCACCGATGCGCGATGAAAACCAGCTTCATGCCGCTGTGGTCGAACTGGTCGCGTTAAAAGACGCGCAGATCAAATATTCCACCGTGCAAAACTGGTATCCGGGCGACAAGGACGGCAAAGGCGGTATTTACAACTTCGTCACCAAGCGCGCCGATTGCCGGGGCGACAACGCCAAAGTGTCGTGGACGCAGGTGGAAACCGGTTCCGCCATCACTTGGAAGTACCCAAGCTGTGTGCTGACCGGCGACAACACCATCGGCGAGTTTTATTCCGTGGCCGTCACCAACAATATGCAACAGGCCGACACCGGCACCAAGATGATCCACATCGGCAAGAACACCCGCAGCACGATTGTGTCCAAAGGCATCAGCGCAGGCCGCGCTCAAAACACCTATCGCGGCTTGGTGAAAGTGCTAAAAAACGCCGAGAACGCCCGCAACTATACCCAGTGCGATTCCTTGCTGGTCGGCGACCAATGCGGCGCACACACCTTCCCTTATGTGGAAGTCAAACAGCCGTCCGCGCAAGTCGAACACGAAGCGACTACCTCCAAAATCAGCGAAGACCAGTTGTTCTTCTGCCAGCAACGGGGCTTATCGGCGGAAGATGCCGTCTCCATGATCGTCAACGGTTTCTGCAAGGAAGTGTTTAAGGAATTGCCGATGGAATTTGCGGTCGAGGCGCAGGCGTTGTTGGGGCTGGGTTTGGAAGGGTCGGTTGGTTAGTGAATACGGCCTTTGATAGTAATTATTGATTTTTTGGAGATATGTTTTACCCATTTGAAAATTATAATAAATAAGCAGGGGGAAATATGATAACTAGCTGGTTCAAAGCAGGACTTATAACTGTTGTCTTTATTGCATTAATTCTTTATCACGCGACTAATATTTATTTTCAAGACGAGCTCAACGAAGATATATTTTCGTTAGTAAAGCTTTTTCAAATTGCTTCAACTGCTGGTGGTTTTTATTTGTTATTAGGCTGGCAGAAATTTACAAAAAAACTGTTTGAATTGAGCGGAAATTTGTTTATTGGTGGTTCATATGAAGGCAAATCTTGGAGATTAATAACGAATGCAAATGGGAAAACTAATCGTGCTAAAGCAAAGAATATTATCTTTTAATATTAAGCATTCTTTTTTGGAAACAAATATAAGTGGTGTTTCTTATGAAAAAAATGGTAATCCCAATTCTTCATGGGCAGGCTCTTTATTTAAAGTCAGTGGCAACGATTTTTATTTTGCACTTTGTTTGGATGCAAATCGTGGTGAGTACGGTGTATTAAAACTTACGTTCGATGACATAAAAATCACAGGGCGATATTGGTCAAGCGACTATATTGACCCTGCTCTTTTTGATATTTCTCCTACACGTAAAATAAGAAAAATTAGTATTCCAGATTGGATAGAAAAAATAAAATCTTATTTGCATTAGCTTGGTAGGTTGGGGTGAATAAGATGAACCCCAACAATTTCAATACATTAATTTTGGTCAAGTCATGAAAATTGAATACACAGCAGTAATCAAGCAAGACGGTAATTGGTGGTTAGGTTGGATTGAAGTGCAGTAGGGCGGAATAGCGAAGCGTATTCCGCCGAATGAGGAGTTCCTGAGGTTAATTTAAAAATTAATGTCACATATTTACGATTTCGAGTGGGATGACAGAAAAGCCCTCGCCAACATCAAGAAGCACGGCATTAGTTTTGAGCAAGCCGCACAAATATTTCTCGATCCGCCGGCGGTGACTGTTTTCGATGAAGCGCATAGTGATAAGGAAGAACGCTGGTTAACGATGGGTCAAAATACCAATGGCGATTTATTGGTTGTTGCCCACACTTATTGATCCAAGCCGTTCTTTAATTAGAATTATTTCCGCTCGATTAGCAACCAAACAGGAATGTCGGATATATTCCGATGGTCAATTATGAACAAGAGGTGTATCTATGGCTAAAGCAATAGATTTTGAAAGTGATGATGATTTACCGGCTGAAATAGATTTCAGCAAAGGTGTTCTGGGCAAATTTTACCGTCCGAATGCTAAATTGAACTTGCCGATCTATCTTGATGAACCGGTGCAACAGTTTTTAGCAACCATTGCCGCCAGAAAAGGCGTACAAATTTCCGATATTGCCAATGATTTACTAAAGAAAGACATCGCCATTTTTGAATCATTTAAGCAATAAATTTTACATTCCATAATCAGTTAATACGAACATGCTCCTTATAGAAAACCTCCACGTCAGCGTCGCTGACAAACCCATCCTGAAAGGGATTAACCTCGAAATAAAGGCGGGAGAAATCCACGCCATCATGGGGCCGAACGGTTCCGGCAAAAGTACCTTGTCGCATGTTTTGTCGGGCAAGGCGGGCTATGAGATCACCCAAGGCTCAATCAGTTATCAAGGCAAAGATTTAACCGAGATGCCGCCGGAAATCCGGGCGCGGGAAGGGATATTCCTGGCCTTTCAATACCCGGTCGAAATCCCTGGTGTCAGCAATATTTATCTGCTGAAAGCCGCGTTGAATGCGGTGCGTAAGCATCACGGCCAGCCGGAAGTCGATGCCATGGATTTTCTTACCTTGGTTAAGCATAAGGTGAAAATGCTGGAGATGGACGAGAAGTTTCTTTACCGCGCCGTCAACGAAGGCTTTTCCGGTGGCGAAAAGAAACGCAACGAAATTCTGCAAATGGCCATTCTGGAACCACAGCTGTGCATTCTGGACGAAACCGATTCCGGCCTGGACATTGACGCTTTGCGCATTGTCGCCGATGGCGTAAATTCGTTGCGTTCACCCGATCGCGGCTTTTTGATGATTACCCATTACCAGCGCCTGCTCGATTACATCAAGCCTGATGTGGTGCATGTGCTGGCGCACGGCAAAATCGTCAAATCCGGCGGGCCGGAACTGGCGCTCGAGCTGGAAGAAAAAGGTTATAGCTGGGTTGAAAGCAACAAAAACGGGGTGGCGGCGTAATGGGCAACGTGAGCCGTTATCTCGACAATTATCAAGACTTGGCAACCACGTTGCCGGGGCAAGATTTGCCTTGGTTGCAAAGCTTGCGGAAAACCGCCTTGCAGCAGTTTGCCGCCAGCGGTTTTCCTTCGCCGCGCGAGGAAGACTGGCGTTACACCAACGTCACTGCCATCGAGAAGAAGTTGTTTGCGCCTATGTTGGGGTTCGTTTCCACTAACCCCAACCTACAATTTATTGATAAAGAATGTCTACAATCTCAGTTATTGTCGGATGCCTGGACAGTGGTTTTGGTGGACGGTCATTTTTCGGCAGAGTTATCCGCACTTAATGGCTTGCCCGATAACATTCTGGTTTCCGGCATGGCGACAGCCTTGGAGTCAAAGCCCGAATGGGTGCAACCTTACTTGGGGCAAGCGTTACCTGCCGAAAGCCACGGCTTTATCGCATTCAACACGGCGTGGTTTAGCGATGGCGTATTTATCCACATCCCGACCAAGCAAGTGTTGGCGAAACCGATCCAAATTTTAAATGTCGTCACCCAGGCCGAGGTATCGGCAACCACGCGCAACCTGATTGTCGCGGATTGTTCCACCGAAGCGACCGTCATCGAATCCTTTGCCGCCACCACCGGCGAGACTTATTTAACGGCCAGCGTCACCGAAATCTTCACCGGGGAAAACGCGCACATAACCTTGCATAAATTGCAGTGCGAAGCGGATAAGGCTTATCACTTCGGCGGCACGCACGTTAAACAAGGCATGGCGTCCCGCTTTAGCCACCATAATTTTGCTTTCGGTGGTTTGCTGGCGCGCACTGATGTCCATGTCGATATGGACAAGGCTTCGGAGTGCGAATTAAACGGCTTATATCTGGGCGTTAACCGTCAGCATTTGGATAATCATACGCGCATCAATCACTTGCAGCCGCATGGTATCAGTAAGGAATTGTACAAAGGCGTACTGGACGACCGCGCCCGTGGCGTGTTCCAAGGCCGGGTGATTGTGGCGGAGAACGCGCAAAAGACCGATTCGCAGATGTCCAACCGCAACCTGCTGTTATCCAACGATGCCGAAGCCGACACCAAGCCGCAACTTGAAATTTACGCCGACGATGTCAAATGCGGGCATGGCGTAACCGTGGGGCAACTTGACGAAAAATCGGTGTTCTATTTGCAATCCCGCTGCGTGGATGAAGAAACCGCCCGCAACATGCTGACCTTTGCGTTTGCTAATGAGATGGTTGAGAAGATCAAGATAAAAAGCCTGCATGATAAGGTACTGGAGCAGGTTTTGAAGCGGTTTCCGCAGGAAGGGGTGGAGAAAGAGTGGCTTTAAGAGAAACAATTTGAGCCAAATAAATTACCCTGCTGGTTTTCCTTTAGAGCCCCTTGATAGAAATGGCAGTAAATTAAATGTTGGCGACAAAATTAAAATTGTCGAAATCTCAGAATGGTTAGTTCATGATCTGCCTGAAAATGAAATTCTTGCGATTAAAAAATGTGTAGGCACTGAAATGTTAATTTACGAAATCGATGCCTATGGTTATCTGTGGACTAAATTGATTAGTGTAGATAATGCAGATGATTATCAAGCTCAAAGTTTTGCCCTTGAGCCGGTGAATGTACTTAAAATTTAATGGCCAATTTCTTTACAGAATATCGGAAACTTTAATCGTTAATTCCTGCAATTGCGACAAGGTGATGTTATCTCCATTATATAAGGTGGTTTTCTCGGCAAACACTTCGCCTTTAGGTTTTCGATAAACTTCCAGGCAGTTATCGTTAAGGTTTAACAACCAATATTCGGGGATATTGTGTAGGGCATATAAACGAAGTTTTTGTGTTTGGTCGAAATTGAGTGAACTGTCGGCAATTTCGATTAGCAGCAAGACATCCTCCGAAATTGGAAGGCGCGACGAATAACTATCCGAATTTGGCTTTAACAACATGAAATCGGGTTGAGGTTCGGACAAATCACCGAGTTGAAGCGGGTTTCGGGCGCTTGTGACAATTTCGTCCGGTACAATTTTAACAAGCAGTTTGACAAGGCGATTAAGATAGCCGGCATGTTTAAAACCAATAGGCGGCATTTCAATGATTTCTCCTTCAATAAGTTCTAAGTGACTATCTGGCGGATAAATTTTGGCCTCACCCATTTTGTGCCATTCATGAATGTCGGTTAAATGTTTGCGAAAAGGCGTGATGATTGAGTCCATAAGATGAAATCCATATTAAACTTTGTAATACTTTAACCCTTTGATTTTAATTAAGCAACAATCAAAATTTTTAAGCAAGATACTCAATTATAACCCATGACCACTTTCCCAATCGAACGTATCCGCGCCGACTTCCCTATCCTTGCCGAAAAAATCCGCGGCAAAGATTTGGTGTATCTGGACAATGCCGCCAGTTGCCAAAAACCCGACATCGTCATCGAGTGCATGAACCATGTTTACCGGCATGATTACGCCAACATACATCGCGGCGTACATACCTTGAGTGTGCGTTCCACCGATAAATACGAGGCGGCGCGGGAGAAGGTCAGGGACTTTATCAATGCCGAAAGTAGCAAGGAAATCATCTTCGTGCGCGGTGCTACCGAGGCCATCAACCTTATCGCGCAAACTTACGGCAAAGCTAACATCAAGGCCGGGGACGAAATTTTGATTACCGCAATGGAACACCATTCCAACATTGTGCCTTGGCAGATGTTGTGCGAGCAAACCGAGGCGGTATTGAGAGTCGCGCCGATGAATCAGGTCGGTGAATTGTTGTTCGACGACTTCACACAGCTTCTGAATGAAAAAACCAAATTGGTCGCTGTCGTGCACATGTCCAATGCCTTGGGTACGATCAATCCGGTCAAGGACATCATCGCCGCTGCCCATGCCAAAGACATTCCCGTGCTGCTCGACGGCGCACAAGCCATTCCGCATATCCCGGTGGATGTACAAACTTTAGATTGCGATTTCTACGTGTTTTCCGGTCATAAGTTGTACGGGCCGTCCGGCATTGGCGTTTTGTACGGCAAGCAAGCCTTTCTGGAAGCCATGCCGCCGTATCAGGGTGGCGGCGATATGATTCGCACCGTCACTTTCGAAAAATCGACTTACGCCGCCTTGCCGCACAAGTTTGAAGCCGGAACGCCGGCGATTGCCGAAGTCATCGGCCTGGGCGCAGCCATCGGCTATCTTAATGGCATCGGCATGGCCGACATTGCCGCTTATGAAGCCGAATTGCTGACGTATGCCACCGAGCAAGCCAAGCAAATCGACGGCTTAAAAATAATTGGCGAAGCGAAAGATAAGGGAGCGATTTTGTCGTTTACCTTAGGCAAAATCCATCCGCACGACATCGGCACCATGCTCGATAGCTTGGGGATTGCGATCAGGGCAGGCCATCACTGCGCTATGCCGGTCATGGAGTTTTACGGTGTACCGGCCACGGCGCGGGCATCCTTCGCCATGTATAATACGAAACAAGAAATCGATGTGTTAATGGAAGGGATAAAATCCTTAATAAAGGTGTTCGGCTAATGTTTGAAGATTTACGCGATCTGTACCAAGAAGTCATATTCGACCACAACCGCAATCCGCGCAACTTTCGGGTAATTGAGGATGCTGACCGCAAAGTGGAAGGCTTTAACCCCTTATGCGGCGACCGCTTGACGCTGTATTTGAAAATGGACGGCGACAGAATCGCCGATGCCAGCTTTCAAGGTTCCGGCTGCGCGATTTCGACCGCTTCCGTATCTCTGATGACTGAAATCATCAAAGACAAAACCGAAGCCGAAGCCGAAGCCTTGTTTCTTACCTTCCACGAAATGACTACTGGCAAAAGCGAAGACATCCAACTGGAAGCGGTGGGCAAGTTGGCGGTTTTGGCAGGAGTGCGCGAATATCCGGCGCGAGTGAAATGCGCGACCTTGGCGTGGCATACACTGGATGCGGCGTTGAAGAATCAACAGGAAGCGGTTTCCACGGAATAAATTTTAAAGCGAGTAATTTATGCCAGATAATGAAAATGATTTTGAGAAATTTAAAGCCCAAGTCCAATACGAAGAAATCATAAAAAATCTTATGGCAAGGGAAGCTAAGGTTTTGAGAGAGAGGCTTGGTATTAATTTTGATAACTTAACGAATCTTGAGAAATCGGCAAACAATTCGAAGTTACCCGTGAAAGAATAAGGCAAATTGAAGCCAAGGCATTGCGTAAACTTAAAGGGGGGATGACGATGATAATGACCCTATCCCTGCTTGAGTAGGATTCATTAATTGATACTCGAAGCTGTTATCCTGGATGTTAAAAACGGTTTAGAAGCCGATTTTGAGGCAGCGTTCGCGCAAGCCAAAGCCATCATTTCCGCCCAACCAGGCTTTATTTCTCTGCAACTGCAAAAATGTTTGGAAACCGAAAACCGCTATCTGCTTTTGGTAAACTGGGTAACATTAGAAACGCACACGGAAGGTTTCCGAAAGTCGGATGCTTATCAACAATGGAAAGCGTTGTTGCATCATTTTTACGAACCGTTTCCAGTAGTGGAGCATTACCGGAGCATTCTTTAAATCGCAGTTCTGATGAGGTTGCGCATCATGGTAAAGTATTACTTGTTATTAATAGCCTCGCTTTTACTGGCTTTATCCGCCTGCGCCAATTCGCCCGACACCAAACAAAAAATATTTGGCGTACGGCCATATTTGCCCGTCGCAGTCCAAGTCATCGGCGATAACAGCGGAAGCTTACCGGAATATCCAGTCAACGATGATGGCAATTCATATCGTGCTTATGTTCAGGCAAATCGAGACGAACGCTATCGGGTTAAAGTCAGCAATAACAGCGATCAGCGCGTAGGCTTGGTGATTGCAGTAGATGGCCGCAACATCATCAGCGGGCAGAAGTCTTACCTGCAAAATACCGAACGTATGTACATTCTGAATCCGCACACGTCGGGCGAATATGAAGGTTGGCGCAGCAGTCAAAACCAAGTCAATCGCTTTTATTTTACCGAGTCGGCGGATTCCTACGCCGCGGCCTGGGGCGACACGTCCGCAATGGGTGTGATTGCCGTAGCGGTTTATGCAGAACAGCCGCGTCCGCCGGTTGCGCCAATGACGGATATGCTGAATAAAGGCAGTGCCGCAGCTGCACCGGAAGCGAAAGGCCGCGCCCGAATGGAATCGGAAGCCGGTACTGGCTATGGTGAAAACCGATATTCCCCGACGGCCATCGTTAATTTCGAGCCGCAACCGACAACCATGGAAAAAGTTTTCCTGAAATACGAATGGCGCGAAACCTTGTGCAAAAAGCGGATTTTGGAAGCCTGTCAGGAAGGACAGTCGCCGCACAACCGCTTCTGGCCGGACGACAATAGCGGATATGCGCCGCCACCGCCGCGTAGACGTTATTAATAGTCGAACGTATCGGCAAACGGAATGGATGCCCGCTGGCAAGATCAGATTGCCGTTCTGTACGAAGGTGAAGGTGAAATAGGTAAATATCGGCAATTGGCTGATATGCTTAATGTTTCTGTCTTTCTGCTTGCTGACGTTCTTGACAATTGTAAGTGCCAGCTTTACTTAACTTGGCAGGGCGATTGCCTAAAGTTGCTGGATGGTCGATTTAGTAATAAGTCGGGATTAGCTGTTGAGATTGAACACCGCCAGGGCGAGCAGCGTTCCTGGCCGATGGCGAAAACGGGCGCATTGGCGCAAGCATTGGGGCGGAAAACCGAAACGATTGTCGATGCCACGGCAGGTTGGGGACAAGACAGTCTGGCGATGTTTCGTATGGGGTATCGGGTAAGCAGCATTGAACGCCATCCGGTAATGGCGGCTTTGTTGGAAGACGGCTATCGCCGATTGGCGCAGCAAGCGTGGGTGCGGCAACTCGGTTTGGAAGTGCCGAAGTTAATCCACGGCGATGCGATTATGATACTCAATGAATTAATAGAGAAACCTGATTGTATTTACCTTGATCCGATGTTTCCGCCCAAGCGCAAGAAATCGGCGTTGGCAAAAAAAGCGATTGTTGCCTTGCGGGCGTTGGCCGGGGATGATGTGGATAAGGGGCAGTTATTTCAGTCTGCAATGGCAAATGCGGGCAAGCGGGTGGTGGTGAAAAGTCCGGATTATGCCGAACCTTTGGGCAGCAAACCGTCGGAGAGTTTTTCAAGCAAATTAATACGTTATGATGTTTATATTAAATAAGCGGGGTTAAGGTAAAGATGTCGGAGTGGGTTGATGCCGTCGCGGAAACCGCATTAAGCGATGGCGAGAATGTGATAGTGGATGTCGATGGCATCGACGTGCTGGTGTTTAAAATCGACGGCGGATTTTACGCCATCGAGGACGTGTGCAGCCATGACGGCGCGCCGATAGCCGACGGTTTGATCGACGGCGATCAAATTATTTGTCCTCGCCACGGTGCGCGGTTTTGTATTAAAACCGGCGCGGTGAAAGCGCCGCCGGCGTATGAGGATATCGCTTGTTTTCCGGTGCGAATCGTCGATGGCCGGGTTCAGGTGAAAGACGAGCGCTGGGATTAAATCGTATTAATCTGATATTATTACTCTTTTTTATCATTCATTAATTAACGATACATGTCAGCGAATAATTCCACCAAAGCTGTTCTCTACGCTTTTTCCGCCAATTTAGGCATTGCTGTCGCCAAAACCGGGGCCGCCTTATGGACCGGTTCCGGCTCGCTTTTGGCGGAAGCCATTCACTCGTATGCGGATTGCGGCAATCAGGTGTTATTGCTGGTCGGCATGAAACGTTCGGTAAGAGAAGCTACGCAGAAGCACCCGATGGGTTACGAACGCGAGTCGTACATTTGGTCGATGATGGTGGCCTTTGTGTTGTTTTCGGTGGGCGGCGTATTTGCTGTTTATGAAGGTGTGGATCATTTAATCCATGCGCATAAGGTTGAAAACGCCAATATCGCGTTGATTGTGTTGTTGGTATCGGTCTTGCTGGAAGGATTTTCATTGAAAGGCGCACTATCGGCCATGGCCGAAGAGCGGGGCGAACGATCATTATGGCAATGGTTTAAGGAAACCCATTCCGGTGAGTTAATGGTCGTCACAGGCGAGGACATTGCCGCCTTGGTGGGCTTAGTAATTGCCTTGATTTGCTTAGGGTTAACGGTATTAACCGGCAATACAGTGTTTGATGCGGTAGGTTCGATGCTGATAGGGGGGCTTGTTAATTATCGTTGCCGCCCTGGTTGGTGCGGAAGTGCATTCATTGCTGATCGGCGAATCGGCGGAAGATATCCGGCTGGCGGTGAAAACCTATCTGGAGCAGCAACCGTGTGTTATTCAAGTGCTTAATTTATGGGCGATTAATCATGGCAATTCGGTCATGATTGCCATTAAAGCCAATCTGAAACCGGAACTGACGGTCGCCACGGCGGTGAACGAGATTAATGCGATGGAAAAACAGATTAAACTGACCCACAGCCGTGTGAAGTGGATATTTTTTGAGATTGATAATCAGGATTAATGGGATTAATCTGTAACCGGTTTTATTAATGGCTTGAATACTCCGGCGGATTTTGCGATTTAGTTAATACGGTGCCGAGCATTTTTTTGCCCGATAAAAGGGTCAAGGTTTGTTTGACTTCATCGGGTTTATTTTTGCCTTCTTCAACAACTATGAGCAAGGCGTCGTAAAAATCGATTGCGGACAACACATCGTCGCTTCCCAATACGGGCGGCAGATTATAAATAATAATTCTGGACTGATTCCGTTTGTTGTTCAGCTCATTAACTAATTGCTTCATTTTGGGGCTGGATAAAATTTCCGATGAGCCGATTGCTTGTCCTCTGCCCGGTAGTATGGTGAGACGGTCGATGCCCGGATTAATCAGGATATCTGACAGTGGTTTGTCGGAAAGAAAATAATCGCGTAAGCCGACTTCATTTTCCAAACCGAAAAACCAGTGCACCTTGGGGTGACGTAAGTCTAAATCGACCAGCATGACGGTTTGGTTGACATCCATCGCCATGGCGATTGCAAGATTAACGGCGACGGTGGTTTTGCCGGCATCCTGCGTCGGCGCGGTGATGGCGAAATTATTCCAATTATTCGCACGTAATTGCTTCAGGATTTTCGTTCTCAGCAGTCTGAACGATTCGGATTCGGAATTGTTGTACTAGCTCAAACCTGATCTGACAGTTACCGAATTTTCAGGGTGGCTGTCAGGTTAGATTTGGTTCAAGTTTTTTTCGTCCCAAATCAGTTTCCCACTGAGCAATGTTTCCATCGGCGTTCTGCC